>JAZQNP010000052.1:0-7789 GCA_045627405.1 Oscillospiraceae bacterium | reverse complement strand
GGACGGCGGTCCCTCCGAACCTCCCTATGCAGAAATCCCCGTCCCCTTAAGGTCGGTACTCATATAGAAGTTTTAAGCCATGGTATTTCTGATGCAAAGTCAGAAGTACTATGGCGTTTCTATTGACAGACCTTCAATACTGTGCTATAATTACTAGCATAAATCGGAATTTACAATTGTAATTAAAAAGGAGATCATATGAAATGGAGAATACAGAATATGTGTTGCCAACACACATTATTGCCGCAGGCGGAATAGTGATAAACGAGAACAATAAGGTGCTTTTGGTGAAAAATAATCGCCGTGGTTGGGAATTTCCGGGAGGTATCATTGAAGTCGGTGAAAATGTGATTGACGGCTTAAAAAGGGAGATAATGGAGGAAACGGGCATTGATGTTTCTGTTGATGAATTGTTCTGCATAACCTCTAACACAAACAAATATGCTGGATATAATGGTGTAAAAGAAGTGCCCACAAAGTTGCTACTTGACTTTATCTGCACTACAAAAGGTGGCACACCAAGACCGTCGGTCGAAAATTCAGAAACGGCATTTTTCTCTAAGGAGAAAGCGATAGATATAATACAAGCACCAGCCATTTCAGAACGTTTTAAAGCATATATGGAATATACGGGCAGACCGATTTATATGGAATATGTTACAAACCCGTGCTTTTATATTAAAATAAAAAGACTGGTATAAATTCTGATTTAGCGATTAGAGCTTCATGAAAGACTTGATTTCTTGTTCCAAGAGACGAAATACGTTTGCAACCAGATAGCCATCAGCGATTGCATGATTTAGACGAACAGTCACAGGCATGACAAGCCTACCGTTTTCTTCTCTGTATTTTCCCCAGTTAATGATCGGCGCAAAATATAGATTTCCATCGGGAAGTTCAAGATGAAGTGAATCATAGGAAAGCCAAGATATAAACGACGCATCAAACCAGTTGGGATGGTTCACTATATCCAGACCGTATTCCCTTGTCTTCTTTGCCTCTTCAACATCCAGCAATGCGGCAGCGTAGAACTTTTCATAGTCCTCATCGTATTTCGTATAAACAGGCGTACAGGTTTCCGTATCTTCATGGAAAACATACTGTGTTGGATTGATCACGTCATAGCAGATCAGCTCATCTGTCTGCCAAAGGTATCCCATTCTGTAGTCTTCACGTGAATTCATAACCTTTGAAAGAATATACAGGAAATTGACATAAAACTTCGTTCCTGTGTTCTTTGAATGTGTGACGAGCTCTGTTACGTCTATTCTCGACGTTATCGAGGTTGAGCACTTGCAATCTTCCGTAAAGTGGCGAAATACGCCTTTACGATAATATATCTCTTTGTCAATTACTTTATAATTCATTTTCTTCACCCTTACAAACTTCGATTTTTGTTAGTAGCAATTATAGCACAGCATTGAAGGTCTGTCAATAGAAACGCCATAGTACTTCTGACTGAATATCAGAAATACTATGGCATAAAACTTCTATATCAGCGCAGCCTTTATGGGGACGGGGATTTTTATATAGGGGAGTCTGAGGGGATCGCTATCCCCTCAGCGGGAGTTTGAGGGCTTGATGTTTGCATCGCAAACTCAACTGCGGAGCGTGAGAGTCCTCAAAACATCTCTCAATGATGCTGATAAATATTGATTTCCCTCAGGTGTTCTGTGGGGGGCGGCGGTCGAGGATCAGTTTCAGGATGAGGATGCCGAGGCAGGCACCGGCGAAGTCGATCACGACATCGAGCGGAAAGGGATTTCTGCCCGGCACAAAGGACTGGTGCAGCTCATCGACGGCACCGCAGAGCAAAGCAAAGCACGCCGGTATCAAAAGACACCGCACGCGCTGCCGGATTTGATTGCCGTCATTCTTTGCAGGAAACTGCCGCATCACCAGCGAGGCAAAGATACCGAGTACCGCATATTCAAAAAAATGTGCCAGCTTGCGGAACGCGTTATGAAACGCCTTGATGCGCAGCCGCTGCTGTGCATCCGTGAGACTGTCCCAATGCGGGATATGTGCAAAGACCCAGCGCAGCAGCTTTCCGCTCATTGCGGCGGAATCGGTGCCGGACTGTGCGGAAAACCAGAACATCAGCCCCATCCAGAGCAGCATCAGCAGGATCAGAAAAAACCGTTTGCGGGTCAATTCTCTTCCCAGTTTGCGCGTTCTTTCTGCACCTGTTCCAGCAGAGCGGCGATCTGCTCCTCTGTGGATTGCAGCGATTGCAGCACATAATTGGAGGTAGCCGCCTTGGTCTGGTCGCACTTGGTCTTAGTTTTTGCGAGGATCTCATGCGCTCTGTGCTTTGCCTCATCGACGATGACGCTCTCTGCTACCAGACCCTTTGCACGCTCTTCTGCCTCATGAATGATATTTTCAGCGTTCTGCTGTGCTTCCTTCATGATGCGGTCGCAGTCATAGTCGATGGTCTGTGCGCGCTTCATCTCCTTCGGCATTGCCAGACGGATGTCGTTGACCAGCTCACGCAGGCGGTCGCCGTCGATGATGATTTTGTGCGCGGCAAGCGGGAAAGCCTTGGCATTGTCGAGCATGTCGTCCATTTCGTCCAGAAGATCAAATACGCTCATGTTGTTTCATCCTTTCTGATTGTTTGTGCAAATTGCTGTACCTCCTGCCAAAGATGCTGGCGCGTGTCGGGGGTGATGTCCGTCGGCTTGCGCACGCGTAGCAGGCGGGTATTGATGACCGGCAGGATTTCCGCCGGAACAAAGCTGGAAATATCGCCGCCGAGTGCGGCAATCTGCTTGACGATGCTGGAACTGAGATACATATTCTCGGCAGCGGTCGTCAGAAAGACGGTCTCGGCTTCGGGGACGAGCTTTTTGTTGCCGAGTGCCATCTGGAATTCATATTCAAAGTCGGTGACGGCGCGCAGACCCTTGACGATTGCGGAGGCACCGACTCTGCGGACATAATCCGCGAGCAGTTCATCTTCGAGGATGTCGATGATGACATTTTCGTAATCGCCTGTGACCTGTTCGATCATGAGCAGGCGTTCGGTGAGGGTGAACGCCGGTTTTTTGTCGAGATTGGTCGAGACCAGCACGATGACCTTATCAAACAGCTTGGAGGCACGGCTGATAATATCGAGATGACCGAAGGTGACGGGGTCGAAGCTGCCGGGACAAACCGCGATGCGGCGGATCTGTTCAGCCATATGCGCGCTCCTTTCTCTGCGGCAACGCCTGGTTCACGTTTCTTCCGTGATGCCGCGATAGATGCTTACTGTTATTTTACCATACTTTTTCTGCTTTTGCAAGTCAAAATTGAGAATTGTATGCGGCAATTTGCATTCCGGCTCATGTTCACAGACAATGATGCCGTTTTTTGTCATATGCGGTGCGAGCAGCGGCAGCACCTGCGCGAGCGTATCGCGGTGATACGGCGGGTCGAGAAAGGCGATGTCAAAGCGATCGGAGCAATGCTGCAAATAGGAAAACGCATCGGTCCGCAGCACCTCTGCAATCTCAGAAAAGCCACAGGTACGAATATTTTGCTTGATGCAGCGCACGGCATCGGCTGCACTGTCGGTCAAAACGGCATGTGCCGCGCCTCTGCTCAGTGCCTCAATGCCCATCTGTCCGCTGCCTGCAAAGAGGTCGAGGACACGCGAAGAGGGAAAATCAAATTGCAGTGCAGAGCAGATCGCCTCCTTGACCTTATCGGTGGTCGGGCGGGTTTCCATGCCCTCTGGTGTCAGCAGCTTTCTGCCGCGGGCGGTGCCTGTGATGACGCGCATAGCAACAGGACTCCTTTCTCAATTTGCCGGTTGCTCCGGGGCTTTGCGATACCGGAGAAAAACCGGTACGACTGTGAGAACCGTGAATACGGTAATCAGGAGCTCAGCCGTATAGATGCTGAACACACCGCTCTGATAGAGCGCGGCGAAGATGTCCAGCCCCATGTGCAGGAGGATTGCCAGCGGATAGAGATACCGCCGGTTTTTGCGGTGTACGCTGAAAAACACCAGCACCGACATCGCAATATGGAAGGTCACGGCACAGACGCGCTCCCACATGGAGAGCAGAGCCGCCGCCGCTGTCATCGTTTCGAGGCTTTCGCGCACCTGCTGCATCTGGTCAAGCGACTCTGCGGGAAGCTGTGAAAGCAGCGTGTCCCATGTTCCGGTGCGGATCATCACGGCAAAGACAAACATCTCGACTGACGAGATGCCGACCAGGAGAAGACATTCAAAGCCGCCGTGTCCGATGCCGTAGGTAATCGCGGTCTGCTTTGCGGTGTGGCTCTTTTTCAGCAGGGAAAATGCACAGAATCTTCCGGTTTCCTCAAAGATACCGGCGAGCAGTGCGCCGACGATCGCATAGCACCATGTATGAGATAAAACAAACGAAGATACAGGATTTTCGTGAACAACCAGAAAATATGCCGGGATCTGTTCCAGCACCATCGCAAAGAGCAGAAAGGTCAGTGCGCCGAAGAGTGCCGGAAGCAGCGGTGCTTTGGTTTGCTTGCGCCAGAGAATCAGCAGCACGACCGGAAAAGCGATTGCAAAGATACAGAGTGCAGCCGTCAGAACAAAAATCTTGTTTGTGATCATTGGCTCCTCCTTTCCTTATCCCAGTGCTTGCAGCTCCTCCAATGAGCCGCGGAACACATTGAGGTCGATATATTCCGTTCCGCCGGTGCAGCCGTCGAGGATGCCGCGGGGGTTATACTGCCAGAATGACCAGTCCAGCGAGGACGCCGGCGGCGTCAGCACACTGCGGATCCAGAGCAGATAGTCCGTGCCGAGGTCGGCATCTTCCAGATAATCTGAATAGCAGGTGCCGGTGGTATAGATGATCGGGGTTTTCCCGTATTCTGCATGCAGTCTGCCGAGCAGCTCCGCGAGGTTTTCGCGCACGGTATCGGCATCGGGCAGATCGTCGGAGCGGTAATATTCGAGGTCGATGACCGGCGGCAGCGCGTGTTCCTCTGCGGGAACGGCAGCGATGAAATTATCCGCCTGTGTCCCGCCGCCGCTGTCGAAGCTGAAAAAGTGATATGCACCGGCAGAAAGACCGGCTGCACGGGCATTTGCCCAGTTTTCCGCGAACCGTTCATCGGTCGTGCCGGAGCCTTCCGTCGCCTTAATGAATGCAAAGGAGATGCCCTGCTGCGCGATGGTTTCAAAGTCGATGTCGCCCTGATAATGCGAGACATCGACGCCGCGCACGGGATATTTCCGCTTGGAGGGCATGTTGAACCAGATCACGCCCTTCCAGCCGAGCAGAAACAGCACAATGCAGATCAGCAGCAGAATGCTCCACGCAATCAGCGACCGCCGGAGTTTTCGCTTTACCGTTTTTGTCACGATGCAATGTCTCCCATGACGATGCCTCTGCCGTTGGTGGCGAAATAGAATCTGCCGTAGGTTGTCGCATCGCCGGTGATGGAATAGGTGATATTGCCGAAGCCGTCCGCGTCGGTTGTGAGCTTGGTGATATGCTTGCCGTGGTCGGCGGTCATGTAAACGCCGCCGCCCTGTTCATTGGCATTGCCGAGGAAATACAGTACCATCGGGTCGCCGTCGTTCTTTGCCTTGCCGACGCCGATTGCGTTTGCGGAGACGCCTTTGAGGTAGGTCATCGTCTTTCCGAAGTCCTCGGAGTAAGAGAGGCTTGTGCCGGAGCGGATCCAGAGGAAGCCCGCAGCCTCGGCAGAGGGAACCAGCTCACTGCCGTCGGAGACGGTCAGACCGGTTGCGGTGAAGCTGACGCCGCCGTTTTCGGAAAGGTAAATGCTGCCGCCGGAGGTCGCATAGATGACATTCGGATCGAGCTTATCCGGATAGAGCTTGGAGCCCATGCCCAAGCCGCCGGAAATATACCATGTCGCGCCGAAATCATCGGTGAAATAGACATTGCCCGAGAGGGTCGCGGGAATCCAGAAGAGCTTGCTGCCGTCCGCATTGAACGCGACGGTGCCGCCCGTTGAGGAATCGGGCTTGCCGATGGTTTCCCAGGTCGCGCCGCCGTCTCTGGTCACAATCAGGGAGCCTGCGCGCGCGTTGTCATTGGTATATGCGGCGATATTGCCGTTCTGCCATGCTGCCGCGAGATCGGACGATGTGCCGTTGTTCATGAAATGGGCGGCATCGGGACGCACTGCGACATCGAGATGAGCAAAGCCGGTCAGGTCGCCCATGATGGAGTAAAGCTGCGGGGAACCGTTCGTGACCGGCGTGGAAACGACCTTGAAGACAGCCGTCTCCTCGATGCCGAACGCATTGAAGGCGACCGTGACGGGCGTACCGCTGCCGAGCTGTGTCAGATTGGTGGTGGAGTAGAGCGTTGCGCCGGTACCCCACGAGACGACGTCGCTGTTGAACGGGTCGATTTCGACGTCTGCCATCCACCAGCCGGTCTGCGCCTCGTCTCTGCCCCATGTGAGCCACTGCGCATCGGAGACATCCATCACATAGTTCTTCTCCTCGGTTGTAAAGAACGGCGTCCAGGTATCGCCGCCGTCGGTCGAGCGATAGAGGTTTTCGCCGTGGGAATCCCAGAAGCCCAGCGTGCCGCAGACGATGACATTGGGATCGCTGCCGTCCACGGAGATGCCGGAGAAGCCGCCGTAGCGGTTGCCGCTGCACTGCGGCGTAATATCTTCAAAGGTACCCGAAGAGAGCTGACAGCGCGCGACGGCACCTGCCGTCGAGGCGGCGTTCGGACCGCAGCTGTCGGAATAGCACAGATAGAGATAGCCGTTTTCGGAGATCTCCGCCTGCACCGGGAAATAGCCCGGATACTGTGCCGGCAGTGCGGTGAAGCTCTGTCCGGCATCGGAAGAGCGGTAGATGCAGCTCCCGTTTTTATTTGCCACGCCGACAAACATATCATTGCTGACCGGATCGAATTCGACCCACATGACGCCGATCTGGTTCTTCTCCTGATAGTAGTCGCCGTCGGAGGGCAGCGCGGTGCATTTCTCCCATGTTTTGCCGTAGTCATTGGAGACATAGAGTCCGTCGCTGCGCGAGCCGCAGAAGACTTGTGCGTTGTTTTTCGGGTTGACCATCAGGCGTTCTCCGACGCCTCTGCCCGACTGGTTGCCGCCCATTGTGAACGGCATATCGACCTGCTCCCATGTCTCGCCGTAATCCTCGGAGACGAGGATCGCGCCGTTGCTGTTGGCATAGGTACCGCAGGAGAGGTAGACGCGGTTTGGCTCGACCGGATCCGTTGCGACGGATTCGATGCCGATGAGATTCCAGTCATCGCCGCCGACACCGCCGAGATGGTCGGTGATCGGAACCCACTGCGTATCCCTGCTGCTCCACCGGTACGCACCGCCAATGTCTGTGCGGCAGTATTTCAGCCCCTCTTCGGTTTTGCTGTAAATGATGCCGGTGATATAGCCGCCGCCGCCGATTGCGACATTGCCGAATGTACACTGCACGGCATCAGAGCCGCCCGCACAGGCGGATGTACTCATCAGGACGGATGCCGCAAGTGCTGCGGTCAGGATTTTTTTTCTGTGCTTCATAATAATGGTACCTCTTTCGGTTTTGGATGCGGACGGGTTATGTGTCCGCACGCAGCAGGATCTGCACGCTCTGCATATCGCCCCAGAGATTGCGGATCAGAATGCCGCACTGCATGAGATATGCACCGGTTTTTTGGTATTCTCTGCCGTCGAGTGTGTAATGATACACCGCATCGGGACAAAGTCCTGCAAGCGTGATGCGCCGTGAGCGAAGATTTGCTTCCGCCGTGATCTGCACAAAGGTCAGCACGGCTTCGTCTTTGTCAGCGGA
>JAZQNP010000051.1:0-48911 GCA_045627405.1 Oscillospiraceae bacterium | reverse complement strand
ATACCACTTTACGCAATTGAACGCATAGATGCAGCTCAAAAATATGGCTTTGTCAAATCCGGCAATTTATTGGTCGGTACAAATGACAATTATGCATATAATGGATACTGGATAATAAAAACATGACAAATTCTGATTTATATCAGGAACATGTGCCGCAATCCAACAAAGAAACAGCATGAAAAATAAAAGAAGGGAACATCCATGAAAGAACGCAATTCTTTGTCCGATACCAAACAACTTCCGCCGCAGCCGCCGCCTGCATCGGTGAGCAGCGGTAGCAGCACACCGCAGGGGATGCCGGTTCGCCGCGCGTCAATGCACAATACCGATTTAGAGCAGCCGGTTCGCCGCGCGCCGGAAGCACCGGTTCGCCGTGCGCCGCAGCCGAAAAAGCAGCAGAAAAAGCCGCGCCGCCGGAAGCGGACACACGCAAATCCGTTTGTGCGCGTGCTGATTGTGATTTGTGCGTTCGCGCTGCTGCTGTTCGGCTTTTATTCCGCGCTGTCCGTTTTTGCAATTCAACAGATGCGGCGGACGGAAACAGGCAGCCGCAGCATCACAACAGCCGTTGCGGTGTCCGACAAAAAGGTGCATAATATTCTGCTGATCGGCACAGACAGCCGCGGCGAGGAAACCGGCAGAGCCGATACGATCATGCTCATGAGCATCAGCCGCAGAAACCGGACAATCACACTGACATCGCTGCTCCGTGATTCGTATGTCAGCATTCCCGGATACGGGACGGACAAGCTCAATGCGGCTTATGCATACGGCGGTGCCGATCTGCTGATGGATACGGTGGTCAACAATTTCAATATCGCAGTGGATGAATACATCTGCATTGGCTTTGCGGGCTTTGTCAATCTGGTCGATGCGTTCGGCGGCGTGGAGATTACGCTCTCTGACCGTGAGGCACAGGCGGTCAATGAGATTCTGAAAAATGAAGTCAACGGCATCATGGGGGATCCGGCGGATGCGGATTTTCTGTCCGGCGGAGGCACATTCCTGCTGAACGGCAAACAGACACTTTCCTATTCGCGCATCCGCTATGTCGGCAATGCGGATTTTGAGCGCACCGAGCGGCAGAGGACGGTATTGAGCGGACTGCTGCAAAATGCAGGACATCTTGGCTATTCCGGCATCTCTGCGATGCTGAGCCGGGTGCTGCCGGAAATCGCGACCAATATCTCCGCGGCACGGCTCTACGGGTTATCTCTGACGCTTCCGGTCAGACTGTTCCGCTATGAAAAGCAGTCTCTGCGTCTGCCTGCCGACGGGACATACAGCGATCAGTACGCGCCGAACGGTGCGATGGTGCTTGCCGTGGACTTTGACGCAAATCTGGAACTGTACCGCCATGCGGTGTTTGACAGAGAGGAGGACGCGGCATCATGAAACAGATTGCCGTGCTGCGGCTGTTGCAGCTTTTGCGGGAGGAAACCGATGAAAACCACCGGATGTCCCAGCAGCAGCTTCGTGACCGCATGGAGGCGAGGTTTGGCATCGCGCTGAACCGCCGCACGCTCAAAACCTATCTGGATGATCTCAAAGAGGCGGGCTGTCCGCTGAATTCGACGGCGATTACGCGGCAGAATGCGGAGGGCGGCGATGCTTCGATGCAGACCGGCTGGTATCTCGAACCGGATCTGGAAAGCAGTGAGCTGCGTCTGCTCTGCGACCTGCTTGCTGCGGTGCCGGCACTGCCCGATGCACAGCGGGAGACTTTGCTCGGGAAATTGCAAAAGCATGCCGCGCCGTCTTTTTCGGAGCATGCGGCATCTGCCTCTCCGGTCTATCTGCACCGTGCGGCGAATCCGCAGCTGCTGTTCACGGTCGAGCTGCTCTGCGAAGCGATGCAAAGCGGCGTCATGGTGCAGTTTGCCTACTGCACCTACCGCACGGACGCGCAGATGCAGCCCCGTCCGGTTCCGCGCACGGATTCGGAGGGAAATCCGAAGATATACACCGTCAGCCCGTATGAGATTGCGGTTTCGCACGGGCAGTATTATCTGCTCTGCTGCACGGAGCCGCACGAAAATATTTCAAGCTACCGCATCGACCGCATTGCAGAGTGCAGGCTGCTTCCGAACCGCCCGCGCCGTCCTGCGGAGGAGATTGCGGGCGGGGTTCAGATTCCGCAGCATCTTGCGGAGCATCTGTATATGTATACGGGTGCGCCTGTAACCTGCCGGTTTCTGATTCAGGCAGACCGTCTCTGCGATGTGGTGGACTGGTTTCGCAGCACGGCGGAGATCGCACCGTCAGACAATCCGGAGCAGCTGCTCGTGACGGTGCAGGTGCATCCGACGGCGATGCAGCATTGGGCATTGCAGTACGGCAGCTATGTGACCGTGC
Source organism: Oscillospiraceae bacterium (assembly GCA_045627405.1). Lineage (GTDB taxonomy): Bacteria > Bacillota > Clostridia > Oscillospirales > Ruminococcaceae > Firm-04. The sequence goes on along the minus strand of JAZQNP010000051.1, from coordinate 46,553 downwards.
TGGAACCGGCATCCCTGCGCGAGCGCATTGCGGATGCGGTGCAGTCGCTGGCAGAGCGTTACTGCGGCAGCGGAGAAAATGAGGCATGATTGCGCTGTGCTGCAAGATTGTTATGAAAAACGCGCGGATTATCCAAAACCGGCGGTAAAGCATCCGGCTTTGCGTATCGGATGTGAAAAACTGCTTGACAAACCGTGCAAAAAAAGGTATGATAGAATTGTATAGAGTCCCGTTTTGTACCGGAATGGGAATTATCGTACATTCATTACAACAGGAGGGGGAATTCTTATGAAATCCAAAAAGCTTGCCGCGGTGACATCCGCGGCGGTGCTGGCAGTGACTGCTGTGCCGTTGACGGCATCGGGCGTGCCGGCAAGTGCGGCATCATCCGGGTATAATTACGCGGAAGCACTGCAAAAATCCATGTTCTTCTATGAGGTGCAGCAGTCGGGCGTTCTGCCGGACTGGAATGAGGTCACATGGCGTGCGGACTCCATGGTCGATGAGAACGGCAAGGAGACAGATCCGGTGCCGGGCGGCTGGTTTGACGCGGGCGACCATTATAAGTTCACACTGACCAATGCCTATTCTGCATCCGTGCTTGCATGGGGCTATATCCAGAATAAGGATGCCGTGGACAAAGCAGGACTGGGTGAAATCTACCGCAACAACGTGCAGTGGGGCATTGACTATGTGCTTGCGGCGGATATGGGCGACGGCTCGATGGTCGGCACGATCGGTGACCAGAGTGACCACAATATCTGGTGCAGCGCGGAGGTTTATCTGCGCAAGCATCACCTGAATACCGGCGACTGGGAACGCGAATATGACGTGATTACGGATTCGACGACCGTCGCGCTCTCGGCAGCAGCACTGGCACAGGGCTATATGATCTTCAAGGATTTGCAGCCGGCAAAGGCAGCGGAATATCTGTCCCACGCAAAGAGCCTGTTTGCATCTGCCGACAAAACCCGCAGCAATGACGATCAGGGCAAGCAGAAGAACTTTTATCCGACAACCACATGGGTCGATGATCTGATGTATGCGGCAAACTGGCTGTATATGGCGACCGGCGATCAGAGCTATCTGAATAAGTGCGCATCGGATTACATTCCGAATTTCCCGACGGAGAGCCAGTCCACGGACAAGAAGTATACATGGGGCTTCTGCTGGGATGATACCACACAGGGCGCGGCACTGCTGTATGCCATCAACACCGGCGACCAGACGTGGATTGACCATATGTGCCATCATTTTGATTACTGGATTGACGGTTACGGCGGGAAAAAGATTCAGTACACACCGGACGGTCTGGCATATCTGATGAACTGGGGTTCCCTGCGTCATGCGGCGAATACCTGCTGGCTGGTTGAGGTCGCATGCGATACCATTCTGAAAGACGATTCTGCAAAGGTGTCGAAGTATTCGACATGGGCGAAATCTCAGATGGATTATATGTTCGGCGACAACAATCTCGGCATGAGCTATGTGCTTGGCATGGGAGATTTGCAGCCGACTGCATTCCATCACAGAACAGCATCCGGTATTCACGATGACCACTGGAACGATCTGGGTCAGGCAGCGAGCAACGAAGGCTGGCAGACAGAATATGCGCATACGCTTTACGGCGCACTGGTCGGCGGCCCGAACAGCTCCGGTGAGTACACCAACTCCGTCGCACAGTATGAGTATTCCGAAGTTGCAATCGACTATAATGCGGGCTTCACCGCAACGCTGACCTCGTTTGTCGGCAAGTATGAGGGAAAGATTCTCGCAGATTTCCCGCCGACTGAGACACCGAAGTGGGCGGAATGGGAAGTCGCGGCGGTTCTGAACGGCTCCGGCGACAGCTATACAGAGATCAAGGCGTGGGCAATGAACCACACCGCATGGCCGGCAAGAGTGGAAAAGGATATTGCATACCGCTATTATTTCGATGCAAGCGAGATTTTTGCGGCAGGTCTGAGCATTGACGACGTGACCGTCAGAAGCGGATCTCAGCAGTATCAGGAGGGACAGCAGGGTTATGCAACCGTCACCGGTCCGTTCCTCTATAAGGACAACACCTATTATGTGCAGATCACGTTCGCGGACGGCAGAGCAATCCAGCCGACCGGACAGAGCGAACACAGAGACGAAGTGCAGTTCCGCATCTCGATTCCGGATGCGATCAACGGACAGTCCACAAAGGGCGCGTGGAATCCGAGCAATGACTACTCCTATGAGGGCGTCACGAATACCAATGATCTCAAATCCAATGATGCACTGAATGAGCATATCACGATGTATGTCAACGGCAAGCTGGTCTGGGGCGTTGAACCGGACGGTACAAAGCCGGATGAATACACGGTGCCTGCCGGCAGCAGCACTACCACAACGACGACGACCGGCGGCGACGAGACGGATGTGCTGTTCGGTGATGTGGATGTCAACGGTGCGGTTGAACTGGCAGATGCCATTTTGCTGTGCAAGGCAACTGCGGGCGTTGAGGGCTCTGCGCTGTCTGCACAGGGCAGACTGAACGCAGATGTTGAGCCGGACGGTAAGACCGACGGCGCAGATCTCGCTAAGCTGCTGCGCTATCTCGGCGGCACGATCAGCTATGATGCACTCGGCAAAGCCTCGTAATATCTCACTATCAAAAAAGCGGACAGCGCATTGCTGTCCGCTTTTGATTTGTGAAACCGGGTGTGTGGTTCTGACAGAAGGGAACTCAGAATAAAAATCTGCATTCATTCGGGCATTGATCCGTGAGGACAAAGCCGATTGCGGACATCAGGTCGGATTCCCGCGGAAACACCTGTCTGCTGCGGCAGCGCAACGCGCGGTGCCAGAGCGACAGCGGCGTGTTTTGATTGCCGTCCGGATAGAGGGCAAGCAGCGGTTCAAATCCGAACCGGAAACGGGTGATAAAATCCGCCGTTTGTTCCCGCAGTGCCGCACCGCCCCATTTTGAGACGCTGAGATATGCCTGCTCTGCGGTGGAGATTGTGACAGTGCCGTCTGTCTCGAAGCTGAGGTACAGCGGCTCTCTGGAAATGACTGTTTTCGCGCCGGCGGCACAGAGCCAGTACGGGTGCCGCTCCTCCCAGACAGCAAGGGTGTTGTCATCGGCATCGCGGTCAAACGCCGCAAGCAGTGCTGCACAGTTTGCAACGGCAAGACGTACACGCCGCCGGATGGATGCATCGCGGGCGTTCGGATCGCTGCCGAGAACGGCATCCAGCTCATCCGCACCGGATTCCGAGAGCTGATTGCAGATCTCAGTGAATTTGCCCGGCATGCTGCGCGGTTCACCGATATGCGGCACCAGACCGGTATATGTATCATACGGCACAAAGCCCTGCGCTGCGGCAGCCCACGGACGTGCGGCGGCGTATTCATCCGGATCGCTGCCGAAATCGCCCCAGAACAGCTCTGCTGCGCGTGCCTCATAGCGTTTGTGATGATAGGCATAGCGTGAGAAATAGGTCAGACCGGAGCTGTGCGGCGGACAGCAGATGTCCGCGATCATGTGCATGGCGCGGGAAAGGCTTTGCAGTGCCGGATAGAACCGTCCTGCGCGGTGCAGCGCGAGGGCAGTGCGGTATTCACCTTCCAGCATGGTCAGCGGAGAGGGTGCGGCGGCATGTCTGCCGTTGCGGTAGCCGCCGGTGACGGGATGCTTCTGCTGCGGCGTGCCGTCGGGGGAAACTGCGCAGTAATAATGTCTGCCCTTTCCCTGCTGCCGGTCTCCGATCACATCCGGTGCGGCTGCCTCGCTGACCAGCGTTTCCAGATCGCCCGTCGAGAAACGCTTTCCGGCGGGGTGCTGTTCCAGTTCCAGAAGCTGTACCGCCGCGATGACGATGCCGCGGTGTACCGACGGGAACAAATGCTTATCCGGACGAGTCATAGACCGTACCTCCTTTGCAGCTCTTTCTTTTATCATATCATATTTCGCGGATTTTTGCAACCGGTATTGGCTGGAAGCAGATGCTGCCGGCGGGTTTTGTCCGTTGACAACCTGTGTGCTGTGTGATATAATAAAACCATCATTCGATATATAACAAATTATTCGGAAAATGAAAAACTGGCTGGTCAGTGAAAAAGCGGAAGGGCGGTGATCCGATGGGAGAATTCCGGCATGTACTGCGCAGGATCTTTTCTTTGCACGAAGATTCTGCGACACATGAAGAAATCCGTGCGCGCATTCTTTCCGGCGGACAGGTAACCGGCACCAATATGTGCGTGTTGATCTGTGCGATTCTGATTGCATCGGTCGGACTGAATCTCGGTTCGGCGGCGGTCATCATCGGCGCGATGCTGATTTCCCCGCTGATGGGAAGTCTGCTTGCGATGGCATACGGCACGGTGTCGGCGGACAAGCGGCAGTTCGAGCGGAATGCCTACGGCTTTATGCTGCAAGTGCTGGTCAGCCTGATGGTCTCGACGCTGTATTTTCTGCTGTCTCCGCTGAATGAACCGTCTGCTGAGCTGCTCGCGCGAACCGATCCGGGCTTTTTTTGATGTCCTGATTGCGGTTGCGGGCGGTTTTGCGGGCATCATCGGCAATACGCGAAAGGATAAGGCGAACAATGTCATTCCGGGTGTTGCGATTGCGACGGCACTGATGCCGCCGCTCTGCACCTGCGGCTATTCGATTGCGCACGGAGAATGGAAAATGCTGGCGGGTGCGGCATATCTCTTTACCGTCAACTGTTATTTTATTTACATGGCGGCAGCCGTGGTGCTCAGTGTACTCAGCATCCCGAAGGTGGAGCAGCTGACGGAGCGGCAGTGGAAACGGCTTCGCCGCAGCATGATCCGGAATACGGTTATCATTGTGATTCCGAGCATGATTCTGACCTTTGTCATCGCAAAAACATAAGAGATACATCAGGCGCATGCGGTGTGCCGGTGTACCGGTGTACACAAAGCAACTTATGAGAATACCGGAGATGAAGATACATGTATACCATTCTGATTGCAGACGACGACCCGTCACTTTGCCGGAATATCAAATTGGCACTGGAAACTGCCGGCTATCGCACGGTCGGCGCGGCAACGGCGGCGGAGGCGGTTGCACAGGCTCCTGCCGCAGATCTGATTCTGCTGGATGTCAAGCTGCCGGATGACAGCGGGTTTTCCTGCTGCCGGCAGATCCGCAGCCTGACCGATGTGCCGCTTTTGTTTCTGACCTCGTGCAGCGAGGAGCAGGAGATTGTGCAGGGACTGGATGCGGGTGCGGATGACTATATCACAAAACCGTTCCGGCTGCGGGAGCTGCTGTCGCGCATTGCGGCAAATCTGCGCCGCGCAGACGCAAAGAAGACGGATATGCCGGATCTGAATCTGACCGCCGCAGAGCAGAAGCTGCTGCACTACCTGATGCAGAATGCCGGACATTATGTGACCCGCGAGCAGATTCTTGCCGCACTCTGGGATGCCGGCGGGAGCTATGTCAATGACAATACGCTTTCGGTGCATATCAGCCGTCTGCGCGAAAAATTGCAGGCGGCAAAGTTCGGGCAGATCCGCACAAAGAGGGGACTTGGCTATCAATGGACAGAACAGACCGAATGACAAGGAGCAGCGATGCGCAGCGCATTCTTCGGCACGGCGCGCTGCTTTCTTTCTGCGCGCTGCTGCTCAGTCTGCTGCTGGGCGATTGGCTCGCCCGCATTGCAGCGCAGAAAGAGATCCGGACGCTGCTCCGGTACGGGGGCGACGGCGCGGGCGGCGGCATCACAGAAAGCACTTCACCGGTGCTGATGCCGGATTATCCGTTTTTCCGGCTGCTGATGACCGCCGTGCTGCTGGGTGTGAGTCTGCTTATGATATGGATTTGTGTCCTGATTGCATTGCGCCGGATCAAAAGCATTTACCGTGACATAGATCTGATCTATCAGGACTGCCTGCGGCTGGCAGATGATTTCGATGCGGAACTGACGATGCGCGGCGATGAAGCGGGTGTCGTCCGGCGGCTGTGCGGGGGCATCGGGCAACTCGCAAACCGCACAGGGTATCTTGCGCAGCAGGCGTTTGCGGAACAAAAGCAGCTGCATCATTTCATTGTAGACGTTTCGCATCAGATGAAAACGGCACTTTCGGTTGTGCGGCTGAACCGCGATATGCTGGACACGCTGGATCTGCCGGAGACAGAGCGGACGCGCCTTTCGGATGAGATTGCGATGCAGCTGGATGCGACGGAAAAGCTGATACTGGAAACGCTGGATCTGGCAAAGCTTCATGCGGGTGCGGTGGAGTATAACCGCACGGAAACCGATCTTGCGGAGACCTGCCGGATGGCAGCGGCGCGTGTGGAGCCGCTCTGCCGGCAGCAGCAGATTGAAATCGCAGTGATTTGCGAGCAAGAGCCGGTGTTTCCGCACGACCGCACATGGCTCTGTGAGGCGATTTGCAATCTGCTGAAAAATGCCGCGGATCATGCGGCGTGTACGCGGCTGGAAGTGGAGCTTTCCGTGCTGCCGGATGCCGTCAGGCTGACCGTAACCGACAACGGCATCGGCATTTCGCCGGAGCAGATTTTTCATCTGTTTGAGCGGTTCCGCGCACCGCAGCAGCCCTCCCGTATGCAAAATACGGGTGTCGGGCTTGCGATCGCAAAGCAGATTTTCGAGGCGCACGGCGGAATGCTCTGTGTTTTCTCCGACAGCCGCGGCACACAGTTTTTCAGCATGCTGAGGCAGCATTCGGCATAGTGCGGAATCTGCTTGCATTTTCGGCTAAGATGTGATATAATCAAAGCAGCGAGGTGAAGCGATGAACCCGACAAAGCAACAGGAGATGTGCTGTCTGCGCTGCGGCAAGCCGATGGTGCGCATTCGTGCAGAGCGGTGGCATCCCGGTAATTTGCTGCTGCGGCAGCTGCAAAAGCTTGCCGACGGCGCAGGCATAGAGATTTATCACTGTGTCAGCGGCTGCGGCAAAATTGAATTTTTCAAACAGCCGGGGAATGAGAATTCCTCTGCAAATACAGGAAAAAGGAGCGGAAATCATGAAATTTTACAAGGACAATCAGACAAATGAGATCATTGCCGTGCGTGACGGCGAGACGATCGACGAAGCGGGCAAGACGGAAGTGCTTCCGAACACAACCGATGCTGCGCAGGAAAAGCATGTGCCGGTCATCACCCGCGAGGGGCAGACCGTGACAGTTACAGTCGGCAGCGTCGCACACCCGATGCTGGAAAACCATTTTATCCAGTGGATCATTCTGGAAACGGCAAGCGGCACCGAGCGCAGGGAATTGCAGCCGGGCGAGGAGCCAGCGGCACAGTTTTTTGCAGAGGAAGATGACGAGATCATTGCCGCATATGAATTCTGCAATCTGCACGGCATCTGGAAAGGTACGCTGTAAGACGGAATTCCGGAATTTTGGAATCTGATACAGGGAAATAGGGAGACAGTGTTGTATGGGTATGCGTTATACCGCGCTTTCGGGCGCAGAGATTGTAAAGAAGATCCGCAGTAAGAATGTCGGACGGCTGCTGCTTTATGTGCTTGGACTGCTGCTTGCCGTCGGTATCGTATTCTTCGGCATTTCGCAGCTTCTCGGGGGACATTATTTCTTCGGCATTGCAGGTCTTGTTGTGGGGCCGATCGTGCTGTGGATGGTTGCGGAACTGATGTCAAAGGCGGTTGCCACGCTGAAAAACGTAAAGGAATGCCGGCTGTTCCGCAAATACGGTTCGCCGGATGAGCTGGCAGAACGCATCGCAGAGGGCAGCATGCAGCCGCTGTTGGAAAGCAAGCAGGCACTGATCACAGATTCGTTTATCATGAAGTACGGTGATTTCGAGAGCTTTGTGCCGTTCTCGGATGTTCTGCTGCTGTACCGCAAAGAACACCGCACCAACGGTGTGCTGGACGGCATTTACCTTGTTGTACATGACAGCTACGGCGATTCGTTTGATTACCCGTTCAAGCTCGGCAAAAAACATACCGAGGATATGAACATCGCAGCAAATGAGATCGCAAAAAGCGCGCCGAACTGCCGTTTTGGATACACCAAGGAAAACCTGGAATATGTCAAGCAGAATGCGAGGAAAATCTGAGCGGCTGCAAAATCACGAAAACTCTGCTCTGATTCTCTTTATTCTTGTGCAAATGACAGAAATGCACCGCAGAACTTGCCCGAATGCTTGCAATTTGCAGGAAAATGTGGTACACTATGATACAGAGAATGAAATAGATAAAGAAAGACCGGAAACCCTTTCCGGTCTTTTTAATTGGCAAAAGGAAGCGATGCTTTCTGCGCCGAAAAGGAGAAGCTATGAAGGTGAAGAAATTCGGCAGCACCGAGAGCCGTATTTACGATCTGGTGCAGCCCATTGCAGAGGAGCAGGGACTGATCGTCTGGGATGTGCGCTTTGAAAAAGAGGGCGCGGTCTGGTACCTGCGGGTGCTGCTCGACCATCCCGAACGCAGCGTGAATATCTCCGACTGCGAGAAGGTCACGCGCCCGCTGAATCAGCTGCTGGATGACCTCGACCCCATTCCGCAGAGCTACACGCTGGAAGTCGGTTCGGCAGGGCTGGAACGCGAGCTGATCCGTGAAACGCATTTTGATGCGTGCGAGGGATGCAGGGTGCGTGTGCGGATGATCCGCCCGACAGAGGACGGTAACAAGGAGCTGACCGGTGTTCTGATTGCCTGTGACCGTGAGAATATCACGTTGCAGACAGAGGAAAAGAAAGAAGCGGTGACACTCCCGCTTTCCGGCGTCGCGCATGTGCGACTTGCGGACTTTGACGACGCGCAGCTTTCGCGCGAATTGCAGGAGTGAACGAGCAAACGAGCAAACGGTTCTGATTAAGATTCTGCCGCAAACGGCGAGAATTGCGATATTCTGAGAGGAGAACATGTGACATGAACAAGGAGTTCTTTGAGGCACTGGATGCGCTCGGCAGTGAGAACAGTGTTGAGCAGGCATTGCTGGTCGAGAAGATCACGGCGGCTGTACTGAAAGCAGCACAGAAGGCTTACCCCTACGCGGAGGATGACGACATCCGCGTGGAGATTGATCCTGCGGCACGCCGGTTCGACATCTTCATGAAGAAGAGCGTGGTCGAAGGCGAGCCGAAGACCGATTATGAGGTCGGCTTTGCACAGGCGCGTCTTTACGATCCGGATTGTGAGCTCGGTGATCTGGTGGAATGTCCGCTGGATCCGGTGCAGTTCGGAAGAAACAATGCACAGGTTGCAAAGCAGAGCATCCGCGGGGATCTCCGTGCAATCAACCGCCAGCAGATGCTGGAAAAGTTTGAGAGCAAGGAGCATGAGATCATCACGGTGCGCGTCACGCAGATCGACCCGATCCGCGGTACGGTTACGGTCGAGTACGATCACACGGAGCTGTATCTTTCGCGCAATGAACAGCTGTTTACGGAGGCGATGATCGACGGCAAGCCGACCCGCGTCTATGAACCGCTGAAAGAGGGCGACCTCATCAAGGTTTATGTCACAACGATTGCAAACCGTGAGAAGAAGCCGATTGTTCGCATTTCGCGTGTGGACAGAGGCTTCGTCGAGAGGCTCTTTGAGCAGGCGATTCCGGAGATCGCACAGGGCATTGTCGAGATTCATGCGGTATCCAGAGAAGCGGGATTCCGCTCCAAGATTGCAGTCAGCTCCAACGATCCGAACGTCGATGCGGTCGGTACCTGCATCGGGCAGCACAGCTCGCGCATCAACGCGGTGCTGAAAGAGCTGCACGGCGAGAAAATCGACATCATCCCGTATTCGGAGGATCCTGAGGAGTTCATTACCCGCGCCCTTGCGCCTGCACAGGTGATTTCTGCGGAGCTTGCCGAGGACGGCAGCCGCGCCGCAACGGTCATCGTGCCGAACGATCAGCTTTCGCTTGCGATCGGCAATAAGGGTCAGAACGCAAAGCTTGCGGCAAAGCTGACCGGATTTAAAATTGACATCAAACCGGAATTACCGGATCCGGATACCGAGTCTGATGAGGACGCGGACTATGCGGAAGAATATGCAGAGGGCACTGCGGAGGCGTAAGCTGTGGGCGTGAGCCGTGGGCGTGAGCCGTAAGACAGCGGAAACGGAGGTGCATTGCGGTGCAGCAGAAAGTAAGAAAAGTTCCGATGCGAATGTGTACCGGCTGCGGCGAAATGAAGCCGAAGAGAGAGCTGATCCGCGTGGTGCATCAAAAAGACGGTACGATCCTGCTGGATCCGACCGGAAAGCAAGCCGGCAGAGGGGCATATGTCTGCCTCAATCCGGAATGCCTGAAAAAAGCGAGAAAGGCGCGCCGGCTGGAAAAGTCGTTTGCGTGCCGGATCTCTGATGAGGTCTATGCCGCACTGGAAGCTGCGATGGAAGATGCTGCCGCAGCACCGCAGCCGGCAGCAGCAGCGGAGGAGAATCACGATGCCTGATGCTGCAAAGGACCGCATTGCGGCTTCGATGACGATGTGCAGAAGAGCCGGAAAGCTGCTTCTGGGGTTTGATCCGGTCAAAGAAGCGGCACAGCAGGGGCATGTCTGCTGCATTTTGCTTGCGGCGGATGTCTCACCGAAAACCGAAAAGGAAACGCACTTTTTTGCCGGAGAGATTCCGGTGAGAAAGCTGCCCTATGATATGGACGCGCTGACTGCGTATTTCCGGAAACGGACAGCGGTCTTCGGCGTCTGCGAACAGGGATTTGCGGCAAAGCTGCTCACGCTGCTGCCGCCGCAGTCCGCAGAAGAATGCGAATGATGATGCCGTGTGCCTGCCCGCATGCGGCGTGTGACAAACCGAAGGGGGTTATTGCCAATGCCAACTACGAAAGTCAAGCTGAATGATTTTGCCGCCGATTTGAATCTGCCGGCGCAGGAGCTTGCCGATCAGCTTAAAACGCTGGACAACAAGGCGAGAAAGGCGACCTCGCCGCTGACAGAGGACGAGATGAATTATCTGCTCGAAACCTATACACACAGCCGGCAGGTCAGCAGCTTCGACGCTTATTTTGCGGATCGGACGACGGGCTCTGCACAGCCCGAAAAGGCAGCAAAGAAGCCGACGCGCACCGCGAAGCCGGAGCAGGTGGCAAAGCAGCAGAAAACCGAGCCGAAGAAACCGGCAAAGGCTGAAGCCGCCGCAAAACAAAAGAAGCAGACAGCACCGGCAGCCGCTGCAAAGCTGGAGCCTGCACAGACGGCACCGGCAGCCGGGCAGACAGCATCTGCTGCGGCAGCGGAGACTGCTGCACCGGAGCAGGCAGCTGCACCGCGTGTCCTGACGGCTGCGGAGACGGAGCGGCGCGCAAGAGAGCGTGCTGCACAGTATGAGAAGCAGCATGCGGAAAAGGCTGCACGGAAGGAACGTGCGCAGAAAGCACAGAGTGACCAGACCGCACAGAAGGCGGTAGCTGCAAAGCAGACGGCGGAAAAGACAGAGCAGCCCGTGAAGAAAACAGCACCGGCAGCCGCTGTGCCGGAGAAGAAAAAACAGCCGCCGCAGCCGCGCCAGATTCCGAAGGAGCCGAAAAAACTGGCGAAAGCACAGGAGCGCGGCGAAAAGGTGAAGATCGAAGCGGGCTTTGCGACCGCAACAGAGGTGCAGCCGAGCCAGCAGCGTCACATGGTCGATACCAGAGGCACTTATGTCGATCTTGACAAATACAATGAGCGTTATGAGCAGATCGCGCCGCAGGGCAGAGGCGGCAGAAATGACAACATGAGCGCGAAGAAGCAGAAGATCAATCAGAAGTCGCAGCAGAGAAAGCAGCAGCAGCGCAGCGGTAAGCAGCGCGGCGAGACTGAGGCGGAGAAGCTGCGCCGTCTGGAACTGGAACGCGCAAGAAAACAGCAGCTGAAAGTCATGATTCCGGACAGTATTGTTGTCAGTGAGCTGGCAACGCGCCTGAAAGTGCAGGTCAAGGACGTAATCAAGAAGCTGATGCTGCTGGGCGTCATGGCAAATATCAATGAGGAAATCGACTTCGATACCGCATCGCTGGTTGCAGAGGAGCTGGGCGCAAAGGTCGAACACGAGGTGATCGTGACGATCGAAGAGCGTCTGATTGAGGATGAGGAGGATCCGGCGGATTCCCTCGAAGAACGCTGCCCGGTCGTCGTGGTCATGGGTCACGTCGATCACGGCAAGACCTCGATTCTCGACCGCATCCGCAATGCAAATGTCACCGCATCCGAGGCGGGCGGCATTACGCAGCACATCGGTGCGTATCAGGTTAAGCATGACGGCAAGACCATCACATTCCTGGATACGCCGGGTCACGAAGCATTTACCTCGATGCGTGCAAGAGGCGCGAACATCACGGATATTGCGATTCTGGTTGTTGCGGCGGATGACGGCATCATGCCGCAGACAATCGAGTCGATCAACCATGCAAAGGCAGCAGGCGTTTCGATCATTGTCGCCATCAACAAGATGGACAAAGAAGGCGCGAATCCGGAGCGTGTCAAACAGCAGCTCACAGAGCATGAAATCGTCTGTGAGGAATGGGGCGGCGACACAATCTGTGTGCCTGTCTCCGCGAAAACCGGCGAGGGCATCGAAGAGCTGCTGGAAAATATTCTGCTGGTCGCAGAGGTGCGTGAGCTGAAAGCAAACCCGAACCGCAAGGCAAAGGGTACGGTGATCGAGGCGCGTCTGGATAAGGGCAGAGGTCCGATCGCAACCATTCTCGTGCAGAACGGTACTTTGCATACCGGCGATGTAATCATTGCAGGCACGGCAGTCGGTAGAGTGCGCGTGATGTCGAACTACAAGGGCAAGCCGGTCAAGGAAGCCGGTCCGTCGGTTCCGGTGGAGATCACCGGTCTGGCAGAGGTACCGAGCGCGGGCGATGTGTTCAACGCGGTGGAAGATGAGCGACTTGCAAAGGAACTGGTTGAGCAGAGAAAGCATGAGGCGAAAGAGGAGCAGTTCAGCAGATACCGCAAGGTCACACTGGATAACCTCTTCTCTCAGATTGCCGAGGGCGAGATGAAGGAGCTGCCGCTGATCGTCAAGGCAGACGTGCAGGGCTCCGTCGAAGCGGTCACACAGTCGCTGGAACGCCTCACCAATGAAGAGGTTCGCGTCAAGGTCATTCACGGTGCAGTCGGCGCGATTTCCGAGAGCGATGTCATGCTGGCGACAGCATCCAACGCAATCATCGTCGGCTTCAATGTGCGTCCGATGCCGGTCGCAGCGGACACTGCCGCAAGAGACGGCGTGGACATTCGGCTGTACCGCATCATCTACGATGCGATTGAAGAGATTTCCACGGCGATGAAGGGCATGCTCGCGCCGAAATTCCGCGAGGTGCAGATGGCACGCATCGAGGTGCGTCAGGTCTATCACATTTCCAGTGTCGGTTCTGTCGCCGGCTGCTATGTCACGGAGGGCAAAGTCACCCGTCAGTGCCAGATCCGCGTTGTGCGCGACGGCATCGTGATCGCAGAGGATAAAATTGACTCGCTGCGCCGCTTCAAGGATGACGTCAAGGAGGTTGCAACCGGATATGAATGCGGCATTTCGCTCGACCGTTTCTCCGACATCAAGGAGGGCGACGTGCTGGAAGCATTCATCATCGAGGAATACCGCGAGGACTGACAGACCGGAATATCGGCGTCGGGAACAGATAAAAATATAAAGGAATACTGAAAACGGAGGGCTTCACATGGATACGCAGAGAATGAGCAATGCGGATATGATCCAGTATTGCAACGAAGCACTTGCATGGGATGATTTCGGTCCGATCGACACCCTGTTTTTTGAGACGGTCAAACGCATTCTGCTCGGCGAGATCAGCGCGTTGGAAGAGGACAGTGATTCGGATGATATTTTCGATGAAGAGGGCTTCTTCAATGAGATCGACGCCGTCGGTGATTATTACAATCCCGATACGGAGGGCGGCTCGATCACGTTCTGAGCGGGTGCAGGGCAAACACACGCATACCACGAAAGGAGCGTGCAATAATATGGCAAGCTATAAAATCGACAGACTGCAAGAGGATATTCTGCGCGAGCTGACGGCAATTCTGCGCGAACTGAAAGACCCGCGTATCACACCGGATCTGACGGTTGTGCGTGCAGAGCTTGCCGGTGATATGGGACACTGCAAGGTGTATGTATCGAGCTTTGCGGGCATGGATCATGCGAAAGAGGCATGCAAGGTGCTGAAAGCGGCATCGGGCTATATCCGGAAAGAACTGTTTGCGCGTCTGAAACTGCGCAAATCGCCGGAGCTGCACTTCATTGCAGACGATTCCATTGCATACGCAGCGGACATCAGCGAAAAGCTGAATGATCTCGGCTTGACAGGCGGGCTCGGCGCAGATGCAGGACGCGATGACGAAGAAGATCTATAATCATTGCACGAACACAAAAGTGAGGAGTTCGGTGATCGCTGGAACGGCACCCTGCTCCTTACTTGCATTTCCGATTTGAGACCCGATTTTGAGGAAAGGCAGGGACGCTGCATGGAAAACGGCACGTGCAGAGAAATCGGCGCAGCAGAAACATATCGCTTTCTGCAATCGCTGGAAGATGTGTATATTCTCATTCACCGTTCGCCCGACGGCGACTGCATCGGCAGCGGTTATGCACTGCATCATCTGTTGAAGCGCATCGGCATCCGGTCACGCGTCTGCTGTGCCGATCCGATTCCGCCGATGTTTGACAGCATCACGGCGGGTGTGGTGTTTGAGGCGTTCGAGGCGAAGTCGTATATTTCTGCGGATGTTGCCGACAGAAACCTTTTCGGTACGCTGCCGCAGAAAGATGCGGACATCGCACTGTGCATTGACCATCATGTTTCCAATACGCATTATGCGGAGCGGCTGCACTGGGATCCGGATGCGTCTGCCGCATGCGAAGTGCTGTACGCGCTGATGCAGGAGATGCATCTGCCGCTGACGGAAGAGATTGCACGCTGCCTGTATATCGGCATGGCGACCGACACGGGCTGCTTTCAGTTTTCCAATGCGGGCGCGGGCTGCTTTGCGGCAGTGGCGGAGATCAAGCGGCAGTATCCCGATCTGCCCTATGCGCGGCTCAATCGGGAGCTGTTTGTGCTGAAATCGCCGGGCCGGATTGCGATGGATTCGGAGCTGATGCAGAATGTCCGCTTTTCTGAGGACGGCAGGATTGCGCTGATCTACGCGCCGGCGGCAATGTATCGGGATCTGCATGTCAGCGACGATGAAACCGACGGCATTGCGAATCTGCCAATGCAGATTCGCGGGGTGGAAGTCGGCATCACGGTCAAGCAGAAGGATGACGGCAGCTACCGCATTTCCATGCGCGGCGGCGATCGTGCAAATGTCTCCGAAATCGCGCAGCATTTCGGGGGCGGCGGCCATGTCAAAGCAAGCGGCTGCTCGATTTTTGAAGGGGAGCCGGAGGCGGTCTGCGACATGTTGACGGAGACGGCAGCCGCATGCCTGCGTGCGCAGATGCAGCGGGGAGAAGCATGATCGAGAGCGGTGTTTTGGTGATGAATAAGCCGGAGGGCTTCACGTCATTTGATGTGATCGGGAAGCTGCGCGGCATACTGAAAATGAAGCGGCTGGGTCATACCGGTACGCTGGATCCGATGGCAACCGGTGTTCTGCCCGTTCTGATCGGGACGGCGACAAAGGCGTGTGACATTTTGCCGGACGAGACAAAAGCATATCGTGCGGACTTTCAGCTCGGCGCGGTGACGGATACGCAGGACAGCACAGGCAAGGTGCTGGAAACACACAGCGTGTCGGTCAGTGAGCAGGAGATTTTGCAGATTCTGCCGCAGTTTACCGGTGAAATTCAGCAGATTCCGCCGATGTATTCCGCCGTGCAGGTCAACGGCAGGCGTCTCTATGAACTGGCGCGAGAGGGAAAAGAAGTGGCGCGGCAGGCGCGGGCGGTTTTTGTGCAGCAGATTGCACTGACGGCATTTGACGTATCTGTCGGCAGAGGTACTGTGGAGGTCGTCTGCGGCAAGGGCACCTATGTGCGGACACTGCTGCACGACATCGGGCAGGCACTTCACTGCGGTGCGCATATGACAGCACTGGTCCGGACGGCGGCATGCGGTTTTTCGCTTGCAGAGGCGCACAGCTTTGATGAGGTGCAGCAGGCTGCGGATGCAGGTACCGCGGAGCAGCTCATCATCCCGACGGACAGACTGTTTGCGGCACTGCCGGCATTGCAGCTCAATCCGCAGCAGACAAGGCTGTACCGCAGCGGCGTGCGGCTGGATCTGGGGCGGATCCGCGGGATAACAGAGGCTGCGCGCTACCGTGTGTATGCGGCGGAGCAGACGTTTCTGGGATTGGCGCAGGCGGACAAAGAAGCCGGCTGCCTGATCATTGAAAAGAATTTATAAATGTGAGGAGGACAGCGCATATGGATTCAGCACAAATGCAGATGCCGGAGCGCGCACAGGGCGACCGTATTACCGCGGCACTGGGCGTCTTTGACGGCGTGCATCTCGGACACCGGCGTGTGCTTGCACATGCCGCGGCACTCGGCACCTGTCATGCCGTGACCTTTACGGCGGATTCCATGCCGGAGAAGCAGGGACATCCGATGCGCTATATCTATAACGACGAACAAAAACGCCGGCTGCTGACGATGTGCGGTGCCGATGCCGTATTCGCGCTGCCGTTCGGTGAGATGCAGACGCTTTCGGGCGAAAGCTTTTGCCGGGAGATTCTCTGTGACCGGCTGCATATCAATGCGGCAGTCTGCGGCGAGAACTTCCGGTTCGGCCACAAGGCGGCGTGTACACCCGATGACTTAGTGCGGTTCGGAAAGAAATACGGGTTCACAGTCGAGCTGGTCTCGCAGGTGACGGAGGACAACAGCCCGCGCCCTGTGTCATCGAGTGAAATCCGGTTTCTGCTGGAAAGCGGCGAGATCACAAAAGCGAACGCACTGCTGGGTGCAGACTATCAGATTCTCTCGCAGGTCGTGACCGGGCAGCAGCTCGGCAGAACACTCGGTATTCCGACTGCGAATCAGCGGTTTGAGCGATGGCAGTGTATCCCACACCGGGGTGTGTACGCTTCGTTTGCGGAGATCAATGACATCTGGGTGCCGGCGATCACGAACATCGGCATTCGTCCGACGGTTGCAGATGCGACCGGCACAGAGACCGATGCCGTTGCGGAAACACATCTGATCGGATGGAGCGGTGATCTGGTCGGCACGCTGCTGCCGGTCACACTGTGCAGATTCATCCGTCCGGAGCGGAAATTTGACAGCGTGGATGACCTTGCGGCACAGATCCGCAGAGATATT
This sequence comes from Oscillospiraceae bacterium, assembly GCA_045627405.1. GTDB lineage: Bacteria > Bacillota > Clostridia > Oscillospirales > Ruminococcaceae > Firm-04. The sequence continues at coordinate 29,312 of JAZQNP010000051.1, read as the reverse complement.
CAGACGCGGAAGAAGCTGCTGCCGGCAGACGGCATCAGCAGTGGAACGGCAAATTTTCTCTGAGTCAACACTGGATTGTCACAATCGGCGGCTACAATGATATGCGGCAATCTGTATTCTAAATGAAGGGAAGGAATCCTAATGATTGAAGTGCGGAATCTGACGAAGCACTACGGCGACAAACATGCGGTCAACGACATCAGCTTCACGGTCGATGACGGCGAAATTCTCGGCTTTCTGGGACCGAACGGCGCGGGAAAATCCACGACGATGAACATGCTGACCGGTTATATTTCCTCGACATCGGGACAGGCTCTGATCAACGGTGTGGACATTCTGGAAGATCCGATCAAGGCGAAATCCTATATCGGCTATCTGCCGGAGCTGCCGCCGCTTTATCTGGATATGACCGTCAAGTCGTATCTTAATTACATTTACGATCTGAAAAAATGCAAGCTGCCGCGCAGAGCGCATCTGAATGAGGTCATGTCTCTGACGAAGGTGATTGACGTACAGGATCGCATCATCAAGAACCTTTCCAAAGGTTATAAGCAGCGTGTGGGCGTGGCGCAGGCACTGGTCGGCAATCCGCCGGTGCTGATTCTCGATGAGCCGACGGTCGGTCTGGACCCCAAGCAGATTCTGGAAATCCGCACTCTGATCAAGCGGCTCGGCAAAAACCACACGGTCATTTTGTCGTCGCATATCCTGAGCGAAATTCAGGCAGTCTGCGACCGGATTATTATTATCAACAAGGGCGTCATCGCCGCACATGATACGACGGATAACCTTGCGAAAAATGTGTCCACCGATCACCGCATCATTGCCCGCATCGAGGGCCCGCGCGATGAGATCGTCAAGGCACTGCGCAATATCGAGGGCATTAAGTATGTCCGTGCCGATATGGAGCGCGAATCGGGTGTGTATGAATATGAGCTGGAAGCGACACCGGGCAATGACATCCGGCGCGACCTGTTTGATATTGTCTGCGAGAATCACTGGCGGATTCTGGCACTGCGTTCGGCAGAGCTGACGCTGGAAGACGTGTTCCTTAAAATCACAATGGGTGAGGGCATTGTTCTGCCGGAGACATCGGACGCAGAGCCGAAAAAGAAAGGAGCGCAGGAATAATGGGTGCGATTTACAGACGCGAGATCGGTGCATTTTTCACATCGAGTATCGCATATATCTTCCTTGCCGTATTCTGGATTTTTATGGGCTATTTCTTCTACGCGACCTGTCTGTATACCGCGACGACGGATATGTCCTATATGTTTCAGAATCTGTTCCTTGTGATTGTCATTCTGATTCCGCTGCTGACGATGCGGCTGTTCAGTGAAGAAAAGAAACAGAAGACCGAGCAGGGACTTCTGACAGCACCGGTCAGTCTTGGCGCGATTGTATTCGGCAAATATTTTGCCGCACTGACGCTCTATACGATCGGTCTGCTGATGCCGTTTGTCTACGCGATGATCCTCAGCGGATTCGGCGTTGTGGAATGGGGCATTGTGTTTGCCAATTTCCTTGCGCTGTTCCTGCTGGGCTGTGCATTCATTGCAGTCGGTCTGCTGATCTCCTCGCTGACGGAGAACCAGATTGCAGCAGCGGTTATGAGCTTTGTCGCGCTGATGATGCTCTACATGCTGGACAATATCGCATCGCATATCAACATCGAGTGGGTCGTCACTGCGCTGGGGTATCTTTCGTTTACGAGCAAATACTATGCGATCACCTACGGACTGTTCAATGTTTCCACGGTGGTGTTTTATCTCAGTGCTGCCGTGATCTTCAATTATCTGACCATCCGTGTGTTTGAGCGCAGACGGTGGAGCTGAGGAGGGATCGCAAATGAGCAAGAAGAAAGACGAGCAGACAAAGCCGCAGGAGACAGCCGTGTCTGCTGCGGAGGAGATGCAGGAAACTGCTGCCGAAGAAGCCGCCGCTGCGGAAGAGACGAAGCAGAAGGCGGAGAAGAAGCCGAAAAAGGCGCGCACCTCCGAGGAGGAGGCAAACCGCGCACTGAACCGCGTCAAACGCCGCAAGAAGCTGAAATACGGTACCCTTGCGACGGTGATTACCGTGGTGTTCATTGCGATCATCGTTTTGGTGAATGTCATCTGCAATGTGCTGGATAACCGTCATGACTGGAACATCGACCTGACATCGACCGGTCTGTACCAGATTGACGATCAGACGGTGGAATATCTGAACCGTCTGAATACCGATGTGGATATTCTCGTGCTTGCCGAGGAGAGCTATTTTGACAATTACAGTCAGCTCAAAGTCGTGCAGGAGACGCTGAACCGCTTCAAGGCAGAGTCAAACGGGCATATTTCTCTGGATTATGTCGATATTACGGCACATCCGGAAGCGGTTTCCAAGTATCAGCAGAATTATTCCGGTGAATTTGAAGAGGCGGACATCATCGTGGCAAGCGGCGATCTTGTGCGCGTTATTCCGTTCGACGACATGGTTTCGGCGGAACAGAGCATCGACTACTCCACCTATTCCTATGTTTACAATTACACCTTTGTCGGTGAGAAGAGCCTGATCTCCGCGATTATGGGCGTGACCGACCTTAATCCGATTTCAGTTGCCGTGATCAACTACACAAACGGTGCAGCAATCTACAACCAGTATGACGGCGCGAACTTTGACAAGCTGCTGGAACTGCTGGATAAGAATAATTACAATGTCGAAGAGACGGACATCGCGCTGAACGATATTCCGGCGGACTGCGAGATCGCTATTCTCTGCGCACCGTCCACCGACCTGACCGAAGCGCAGATTGATAAGCTGACAAACTTCCTCTATAATGACGGACAGTATAACCGCCAGTTGATCTACTTTGCAAGCCCGTTCCAGCAGGCAATGCCGAATCTGGACGCATTCCTTGAAGTCTGGGGCATCGAGATCGGAAGCGGTGTGATCCGTGAGAGCAATGAGTCCGCGGCACAGTATGCACAGCTTGCCTATATTGGCATGCAGTCGGGAATTCCCGCTGCTGTTTTGACCGATTCGGAGCTGAATGCGTCTGTTGTCAGCTCCAAGCTGCCGATCATTGCACCGCTCAGCCGACCGGTCAACCAGCTCTTCACTTCCAATTCCGGCAGAACGACAGAGGCACTGCTGACCACCTCCGATACGGCAGTCTTGCAGATTGTCAGCAGCAGCGGAGCGGGCGAGGAAGCCGAAAGCACCAGCACCTATTCCGACCCTGCCGTGTTCAATGTTGCGGTTTATGCAACACAGAATTTCGTTGTGAACAACGAGGAGCAGACCAGCGGCATTGTGGCATTCGGCTCTGCATGGTTCCTGGATTATTATGTTGCATCGTCCGCTTCCTATGACAACGCAAACTATTTTGTGACGCTGCTGAACACCATGACCGGCAAGGAAAATGTGTTTGTCGTTGCAGAAAAGTCGCTGAATCAGACGGCAATCACCATCACGGATTCGCAGGCAAAGACGATCCGCAATGTGGTTGTCTGGTTCATTCCGCTGGCAGTTGCGGTGATCGGCATTGTGGTTTATGTGAGGAGAAGGAATAAATGAACAAACGGGTCAAGGGCATTCTTGCCGGCTGCGGTGTGCTTGCCGTTCTCGGCGGCGGGCTGACGTTTCTTCTGCTGACAGGCGGCGACGGCGAGGAAAGCTCGGTGCCGCAGGAGGAAAATACTGCGGTCGAGCTGTGGGCATATGATTCGGACGCGGTCAGCCGTGTGGAGGTAAACCAGCCGCACGGGGATACTTATGCAGTGAACCGCCGCGTCGATCAGACGGACACGACCGACATCAACGGGGCAGCGACCGTACAGAATGTCAACAATTATTTCCTGGAAGGCTATGAATCGCTGCCGATGTCAACGGTCAGCATCCGGCTGCTTGCAACCCGTGCATCGGATGTGCATGCCGAACAGACGGTTCTGGAAAATGCAGCGGCATCCGATCTTGCGACCTACGGTCTGGATGATCCGATTCGGGTCAGACTGACGCTGGACAACGCGGACGATATTGCATTCTGCATCGGCAACGCGACACCGGTCAGCGGCTATACCTATGTCTGCATGGAGGGCGGCAGCACGGTATATACGGTTGCAACCTCCAATATCGAGCCGTATCTCAGCAGCATCACCGATTATCTCGGCACGACGCTCATTCCGGAGCAGGCGGATGACGACGAACGGATTGTCATGTCTGCGCGGGTCGAGCGCACGAACCTCGATTATGATATGTATTTTGTGTTTGATCCGTATTACGAGATCAATTCCAATTCCGGCACATCGGCAGTGCATGTCATGCAGGAGCCGATCTACTGTCTGCTCAGTCCGGATAAATCCGCAGACACGACGCACGGTCTGTTCGGTCTGACAGCATCCGAAGTGCTTCTGCCGTTTCCGACCGCGGAGCAGATGACCGATGCGGGATTGGACGAACCGTTTGTGCGTGTGACACTGGTGCTGAGTGACGGCGAGGAGATGGTGTTCCGTCTCGGCAATACCTACACGACAGAGGACGGAGAGACACGCTATTACGGCATGGCGGACGGACTGGACTGCATTTACGGATTCTCTGCGGAGGACACGGTCTATGACGATGTGCTGCCGAACGATGTCACCTCGAAGGTTGTTGTCGATCTGTATGTCTGGGACATCGGTACGATCAAGTATGAGACTGACACCGTGAAGCTGGATTTCACTGTCCTCGGTGAGAGCGCAGATGATGTTGTGCTGACGCTGAACGGCGCGCGTTATGACAATGTTGAGCGATACCGTCTGCTGTACACCTATCTGCTCAAAACGGCAGCAGAGGATCTGATCATCGAAACGCCGGATGATGTCGGAGAAGAGATGGCATCCGTCTACATCGAACGGCAGGACGGTCAGCGCAACTATGACATCCGGTTCTATGATGCGGGCGGTCTGAAAGCCTATATTGAAATTGACGGACAGATTCGCTTCCGCTGCCGCAAATCCTATGTGACAACGCTGATCTCGAACATGGAAAAATTCGCAGATGAGGATCAGGATTTTATCATGACATGGTAAGGAGGACCCTACGATGAGCGAAAGCTATTTTACCTATAAGACGCGTCCGGTTGTCCGGAACGGCAAGACCATCTATTATGGCAGTATGGCAGATCCGTTTGTCGTGATGATGAACGTCACTGCCGAGGAAGAGAAAAACGGCGTGATGACCGCAACGGCGATCAAATGCTATCTGATGAAGACGGATAAAAATCTGAATCCGATGGAGGCGATCACCAAGACGGCAGAGCGTGCCAGCCTTTTTGAGGCATTGGAGCTTGCTGCTGCATGGCTTCGTCTGGCATAATCTTATGCAACAAAACCCGCCCGTCCCTGCAAATGGGACGGGCGGGTTTGCTTTGCCGCAGTTTGGAAACGGGGGATGCCGCAGCATCGGCATCAGCCGAATAACTGCCGGTAAAGCTGTTTCATCAGCGTGAGATCCTTTGCATTGATTGTGCCGCTCCCGTCGAAATCGCCGTTTTTCCAGACGGTCAGATCTCCGTCGGAGAGCAGATACTTCTGCATCATGACAAGGTCAGCGAGTGTGAAGCTGCCGTCATTGTTGACATCACCGCGCACAAGCTGAATACCAAGCTCCGCCGCGGTAAAAACGGTGAATGCAGAATCGGAAGAATTGGCTTCGCGTTCCGGTTCTGCCCATCCCCACGGATTACCGCCCCACGGATTCTGATTGCCGCCGCCGCTGCTCTGGGTCTTTGTGATCAGATAGCTGCCGTCTGCAAGCTGCGCACGCACTTGGAGCGTATTGAGCGACTGTGCATCCGATTTCAGATATGACACGGGGATTTCGAGTGTTGCTTTGCCGTTTTGCAGGGGAGCAGATGCCGCATGCAGACCGTTCATCTGAACGGTCACGGTCTTTGCAGAGGCATCGCTCACGCTGACCGTTACGGCAATACCGCCGCTGCCGGATGCGGAGATGCTGTCGATGCTGATTTTTTCAGACTGTTCCAGTCCGAGTGAATCCATCAGTGTATCCACGGAAGCAAACTGCGCATCAAGCCATGTATAGCGGCTTGTGACATAGGTTTTTGTCTTTTCGATTTCATCATCGAAGACATAGGACGGACGCCATTTTGCAAGATCGGCTGCCGCAGCGTCACGGACAGTCTCTGCGGCTTGGTCAATCCAGCCGCCGTCTGCATACATCTGCGTCAGCTCCTCTGCGGCATCCTGATAGCAGAGATAGGCTTCGGTCAGGAAATACGGATCGGAAACGAGATATTGCAGCCAGTGCTGCGTGTCATTGTAGTAGAACTGATCCACCCACCACGCATCGGTCGGCACCGTATAGCCGGCATTCCATGTCCAGTCGTAATCCCATGCGGGACCGAGCTTGAAGAGGCTGCCGAAATCCTTGTACATGTAGTTGCTGTACCGCATGCCGTCGGAATTGGATGTCAGCTCCAACATCAGCCAGTATTTGACGAGGGAGTCCATGTCAAAGAGCTGGGAATAATGCAGGGTCTGACCGTCGGCTTCGGTATAAAAATCGGCAGACATGACCGCGTTCTCAAAGGACTGAATGTAATTTTTCGCATAGTTGAACATCGCGTCATTGGTGCAGGCGTATTCCGGGTTTTTGAACTGTACGGGCTGATCGTTTTCGGTGTCAAAATCGGAAATCTGTTCGACATGATATTCGTCGTAGGTATCCAGTTCCAGCAGATAGCCGCCGGTGATGTCGCTTGGGATGACAAGATAGTCGCTGACGAAATAGGTTGTGCCGTTCCATGTAAACGTGCCGTCGGTGATCCAGCGCAGGTCTTTGACAAGCGCGTCTTCGAGTACGTCGCGTTCGTCCTTGGTCATGCCGTTTGCTTTTTGCGCTGTGTAGAACGCTTTTGCGAGATCCTCCGCCGTTTCCTCCCAGTCATAGATGTTGACGCGCTCGCTGCCGATGCGGATATTTTCACTCAGATGATACAGACCGTTGTATTCGCCGTTGAGCACGAGAATGACAGGACGGCACTCGGCGGTGTATTCCATGTGCAGTGCCTCGGAAATCTTCGGCATCACGTCATTGCGGATATGTGTCGGATCGACATATTCCGCAATCAGTACCCAGTGCTTGTTCGCGCCCATGCCGAGCAGATCGGCTTTGGAGTCGAGCTTGATTTTATAGGGCTTTTTGTCATGCTCCCAGGTGTAGTTGCCGCGTCCGCGGATCTTGACCGCTCCGTTGTAGAGCTGGGTGCTGCTTTTGTATTCGTCATTTCCGAGAATTTTGCAGATCCCGCCGAGATACTCGGTCTTGCTGGTGACTTCCGCACCGCCCTCCGTGTCGATGTAGACGACAGGCAGTGTGCTGAAATAGAGTGAGGCGGAATAGTCGTTTCCGTCGGATGCAGTGACCGTCACAGAGATCATGTGTTCGAGATCATCGGCTGTTGGCGTGTATGCGGCTCCGTTATAGTTGATTGCGGTACCGTCAATCGCCCACGCATAGGATTGCGCGGTGATGCCGCCGGTCAGTGTGAGGTTCAGCGGCTGGCCGACTGTTGCCGATGTGACGGAAAATGCCGCGCCTGCTCCGGTTTCAGCGGCTGCTGCGGTGAGATTTGCAGAAAACAAAGCATTCTGCGGCAGCGCGTAGATGCCGTTGACGGCATTTGCGGCGATTGCACCGCTGACCGCGAGCAGGCAGATGCTGCGGCGTACAATTTTGTTTTTTGTTCTGTTGTACATGAAATATCCTCCCTGTTCCCCCAAAAATGCAAGTCCATTATACCATATTTTTTCGAGAGAGAACAGATCGGAATACGATCAGACAACAAATGGCGACAATCTGACAGCGAAAATCAGGACAGGACGGTGTATCCTTCCTCCGTGATCGCCTGTTTCAGCTCCGCAAGATGCGTCAGCGGTGCATTCAGATGCAGGATTGCAGTTCCCTCTTTGTGGCTGACATCCGCAGAATCGACCTCCGGAAATGCTTCTGCGCATTTGCGGACCGCCGCTTCACAGTGCGCACACATCATGCCCTCGATTTGCAGCGTGAAGGACATCGGATTTTCCCTGTGCATCTGCGGAAGATCGAGTGCGGCGAGGGCGTGCTTCTGCGGCTTGTCGTGCGCGGTGCGGTAGATTTTGAACAGATTCAGCCGCAGCGCATTTGTCACGACGCAGAAGCTGGACAGGCTCATGGCAGCCGCGCCAAACATCGGATTCAGCTCCCAGCCAAACAGATGCACGAATGCACCCGCCGCGAGCGGGATGCCGATGAGATTGTAGATAAAAGCCCAGAACAGATTTTGATGGATATTGCGCAGCACTGCGCGGCTCAGCCGGATGGATGCCGCCGCGTCGCTGAGACTGCTTTTCATCAGTACGACATCTGCCGCGTCGATTGCGACATCGGTTCCCGCGCCGATGGCAATGCCGATGTCTGCGCGTGTCAGTGCGGGCGCATCGTTGATGCCGTCACCGATCATAGCGACCTTGCCCTGCTGCTGCATCTGCCGGATGACAGCTTCCTTTTCGTCGGGCAGTACGCCTGCGATGACCGCATCCACGCCTGCCTCTCTGCCGATAGCATTGGCAGTTCGGGTGTTGTCGCCGGTGAGCATGACAACGCGAAGCCCCATGTTTTGCAGCTGCCGGATTGCTTCCGGTGAATCGGACTTGATGCGGTCAGCCACGGCGACAATGCCGAGCAGCGCGCCGTCCTTTGCAAAGAACAGCGGCGTTTTGCCGTCTTCGGAAAAGCGGTTTGCCATTTCCTGCGCCTGTGCGGAGATCTCTGCCTTGGTGCGGATAAATTGCAGATTGCCGCCGCAGAGTGCATGACCGTCCAGCGTACCGCTCAGACCGTTTCCGGGATGGGCTTCAAAATCCGCAACTGCTTCTGCGGCAATGCCGTTTGTCTGCACATAGCGCAGAACTGCCTTTGCCAGCGGATGTTCGCTCTTTTGTTCCAGCGAGGCGGCGGCGGAAAGCAAAGCGTGTTCATCGCAGGAGAGTGCTGCGATGTCGGTGACTTCTGGCTCGCCGCATGTGATCGTGCCGGTTTTGTCCAGTGCGGCGATTTGTATTTTACCGGTTTCTTCCAGCGATACGGCAGTTTTGAAGAGGATGCCGTTTCGTGCGCCGACACCGCTTCCGACCATAATGGAAACCGGTGTCGCCAGTCCCAATGCGCAGGGGCAGCTGATGACCAGAACTGAAATTGCACGCGCCAGCGCGTAGCCGACGGTCTGCCCGACCGCCAGCCAGATGATCAGTGTCAGCACGGCAACTGCGATGACTGCCGGGACAAAGATGCCGGAAACCCTGTCTGCGATTTTGGCAATCGGAGCTTTGGTTGCGGCAGCTTCCTGCACGGTTTTGATGATCTGTGCAAGCGCAGTGTCCCCGCCGACTCTGGTTGCCCGGCAGCGCAGAAATCCGGATTGGTTGAGCGTTGCTGCCGAGACACTGTCGCCCGCTGCTTTGTCTGCGGGGATGCTTTCGCCGGTCAGGGCAGCTTCGTTGACTGCACTCTGTCCGTCCAGCACAACGCCGTCCACCGGAATGCTTTCGCCCGGTCTGACGAGAAATACATCGCCGGTTTTCACCTGCTCCGCCGGAATTGTCATCTCTTCGCCGTCTCGCTCAATGACAGCCGTTTTCGGAGAAAGCTGCTTCAGATGTTTCAGCGCGTCCGTGGTTTTGCCTTTGGAGCGGGCTTCGAGCATCTTGCCGACGGTGATGAGCGTGAGGATCATCGCAGCCGATTCAAAATAAAACCGCATCATGTCCTCAGTGACCGCGGCACTGTCGCCATCCACAGCAGCGCGTGTCATATGAAACAGCACATAAACGCTCCAAAGGAACGAGACACCGGACCCCATTGCAACAAGTGTGTCCATATTCGGTGCCTTGTGCAGAACGCCTCTGCATCCGCTGATGAAAAACTTTTGATTGATGACCATGATGCCGGCAGTGAGCAGAAGCTCTGTCAGTCCCATTGCGACATGGTTGTCATGGAAGAAGGCAGGCAGCGGAAAGCCCCACATCATATGTCCCATAGAGAGATACATCAGCGGAATCAGCAGAATCAGGGACGCGACCAGGCGGTTTCTGAGGACGGGCGTTTCTCTGTCTGTGAGCGAGCTGTCATCGGCGGCAGCAGCGGATGTTTGCGCGCTGTTTTTGAGCGATGCCCCGTATCCGGCACGGGTTACGGCTGCGATGATTTCCCCTGCGGAAGCACTGCCCTCTACGCCCATAGAGTTTGTCAGCAGGCTGACAGAGCAGGCGGTCACACCCGCTACGCCCATGACGGCTTTTTCGACCCTTGTGCTGCATGCAGCGCAGCTCATTCCGGTCACATTGAACTGTTCCATACGGTTCTCCTTTTTGCAGACAGTATTTTGCGTTATCGCATCAGCTTTTGCAGCACCGTGACGAATTCGTCAATGGCGGCATCGTCACCAGCGCGGATGTCCTCAGAGACACAGCTGCGGATATGACATGCAAGCAGAGCCTTATTAAAGCTATTGAGTGCCTGTGTCACAGCCGATACCTGCACGAGAATATCCGGACAGTAGGCATCGTTTTCGATCATTTTTTCAATGCCGCGGATCTGTCCCTCTGCCCGTTTCAGCCGTGTCAGCAGTTGTTTCTGCTCCTGCGGGGTGCGGGTTTTTCTCCGGTCGCTGCAATGCGGACAGCGGTTTTCCTGACTCATGTTCGTTTCCTCCGTTTCCTGATACCCCTCGGGGGTATCTTCTGCCTCCTATTATATACCCCACGGGGGTATTTGTCAAGAGGGAATCTGAAAATTGTCCGGACGGATCCGGGCTGTCCGGGCAGAGATGTGTCCGAACAGGCGGCTTTTTTATGTTTCGTACTTTACATTTCAGGAAAACTGTGATATAATAATATAGGATATGTATATACTGATGAAAAAGAGGGGGAGAATATGGCGAGTCTGTACACCGATGAGGCGCGTGAAGCACGTTATGCAAAGCTGAGGACGAAAAAGAAACGGCTTGACATAACGCTGGACATCATCATGCGGATCGTGCTGTTCACAATGGGTTTGGGCGTTGTGATCAATGCGATCGGGGGGCTCCTTTCGGTATTGTCGCTGAACTTCTCGGACGGGATTTCCTTTCTGCTGGATTTGGCGATGGTCGCCGCAGTTGTTTACGCGATCTATAAGCGTGACCGGCTCACTTCCGCGATTGTTCTCGGCATCACGATCGTATTTCCAATGATACGGGGTTTCGCGTCAGGGTTTGGTTTGAGCGTGAATTTGTTTGCGCCGGTTATTATGATTGCAGTGCTGATTGTGGATGTGCAATGGTATCAGCTCTCACAGGAAGAGGGCTTCCCGCTGTTTGACATTTCCTATCAGGAACGTCAGGAACGCCAGAAGCAACTGGAAAAGGTCAGTCTGAACCGCGCCGTCGCAAGCGGCGTGCGAATGGCATCTACGGAGCAGAATTCCGACATGAGCGATCTGCTGGATGCCGGCTTTGACAGACCGGTCATGGCACAGCCGCTTTCGGGTTATCACGAACGCATGAAAGATGCAAAGCCCGGCGTACAAAGGGCAGCGGGCTATCAGCCCGGCGTGATGGATATGCTGGAAGAAATCGGCGGACCGTTGGCATCGGAACAAACTTCGGCGGATGAGATGCCGGAGATTTAATATTTCGCTTTTGCGAAAAAAGGAAGGCGATTACAATGGCAAATCAGGTTGAGAATCCGTTTGAGAACGAAAAGCCGCAGCTTGTCCATTTTGAAAAAAATGAGTCGCATTACGAATACTGCCGGATGCAGATGCACGAGATCAACCGTGTTCACAAGCGCACGTTTCTCTGCAACATGGTTCTGTGCATGGCAGTTTGTCTGCTTGCGGTCTTCAAAGAGTACATCGCAGGCTTTGATCTGCTGAGCAAGCCCTTTGCCGGTGTGGATAATCCCGGTGCCATTCTTGCGGGCGGCATTTTCCAGATCATCATTGCAATGTTTGTCATCCTTGTGGGGTATCTTGCATGGGCGAATTTCCGGACGCTCAATATCCTGCTGACGGGATGGTATCTCATTGTGGCGATCATCGGCATCGCGCGCGGAGATTATCTTTCTGCGCTGATCGGCGTGGTCGGCATTGTGTTTTACTTTTTCTCACTCCGGGAAATGCAGCATGAAGAATCACTTTCCCAGATGGAAGGATACCCTGAATTTCAGGAGAAATTCGACATATCAAAATCGGATATTGTCATTCAGACGCTGCTTGCGCACAAGGGCGAGCACCGCACAAAGTCCACATTGTTCACGACGGATTATTCTCTGCGCAGAAAAAAGAAAAAGTCTATTCCGGGCGTGCCGGATACAGAGGAACCGGATGTGGCGAGTGCGGCACTTGCAGAAGAGCTGAAAAAGCATCTGGATGAGACAAAGGAAGCGCGCAGTGCAGAGGAAGAACGCGATGAGGCAGTGAAGGCACAGCCGGAAAACGCTGCGGAAAAGGCGGAGGAAGCACCGGTGCAGGATTCTGATGAGACAGAGGAGCCTGCGGCGGAAGCGGAGACAAAGCCCGAACCGGCAGAAGAGACACAAGAGCAGCCTGAAAAACCTGCAAGTAACAGGCCGGGCAGCGGCGGTCAGGAGAAGAAAAACAACAAAAAGAAGAAGTAAGCATCTATTTGACGCTGCGGAAAAGAGGGACGGATATGGCGTTGTCAGAAGAGCAAAAACAGCAGTATCAGGAGTGCCGGCTGCAAAAAATGCAGGCGGATAAGAATTATGAACGGATTTTCTGGGGCCATGTGGTGCTGACTGCTGTTTTTGTCATCATGGCACTGGTGGCAGGTGTGCTGACGTCAAAAAGCGGAGAGCATCACGGTGCAACGATCTGGTATTACAGCTTTGAGAGCAGCATGCTGGAAATGCTCTGTGCAGTCGTTACGATTGTGCTTGCACTGTTTGCCGGTTCCAAGCGGAGGATACCGGGTCTGCTGCTGCTGGCTTTTTTTGTGCTGGTGTTTATCCTTGCGGTGCTGCCGAAGCCTGCGACATTCGTCCGCGCAAATGTTGTACCTGCCGGACTCGGCATCGCACTGAATATCTGGCAGCAGATGCAGTGTGCAAAGCTGGATTGGCTGAAAACGCAGCCGGGGTATCCGCTGTTTTCCGAGGAGGCAAGTCAGCCGGCGCATTTTGAGTCTATGTATCATGTCAAAGGTGCGCAGCCGTCGGACAGCGATATGGATTCGCTCGGCGGCAGGCAATATGCAGAAAAGAAGCGGCATGGAGCACTGCCTGCCGGAAATGTGCAGGAGGAGACATATGGTTTTGCGGAGCTGGACGGATCGCAGTCAAGTCCGCATCTGACATCCGAACGGGATCTGCATCCGTCGGGCAGCGTGGAGCTGGATGCGTTTGCTGCGGAGGCGGTAGCGGGCAGACAGGCTACGGCGCAGCCTGCTGTCTCTGCGGAAGCACTGCTGGCGGATATGAGTGCCGAGGGTTCGTCTCACCATAAGAATTACACGCCGGATGAATCGGCACTGCCCTCGCCGGAGGACGTCCGTGCGCGGCTTGCGGCGATGAAAAACAATCCGTCGAAATGACCGTTTTATGATTCTGTGCGGAAGTAAAATATGAAACGGACGGTGATCCGATGTTTGCAAAAGTGAATAGTCTGGGGCTGTTCGGACTGAATGCGTTTCCGGTTGATGTGGAGATTTCGCTGAACAAGGGCATCCCGCGCTTTGAGATTGTCGGGCTTGCCGACACTGCGGTGCAGGAGAGCCGGGAACGCATCAAGTCCGCGCTGTATGCCAGCGGTATCGTATTTCCGACGAGCAGCTGCGTGGTCAATCTTGCCCCTGCGGATATGCGCAAGAACGGCAGTATGCACGATCTTGCGATTTTTACGGCAATTCTCGCGTCACTGGGCAGAGTGCAGGTGCCGGAGGATGCGGCAGTCATCGGAGAGGTTTCGCTGAACGGCGGTGTGCGGCGTGTCAACGGCGTGCTGCCGATGACGCTGAAAGCAAAGGAGCAGGGCATCCGGACGATGTTTGTACCGCAGGAAAATGCGAAGGAAGCGGCAGTTGTTGAGGGAATGACGGTTTACGGCGTGCCGGATACGAAGGCATTGCTGGCACATCTGGACGGTGAAACGCTTCTGGAACCGGCAGCGCACATCGGGCTGAAAGAAGCGGACACACTGCCTGTTCCGGATTTTGCCGATGTCCACGGACAGTCGGCGGCGAAATATGCACTGGAACTTGCGGCGGCAGGCGGACACAACGCACTGCTGATCGGACCGCCCGGCAGCGGCAAGAGTATGCTTGCCAAACGGATGCCGGGCATTTTGCCGGAGCTGACGTTTGAAGAGTCCATCGAGACGACGCAGGTGCATTCGGTCGCGGGTCTGCTGGATGCCGAACATCCGCTTGTTACGGTAAGGCCGTTCCGGTCGCCGCATCACACCATCTCTTCTGCCGGACTTGCGGGCGGCGGAACGATTCCGCATCCGGGGGAGATTTCGATTGCGCACAACGGGCTGCTGTTTCTCGATGAGCTTGCGGAATTTGACCGCAGGACACTGGAAATTCTGCGGCAGCCGCTGGAAGACAGATCGGTGACGATTTCCCGCGCTGCGGGTACAATCCGCTATCCCTGTTCGATTATGCTGATTGCGGCGATGAATCCGTGTCCGTGCGGGTATCTGGGGCATCCGACGCGCCGCTGTACCTGCGGGCAGAAAGCGGCAGCGAATTATCTCAACAAAGTATCCGGTCCGCTGCTGGATCGGTTTGATCTGCATATTGAGGCAGCACCGGTGACGTTTGATGAGCTTTCCGCGACGAAGAAAGAGGAGTCGAGCGCGGAGATCCGCAAACGCGTGGTGGCAGCCCGTGCGATCCAGACCGCCCGCTTTGCAGGTACGGGGATCTCGTGCAATGCGCGCATTACACCGGACAGGCTGACGCAGTTCTGTCCGATGACCGACCGCGCCAAAGCGAGACTGAAAGCGGTCTTTGAAAAACTGGGGCTTTCTGCGCGTGCCTACGACCGGCTGCTGAAAGTTGCGCGTACATCTGCGGATCTGCGCGGGGCGGAGGTCATTGACGAGAACCATATCGCAGAGGCAGTGCAGTACCGCACGCTCGACAGAAAATACTGGCAGACCTCTGCAAAATAACTGCGGAGAAAGCCGCAGCAGAACACAGAATCAAGGAGAGGCAAATGCAGAACAGAACAAAGCGCGCGGCGGCAATGCTGACCGCAGCCGCACTGTTGCCGGCGGTACTGCTGACCGGCTGTTATAAGGGCGACGGCACGGAGGTGCGCGTCCGCAAGAGTGCCAAGCTGACAGAGAATTCCTATGCCGAGGAACTGGATGCAGCATTCTCGGACGTGACGGTGGATGAAAATGCAAAGACGGATTATCCGTTTTCATTTGACATCAACGCGCTGGAAACGCCGGCACAGGATATTCTGATGATCCAGATTTATGAGTATGCAGATGCGTATGTACATACACAGCGCGTGAATTATTATGACCGCAGCGGCAATGTGTACTATTACCGGCAGCCTGTCGATACGAATGAGGAGTTCTACTCTGTGCTGTATGCGCATTGGAGTGCGGATGCGACGGTTGTAAACATCATGGGAGATGCCGACCGGAACACGCTCTGGTATTTTGCAAACCGCGCAGATGACTGCGCAGAAATGCAGATGAAAGAGCAGGATCCGGGCAAGGACATTTACGGCACGACGTGGCTGTATCTGGTGGATGAGAGCGGAACGCCGGTTTTGCTGGGACAGTACGGCGATGTCTGTATGTACCGTGACAGCGATGAAGTGACCGCATTTCTAAACTGGTTCAGCTTTTTCTATCACAGCGATTTTGTTTTCGGAAGCTGAAAGGACGGTTCGGACGTGAAAATGCATACTTCGGCTTCCGAGGGGGAGCGCGGCTTCTTCCGGCGGCTGGATTATTTTTTGCTGCTGCTTGTGACGCTCCTTGCCGGAACGAGCGTGGTGCTGCTGCGTGTGATGTACACACAGAGCATCACAAGCGAGGTGGATTCCAATGACTGGCTGGTGCAGCTGATCTCAATGGGAATCGGTCTGACCGGCTGTCTGATTGCGGCAGCAATGGATTACCACAAGCTTGCAAAATTCTGGTTTTTGTACACGCCTTTGGCACTGGGGCTGTTCGCGCTGACATTTACAAGTCTCGGCTACGGCAGAGAAGGTGCCGACGATGTCAACTGGATTGATCTTGGGTTTGTGCAGCTGCAACCCTCGGAGATATTGAAGCTTGTGTTTCTTCTGACGTTTTCGCTGCACATTTCCAAAGTAAAGGACCGCCTGAACCGTCCGGGTCATCTGCTGCTGCTGCTGCTGCATGCGGGGATTCCGATGGGGCTGGTCGCAATGCAGGGTGACTACGGCACGGCGATTGTCTTTGCAGCAATGACGGTGTTCATGCTGTTTACGGCGGGGCTGTCGTTCTGGTATCTGCTCTGCGGCATGGCACTGCTGCCGGTTGCCGGATGGTTTGTCTGGAATTATGTGTTCGGCGAAGTACACCGCGGGCGGATTCTGGTGCTGCTGCATCCGGGAACGGATCCGCTGGGACTGGAATATCAGCAGGATCTGGGGCTGAAAGCCATCCGCGCGGGCGGCTTGTTCGGACTGGGGCTGCATCACGACGACTATGTGGTTGTGCCGGAGATGCACAACGATTTTATTTTCTCGTTTATCGGGGAGGCGTTCGGATTTGTCGGCACCGTGGTTGCGGTGTGCATTCTGGGTGCAATCTGTCTGCGCATCTTTGCGGACAGCAGAGCGGCAAAGGATGTCATGGGCAAGACGATCTGCATGGGCGTCTTTGCGATTATGTTTGTTCACGGGCTGATGAATCTCGGCATGGTACTGAAAGTGATGCCGGTCATCGGCATTCCGCTGCCGTTTCTCAGTGCAGGCGGCACGGCAATGGTATCCATGTATCTGTGTATCGGGCTGGTCATCAGTGCGTACACGCACAATATCAGAAAATACCGCGTGTTCTATGACGCGGAAGCAACTTAAAGGAGAGTTTACACTATGGAATCCACACTTTTTCCGATCGGCATGGAAAAGCACATCATTTTCTGCGTTGTTGCAGCACTGTTCTTCATCATACAGTTTGTGCGCACGAAGCAGTGGTATCAGCTTGTGATGGCGGCTGCGATCCCGCTGTCGCTTCTGATTTACATTGATGAGGAAAACACTGCACTGTTTTACGGTGTCGGCATTCTGGAAGCGGTGCTGCTCTGCGGTGCGCTGGTGCTGAGCATTGTGCAGGCGCGTAAGCAGCGCAAGGCGGAGGAGAATGCTGACGATGCGGCAAAGGCAGCGGCTGAAACGGCGGCGGAGAAAGCGGAAGAGATTGCCGAAGAAGCTGAAAATGCAGCAGAAGCCGCTGCGGAAAAGGCGGAAGAAGCTGCGGAAGCAGTGACAAACGCCGCGGAAGAAATCGGAGAAGCTGCGGAAGAAGCCGGAAAGACCGAAGCAGCTGCCGCTTTGCAGGAGGAGTAAACCATGCGCGCAAAACGGATCGTTTTTCTCGATTGGAATACGATGTCTTACCGCAGCGGCGAGCTGACGCCGAAGCATTTTGCGGCACTGGCGGAGCATGTGGACATTTATCCTGCAACGGCACCGGAAGAGACAGCAGCGCATATCGGAGATGCAGATGTGGTCATCTGCAACAAGGTGCTGATCACAAAGGATGTTCTGGATGCCTGTCCGAATGTGCGGTATATCGGTGTGCTGGCGACCGGCTTCAACAATATTGATCTGGAAGCGGCGGCAGCGCGTTCGATCCCTGTCTGCAATGCGGGGAGCTACTCAACAGATGCAGTGGCACAGCTCGTGTTCGCATATATATTCGATCATTTTCAGCGCGTCGCACTTTATGCAATGGATGTGCGGCTCGGCAAGTGGGAGACATCTCCGACCTTCTCGTATTTTCCGTACCCGACCGGAGAGCTGCGCGGCAAAACGCTCAGCATCATCGGCTTCGGGCATATCGGCAGACGCGTGGCGGAGATTGCATCGCTCTTCGGTATGCGCGTGCTGATTCACACGCGCACACAGCCGGAGAACTGCCCGTATGAAACGGTATCGGCAGAAGAGGCGTTCCGCCGTGCCGATGTCCTGACGCTGCACTGCCCGCTCAATGAGGGGACAAAGGAGCTTGTGAACCGCGAAACGCTGGCTCTGATGAAAGAATCGGCAGTGCTGATCAACACCTCGCGCGGCGGCACGGTCGTCGAGCAGGCACTGGCAGACGCGCTGAACCACGATATGCTGGCGGCAGCGTATCTTGATGTGCTGGAAACCGAACCGATGCGGCAGGATACGCCGCTGAAAACGGCAAAGAACTGCATCATCACACCGCATATCGGCTGGACGCCGCTGGAAACGCGCAAGCGTCTGCTGGAAATCACCGAGGACAATCTGCACGGATGGCTGAACGGCAATCCGCAGCATGTGGTCAATCATGTGGAATAAAAAGCAAGGGGAGCATTCATGGAAACAGAAACACAGTTTCGTCCGCTTTCGGACTGTCAGCGCATTGTCGTCAAGGTCGGCACCTCGACCCTGACGCATCGGACCGGCAGAATGAATCTGCGCCGGTTTCACAATCTTGTCCGCGTGCTTGCCGATCTTTCCAATGCGGGCAAGCAGATCATTCTGGTGTCCTCCGGTGCCGTCGGACTCGGCGTCGGACAGCTCGGTCTGCGCGAGCGGCCGACGGATACGCCGTCGAAGCAGGCATGTGCCGCAGTCGGGCAGTGCGAGCTGATGTATCTTTATGACCGGCAGTTCGGCAATTACAGTGTCAATGTCGCGCAGGTGCTTGTCACCAAGGCGATTCTGAACAGCAACGGCGGCGTCAATGCGGGCAACTGCATGGAGAAGCTGCTGGAAATGGGCGTCATCCCGATTGTCAATGAGAATGACACGGTTGCAATCGACGAATTGGAGCTGGAAATCGGTGAGAACGATTCGCTTGCGGCGATCGTTGCAGGGCTTGTGCATGCGGATGTGCTGATTCTGATGAGCGACATCAACGGGCTGTATTCCGCCGATCCGCACAAGGATGAAAATGCAGAGCTGATTCCGATTGTGACGGAGATTACGCCGGAGATCGAAGGCGTTGCAGGCGGTGCCGGCACACCGAATGCACGCGGCGGCATGGCAACCAAGATTGCAGCAGCGAAAATGGCAACCGCCGCAGGCATCGACATGGTCATCATGAACGGAGAAAAACCGGAGCGGCTTTATGATCTGCTGCTCAACGATGAGGCGGTCGGGACAAGGTTTGTCGCACAGCGTGAGGCATAAAAGCATTTGGCTGATGCGCAGAAAGGAACGATGATAGGTATGGCACAGGCAACGGATCAGCAGGAGCCTTCTCCTGAGGAAGCGAAAGTACTGTTTGAACTGCTCCCCGATGGACTAAAAGATAATTGGCAGCAGCTCCCCGATGAGATGAAGACGTTTTTTCTTGCACAAAAGAAAAAGGAGCAGGAGCTTGCGAATATGCAGGCGCAGCTTCGTGCGGCGCAGCATGATTCTGGTGTCACTGAGGATGAGCTGAACGCGATGAAAGTTCAGTTGAAGCAAACTATGACGCGCGGCCAGCCGCAGGAATCGGATACATTCAAGGTCGGCGGTGAAAGCGCAGAATCCATCCGCACGGCACGGTTCATAGCCGGCAGATTGTGGATTCCGGCAGCAGTGATCGTATTCCAGATCGTGCGGCACGGGCGCGGCTGGTTTATGATCGGTGCGTTTATTGCAGCGATTGTCGTCTTGCAGATTGAGCGGCGCAGCAGGCAGACGCGCATTCCGCTACTTGTGGAGGAGGATGTGCTGCGCTGCGGCGGCAGGCAATGGCAGCGGCACGAGATCACGCAGATCAAGCGAGGACTGTTCGGCATTGTCCGCGTCTATGCGGACGGACAGCAGATCTGCAAATTTTACGGCGACGAAAACAATGTGGCGCGGCTGCTCAAATATGCGGTCAAAAGAGGCATCACGGTCAAGGGCTATGATGCGTAATACAGATGGATAATCTGGGAGGATTTTGCTATGGAACAACTGACTGTAACAGAACTCGGACAGCGCGCAAAGGCTGTCGCAAACACATTAGCAGCGGCATCTCCGAAAGCAAAGAACGATGCGCTTACGGCGATTGCGGATGCACTGATCGCCCGCACGGATGAAATCATTGCTGCAAACAAGGTCGATTTGGAAAACGCGGTGAAAAACAATATGTCGAAGTCGATGCAGGACAGACTGCTGCTGGATCCGGCACGCATCGCGGGTATGGCAGACGGCGTGCGGAAGCTGGTCGAGATGGAGGAAGTCATCGGCAGAGTGGACAGCGGTACTGTTCGCCCGAACGGTCTGCGCATTCAGAAAACCCGTGTGCCGCTCGGCGTCATCGGTATTATTTTTGAAAGCCGTCCGAACGTGACGGTCGATGCGGCAACGCTTTGCATGAAAGCGGGCAACTGCGTGATTCTGCGCGGCGGCAAAGAGGCATTTTCGTCGAATGTCTGCCTGACGGAGATCATGCGGGATGCCGTTGAAGCGGCAGGGCTGCCGAAGGATGTTGTGCAGCTTGTGCCGGACACCTCGCGGGAATCCTCCGCGGAGCTGATGCGGCTGTCGGATTATCTGGATGTGCTGATTCCGCGCGGCGGCGCAGGTCTGATCAACGCGGTGGCGCAGAATGCAACAGTGCCTGTGATCAAGACCGGTGTCGGCAACTGCCATGTTTATGTCGATGCCTCGGCTGATCTTGAAATGGCGGCGGAAATCGTGAACAACGGCAAAACGCAGCGTCCGTCTGTCTGCAATGCGACTGAGACGGTGATCATTCACAAAGATATTGCAGCGCAGTTTTTGCCGCAGCTCAAAGCAAAGCTCGATGCGCACAATGTGGTATTTCACGGTGATGAAGCTGCACAGGGCATTCTCGGCTCCTGTGTGCTGCCCGCAGAGGAAGACGACTGGGCAAATGAATATCTGGATTATCAGATTGCGGTAAAGATTGTTTCGGACATCGGAGAGGCGATTGCGCACATTGCAAGATACGGCACCAATCACAGCGAGTGCATCGTCACGCGTTCTCTGGAAAATGCCGAGCGGTTTCAGCGTGAGGTAGATGCGGCTGCGGTGTATGTCAATGCATCGACGCGGTTTACAGACGGCGGAGAATTCGGCTTCGGCGCGGAGATCGGCATTTCGACACAGAAGCTGCATGCACGCGGCCCGATGGGACTGAATGAGCTGACAACGACAAAATATCTCATCAACGGCAGCGGACAGATTCGCTGAGAGGAGCGTTCATGAACGAACAGGAATTGTCGGCACTGATTGATGAACTGATCCGTGAACAAAAGGCAAAACATCCTGAGCGGTATCAGGCGGCGGAGAAGACACAGGAGCTGCCGCAGCCGGCAGAAATACCGGAACCAGCAGTGCTGCATATACCGGAGCCGGAGCCGGAGATCGCAGAGGAACCGGCACCGGTACGGGTGCCGCAAACACCGGATATGCCCGGAGAGGATCAGGCATTGCGTGAGACAGATGCCGACACCGCACAGGATCATCAGGATGGTTTCGCAGAAGCGGATGCAGAAGAAATGCAGCAGCCGGATACGCGGCGCAGCCGGATTCACGACGCGCTGGATGTACAGCCGGAGCCGGATGCGCAGCCGCTTCCCAAACCGAAAACCCGCACCCGCGATGTGATTGTCGGCGTGCTGCTGGTGCTGCTTGCAGCATACGGTGTCTGTGCGCTGGTGCTGCGCGGGATTGCCTATGCAGACAGGCTGCGTGCGGATGACAACACACAGCACGAGGCGGTTGCAGCGTGCATTCTTCCGCTGGTTGTGATCGACATGCCGGAATTTGAAGACCCCGGTGCGCTGAGTGACGATCAGTTTCTGACGGCGGCGATCTGGGCAGCCGTGACATCCGGAAAGCTCTCGGACTATCCCGAATCCTTTGACATGCACACAGTCCCTGCCGCAGATCTGATTGCTGAGGGCAACAGGCTGTTTGCGGTGAACCGCAGTCCGGCATGTCACACAATCGGATTTTCGGGTGATCTGCGGTTTTATTATGACGCAGAAACAGACAGTTATCTGCTTCCGGCGAATCCCGAGCTGTTCACCTATGTTCCGGTGATTCGTGAGATGACAGAAACAGAAACAGGGCAGTATCTGGTGACAGCGGATTATCAGGCGGAGCAGCCGAGCTGGAAAACAGATGCACCGAAGACAGTGAAAACCATGCAGTTTACCGTGCAGGAAAGCGCGAACGGCTGGCAGATTCGTGCGGCAAAGCAGATTTCTTAACTGTATTGCTCATATAAATCAGAATTTGCGCGGAGCCCGCGCTGGCGTTTTCGCGCTTTCAAATAACTGTATGCAACGACGCACATTCCGCGAAGTGCATTTCAATAGAAAAACAAGTATCAATCTGTTCTCATATAAACCATCGTAGTTTCGCAATTTTTATATGAGAACAATGAAAAAACTGATTCTTTCTCCAAGGCAGTTTCGCGGAATGTGCGTTGTTTTTCAAAAAGATTCAGGCGCGAAAATGGAGGGCGGCACTGCCGCCAAATTCCGATTTACACTTTCATGCGGAAAGCAAAAGCTGTTTCAACAAAGACAGATCCTTTGCATTCACCTTGCTGTCGCCGCTGAGATCCGCCGATTCCAGCTGCGCATCCGGCAGAACAGACTCCGCAAGCAGATGCTTTTGCAAAAGCACAAGGTCCGTCAGACTCAATACGCCGTCTCCGTCGAGGTCTCCTGCAACCGACAGAACCGGCGGTTCTGTCGTTGTCTCTGTCTGTGTCGCAGTAGTGGTGGTTGTGGTTGTCGTTGTGGCTGAGGTTGTTGTCGTTGTGGTAGTCGTTTGAGTGGTCGTAGTCACTGTCTCCGTCGCGGTCGTTGTGGTCGTGGTTACCGTCGGCTGGCTGACACTGCCGCCAAGATAGCTCAGCAGTACATTTGCCCAGTACTTCCCCATGCGCGCATAGCCGACATTGTTCGGATGCACGCCGTCATTCAGCTGCGAAGCCGTGTCGGTGATTGCACTGTGGACATCGCCCAGATACAGATTCGCATGCTTGCTTTGCAGCGATTTGACCGTACTCCTGACAATCGAATTATAATGATCAAAGCCCGCCTGCACCGCCGCTGCGGTATCCGCATCGGAAAGCTGCTGCCAGTTGGAATCGTAGCGATAATTATTGAACCAGCTGTATACATCGGAGCGGTTCGGTTCAACATCCGGAATTGTCGTGACAAACAGTGCGGAATCCGACGGCAGATTTGCCAGAATATACTCAATCAGCGTTGTCAGGCGTTCGCCCGAAGAATCCAGCTCATAATTGTCGATTGCGTCATTCGTACCGATCTGCAAAATCACAATATCCGGCGAATAGGTCGGCACACAGGCAGAGCTTTGTATCTGCTCATAAATGCCGCTTCTGCCGCCGTAGCTGACAATCGTATATCCGCTGTGTCCGGCGTGGTCGCCGTCATACTGGAAGCTGGTTCCGTCATCGCCGTAATATGTATCCATGTAATTGTAATTGGTATCTCCGATCATGTCAATCGAATAGCCTGCTTCCGTCAGCTCATGGTATAGAAATTTCCGATAGGAGCCGGCAATGCCGTAACCGTCCGTGATGGAATCCCCGATGCACAAAATCTTAATTGTACCGGAATCTGCACCGGATGCGGAAAGCATTGTTGCTGCTGTCATTGCCGACAGGCTGACTGCTGCCGCAGAAAGGACTGCGCCGATTCGTTTTTTCATAGTCGTTCCCCCTCTTATGCCGCTTAGTCGGGCAATATATTTTTATTGTAGCACAATTTTCCAAAATCCGCAAGCGTATTTTTTCATAAATGTATCTGCGTTGTTTTGTGCATATTAGCGCAAAAAAGCGGCACCGCCTCACGCAGTACCGCCTTTTTCTGATTTTTATGCAGTTTCCGGAAGCGTCAGCAGCTTGCGGGTCTGCGGAAGTTTCAGCAGAATCACAGCACCGATCACCGTGAACACAATCTCCGGCAGCATGTATGCACCGTTGTACATCAGGCTGTACAGATACTGATTTGTGGTGTCAAAGCCCTCCCACAGCTTGCCGATCGAATGCCAGATCAGCACGCCGCTGAGAAAATGCGAGCCAAGACGCAGCAGAAGCGCGATCACAATGCCGCTGATCCAGCCGGCAAGATCGCCGTTGCGGAAGATTCCCGCAAAACCGATCACTGTAAATGCAAGCAGATAATCGAGGAACAGGCAGGCGAGCAGTGTGCCGGTTGTCAGTCCCCAGCTCAGCACCTGCGCAAGCGACAAAAACATCTGAATCAGCGCATAAAGAAATGAAATGCAAAGCCCCTTGCCGATGCCGTATTTGATGCTGAACAGGCAGATCGGCAGCATGGAGAGCAGCGTGATCGAGCCGCCCCAAGGCAGTTCAAAGACCTTGATCAGGCTCAGTACGGTCGCAAGTGCGATCATAACTGCACCGTCCACAAGCATACGAGGTTTGAATTTCATTGAAAATACATCCTTTCCGCATTGTAAATTCCCGATACAGAAAAGCGTCTGCGCATGAAAAAAGCCGCAGATCGGCTGCGGCATACTCATGAAATGAGATCATATCCCTCCGGCGGCATTATCCGCATCAGGTTATGGGTCGGTGTGTTCACACACCCTCTCAGCCTGCCACACAAGCTCCCCTGTATTCAGTTGCAGTGATATTATAGCACAGTTTTCCGGATTTGTCAAGTATCCGAAAAAAGGTCGGCAGGACTTGCACATTTCCGCAGAATATGGTACAATGGAATCAGACGGTTTTACAGCCGGCAGGCAAATTCCAAAATACAGAATTAGGAGGATTACTATGGTTGATGTGAAAGGCAGATGGGCACTTGTCACGGGTGCGGCAAGAGGCATTGGATACGGTGCAGCAAAATTGCTCGCAGAACGCGGATGCAATCTCGTGCTGCAAGGCAGAACAACTGCACACTGCGACAAAATTCTCTCCGAAGTAAAGGCACTCGGCGTGGAGGCATATGCGGTCGGCGCGGAATTTTCCGATCTCTCGCAAGTTGAAGCCATGCTCCGCGAGATCGACGCCCACGGTACTCCGATTGATATTGTACTCAATAACGCAGGCATTCAGATTGCATACAGAACCGACTATCTCAAAACCCCTGCCGAGGATTACGAAAAAAGCTTTCTGATCAACACAATCGCTCCCATGATGATCGTGTACCACTTCCTGCCTAAGATGCAGGCACGCGGCTTTGGACGCATTGTCAATACCACAAGCGGCATCCGCCTCGAACCTGAACAAGCCGGTTATTCTGCCAGCAAAGCGGCACTCGACAAAGTGACAATGGATCTCGCCTCGAAATACGACGGCACCGATGTCATGATCAATATTACCGATCCCGGCTGGTGCAGAACAGACCTCGGCGGTCCGCACGCGCCGAATGCGCCGGAAAGCTCTCTTCCGGGCGTTGTGGTCGGTGCATTTGTCGATGATAAAAAGTCCGGCAGAGATTTCAGTGCCGGCAATTTCTACGGCATGACGCTCGAAGAGGCTGTCGCCCATGCGGAACAAAACATCCCGAAATATACCGGATCCATCGGATAAAGATTGCGACAAGAACGAACAGGGGCTGCGGCAGCTGTGTGAGAATTTTCTCATCACAGTACCGCAGCCCCTATTAAAATTCAACGCTTCATTTCAGCCGGTCTGCAAGCTGCAAACCAAGTTCTTTTGTCTGCTCTGCGATCATGGACGCGATCTTTGTCGCGCCTGCATTGCTCAGGTGCGTATTGTCGATTGTTGTATGTGCCGCATCCGTATAGCAATGCAGCTTTGCGGTCTCATTCGCGCCGCCGGCATTGTAAAGATTGGTATAAAGCTGTGCAGTCAGCGTCGTCATGTCAATCACGGGAACCTGAAACAGCTCGCCGATGTTCTTCATGCCGTTCTGATAATCCGTGTGCGCCTGAGCATTCGCCGTTCCGTCTGCGCCGCGCCGTGTGATCGGAGTTACAAGTACAGGCTGCGCACCGGCATTCTTCGCAAGGTTGATATAATACGCCGTGAGGATGTACTCATAGGAGTAGCGTCCCTGACTGTCCTTTCCGGAGCTGTCAACCGTGCTCCAATCCAGACCCGGATAGGTACCGAGTCCGGGATAGGTTGCCTCATCTGTCTTCTCGTCATTGTGGCCGAACTGAATGAACAGATAGTCGCCCTGTCCGATCGAGGATTTCAGTGTCTGATAGTTGGCCTCTGTCAGAAAACTGCGGGAGCTTCTGCCGGAAAGCGCGAGATTCGTAACAGTCACATTGTTGAAATTCTGCGCAAGCTTCATGCCCCAGCCATAGCGATCAAGCGTTGTCTGCGTGTTGCTGTCATATTCACAGACAGTCGAATCACCGACCAGAAACACCTTGCCGGAGAATTTGAAATCTGCGGATTCATATATATTTTCCGTCTCCGGCACCTGCGTTTCCGCCGGTGCAGCCGGTGTGAGAAGCTGTCGTTTCAAAAGTGTCAGATCCTTTGCGTTGATTTTTCCGTTGCCGTCAAGATCGGCAGCGGCAGGGTTTTTCAGCGTACCGGATGTCAGCAGATAACCTTGCAGTGCACGGACATCCTGAATGTCGGTCACGCCGTCGCCGGTGATGTCCTTCGGCTGTACTGCAATGACGGCATAGTTCACACAGTTTGCACTCTGTCCGTTCGCACCCAGCGTCACGGTATCGCCGAATTTCACCGATTTGCTGTAAAGATCAAACGTCACATTGTTGTTGTTTGTTGCAGTCAGTGCAGTTTTTGCAAAGCCGCTCATCCATGCGGGCACGTTTTCAACACGGTTATCCAGCGCGATCCAGACAATCATATCTGCACCGGCTTTGAAGGTCGCAAGCGCGTCGCCGGCGGAATTCTTTGCATCACATGCAGTGACAATGGCTTCGCCGCCGACCACATCATAGGGAAGCGTCTGCCAGACGACCTCGCGGTCACCGAATACCAGGTCACCAAGCTGCACATTGGTGTCGATGCTCCAAGATGCGCGGGTGGAATCGGTCACAGTGAGATCAAGAATCAGTTTTCCGCTGATCGGCTCAATGATCTCAGGATCCATCGTGCTTGTCGGAGTCGTGAGATAGCCCGCAGAAGGATAACCGACCGACGTGAACATCGAATGCGTCATTTTGGAAGCACTTGACTGTGCGCCGGTATAGGTTGTGCAGTAGTTCTTGACCTTATCTGCGCTGAGCGCGGAATAGCTGTAATTATTTGCGGGGCGGAAACTGCTCGGAACAGAGTAGCTGGGGTTGCTGGAAGTACCCTGCCCCTGCACAGTGCGGTTACAGCTCGTGAAGATCGAGCCGGTTTCCGTGTAGGCACCGGCATAGGTGATCTGGTTCCAGTCGCAGATGACATTGCCGCCGTTCTCGTAAACACAGTTTTCCGCGTAGATATCGCAGCCGCTGTGAACAGTGTACGCCATGCTGAAATTCTGCACAAGATTGTTGACCGAGTGGAAATAGCCCCAGCGCATCAGTCCCGGTGCGCGGGTAAGCGTGTCATGATACCAGTTCGAGGAGAGCGTCACAAGCGGATGACCGTCGTACTGATTCTTGGTTGCCTCATCATCGGTCGGATAGCCGAGCAGCACACCGTATTCGTGCAGCCCGAAATTGCAGTCTGAAATCGTGATAAAATCAGTCGTGCCCTTGAAATTCAGGAATTTGTCCCAGTCGTCCTGTCCGGTTGAAGCACCGTTTACCTGCGCGTGTCCTACAAAGGTGATATGATCTATCCAGTAATTCCAGCCGTAGGCAAATTCCCAGATGTTGTCGTTATTCAGCTCTTTGTCGTGCGAGATTTCAATGTTTCGCAGAATGATATTGTGCCCCGGTCCGTAATTGGTGTCATAAGTCTGGAAAAAGACATTATACAGCGCATTAGCACTGTAACTGCCAATGACAGTTTTATTCGGCTGCATGTAGATTTTCGCGTCATTGAACCGATAGCGTCCGTTGTCATCCGTTGTATACGTTCCGGTCTTGCTGATGTTTTTGGAAATGACAATGGTACAGGTCTCGGTGCTGGTGCAGGCAGTTTTCAGCTCATCGAATGTCGTGACCTCGACAACCCTGCCAAGCGCACCGCCAATATCGCATGCCTTTTCCCTGCCGCTCATATCCTTGCAGTATGCAGCGAAGCCCTGCAAACCGACTGCGTTGAGCAGCCATTTCTGCGTGCTGCTTCCGCTGTACGTTGAGAGCGTGATCCGGTTATTTGTATTCGTCAGCGCAACATTTGTATTGGCATAGTTCACGATCTTGTAATGCAGATTATTGCCGTAGCTGTCCTGATCAACCGGAATGACGTACCACGCCTGTGTCGGGTCGTTTTCATAGCCGAAGATGACACACTCCGTGCCGTTGTCAGTGGAATAGTTCATCGGTGTGAGCGGCTTGCCCGTGCCCATGTTGACAATGCGGTAAAAGCTGCCGTTGCTGTTTGAGCCGACATAATCAAACCGCCAGTTTTCGTTTTGCGTGTTTTTCAGTTCAGAGGCAACGCAGGCTGCCTTGTCATCATACCCGGAAATATTGATATTCCGGCTGTTGTCGCTGGTGCTCATGCGAAGCAGAACCGGCGGATAATCAACCGATACCGCTTTTGCAGGCTGCGGCTTCGCCGTCCAGAGCGTCAACGCAGTGACCACTGACGCGCAAATCGCACCTGCTCGTTTCAGAAAACGATCCTTCATATAAATTCCCCCAAAAAATAAATTGTACAATTACAGTGCAACTGTACCAACTCTATTATAGCATGAGAGTCCGCATATCACAATATCGAATCATCTCCTTCAATGTAAAATTATCACAAATCGCATGATTCCTGCAATGATCACGCACAGCGCAAAGCAAGGGCTCCGGCAGCTTTTGAGGGATTTTCTCATCAGAGTACCGGAAAACTGCATAAAATAAAAGCACCGCAACTTTGAACAAATCAAAATTGCGGTACTGATTTGGCTCCCCCAACTGGACTTGAACCAGTGACACCCTGATTAACAGTCAGGTGCTCTACCGACTGAGCTATGGAGGAATATTTGCAGGTGCCGGCATCGATCTATTTTCCCGGGACGTCTCCATCCAAGTATTTTCGACGTG
>JAZQNP010000050.1:0-14840 GCA_045627405.1 Oscillospiraceae bacterium | reverse complement strand
CTCACAAGTCTTGACCCCGATTCCCGGATCACAATCGGCGGAAAACGCATCAGCGCGTGACAAAAAGCGGTGCGTCGGGAAATGAAGCAAGCGCAGCGTCCGGCAGTCCGGCGTTCCCTGCGCATCGCACAGACCGCCTCGGCTGCCGCCCTAGCCGCCGCGATGATCCTGCCGTATGCAGGGAAAATTGAGGCAAAAAGACAGCACTGGCATGAGTATTATGAATTCACAGAGCCGCAGACCGCCGCGCAGATAGAGCAGGATCTTGCCACACTCGGTACCGGTCTTGTCTCGGATCTGCAAAGCTGCACAGCAGACGGCTATACGATCACAATGACCGGGTATGCGACCGACGGGCTGTACGGATTTGCATACTTTGATGTCACCGTGCCGGAGGGATTTGACTGGGCGCATCCGTATCTTTTGGCAGAGGGTGCGCAGTATCTTTCCGGCGAACGGGAATCCGGCAGCGTATCGCTCGGCGGAATCACGGCATTGACCCCGACAGATACGGCAAATGTCTATCGCTGTGAAAGTGCGTGGCAGGTATCTGTCGCTGACAGAAGCGAAATCGCCGCCCCGAAAATCCGTGAGATCGTATTTGACCGGATCCAGCTGCGCGATGAAGCCGAAGATTTTGATGAAGCCGGACGATATGTGCGGGGAAACAATCCGCATACGATTGTATTTGATGCAAATTTCACACTGTCAACCGCACCGACCGCAGAGAGCATTACAGAGGAGGATGTGTTTTTCGGCACCCGGCGCATCACACCGTTTGCAGTATATCTGTATTCGTTTGATGTACCTGAAATTGCAAGAAACTATGAGCGTATTTCGCCGTTTGTTCCGATTGCCGTGCTGACTGACGGTACCCGTTATGATGCGGACTGCTGCTGGTCTTGTCTCACAAGCGTAAACACCAATGATTACACAGAGGAAGAAATTGAGATCATGGAAGCCCGCGGCGAAGCATGGGAAAGCAATCCGTGGTACGGTTTTTCCGAGCTGCAATTTCAGCATCCCGTCCGTCCGGAGGAGGTTGCGGAAGTCGGGACAGAGGCATATATTTCATCACCAAACTGACGAAAAACACCCATCCGTTTGGGATGGGTGTTTTGTTGTGGATGATTGCGCGGCTTTTGCGGTCATGGGTGTCGAGCCGGATAAAATATGAAAAAAGCATTACAAATCGTCGGAAATCTTGACAATTCTGACGGCATAGGGTATACTGTAAGAAGGAAGAATGCTGTTTCAAGTATAGGTGCAAAAGCAGTGTTCCGTTCGCTTATCTTCATTCATCAGATGAAAACTCAGAAAGGGGTGCTTTGTATGAAACTGTTGCAATACGCTTCGCTGATCACGGTGGCGGCATGCTGTTTGCCGATGCTTGCTGCCTGCAACACAAAGGAACGGCAGGAAGCGCGGGATCTGACAGAATCTGTCGCTGTTGAAACCACCGGCGCGATACCGGAGGAGCTGGCAGCCGCTTATGATGCCTTTTATGAAAAGCGGGAAGCGGTCATAGAGAGTGACGCGGCATACAGCCTCCGTTCTGATAATCTGCTGGATGTTGCGCCGGAGGAGCGCAGCGCGGCGCAGGCAGTCAGTGTGCAGTATTTTTCGGACTGTGCGGCACTTGCCTGCTCAGACAGCGAATACCGGCTGATTGCACAGGATTCCGTCGGGGCGATCTTGCAGCTTCCGATCGGGATCCGGCAGGGAGCCGAATTTCTCGAAAAGGCGCAGGAGCAGTATCAGCTTGCGTCAGAGGCGATTGCGGCACAGTCCTGCGCGCTGACAGCAGAGAATGTTGCTGCACTTCAAGAAACATACGGCTATCTGATTGCGCCGGCACTGCAAGAACTAGGTGCATTGGATCTGATCCGGATTCCGGACGGCGCACTCTGCACGGATCCGGAACAGCTCGCAGACTTTGCAGCGTATTTTGCATAACGGCATAACGGCACAATGTATTAGGGCGTGTTGACACTATAATAATAATATGCGGATTTTTGAGATGATTTTGTTCCGTTCAAGGCAAAAATCCGCAGGCGGGCTGTCGCCCGGCAAGGATTTTTAACGACGAACGAGGCAAAATCAGCCAAAAAGACGCGTGTTAGGCTTAGTGTCAACACGCCCTAGCATCCGGCAGACTTTCTTCGCACATCATGATACAGCAGACCGCACGAAGCGCAATACCAGATTATCCTGCCAAACCGAAACAGCGGCAGGCTGCATTGCAGATCCCATTCCGGGTATTGCTTACAGATCATTACAGTGCTGTCGGTCACATATGCTACAAATGAAATATAGTGTTCCTTTGTCATCGGGTGACTGCCGGTTACAAACAGCTCATCTCCGATTTCCTCAATATTCAGCATTTCGCTTTCCTCCGCCTTTCTCGGCTCCAAGGCGGAAAGTCTGGTACCGCAGCAGCTGACCGCCGCTTCGGAAGTTGCCGTGATGATATTTCCGCATGTCCGGCAAACATAGAATTTCAGTTTTTTCATATTTCCTTTCTCACTTTCACGCTTCTCAATTTCTCCGGAAATCAAGCTGCAAAGATCTGCGCCGAAGACATCTGCCAGCGCAGAGAGCAGCGATATATCAGGGCAGCCCTTTCCGCGTTCCCATTTTGAAACCGCTTTGTCACTCACATGAAGCTGTACCGCAAGCTGTCTTTGCGTGAGATGCAGTTCGGTTCTGAGCTGTCTGATTCGTTCACCGGTCTTGATCGGATCCATTTCATCACCTCAATCAAATTGTTTTTTGTTTGCCTTCATCCGTATGCCACAGATTCATTATAGCGAAAAGCTGCGCATCCGTCAATCCACGCTTCGTAGAGTAAACCATCTGTGTTTGTGCGCCTGACCGATACCAAAATGCCCATCCGCATGTTCGGATGGGCATTCGCTGTTAATGATTGCGGGGCTTTTTGAGGTCATCGGTGTCGAGCCAGATCGTAAACGGCCCGTCATTGCGCAGATCGACCTTCATATGCGCACCGAACACACCGCATTCGACCTGCGGGACGATCCTGCGGCACAGCGAAAGGAAGTGTTCATAGAGTCGGTTTGCCGCATCCGGCGGCGCGGCATGAGAAAAGCTCGGGCGCGTCCCTTTGCGGCAATCGGCGCAGAGTGTAAACTGCGAGATCACGAGCAGCGCACCGCCGACATCCTGAATATTGAGATTTGTCTTGCCGTCGGCGTCTGAGAAGAGACGCAGCTTCGAGATTTTATCTGCGAGCATTTCTGCTTCCGCATCGGTATCCGTTTCATTCACGCCGAGCAAAATCAGATAGCCGCGGTCAATCGCGCCGGTCACCGCACCGTCCGCACTGACGGATGCTTGCGCAACACGCTGAATCAATGCACGCATGGTTTATTCCTCCGCATAGACAATCTTTGCACAGTCAACGGACTCCTTGGCATCCCGCGCATAGAAATCCGCACCGATTTTCCTGGCATAGTCCTCCGTCAGCACCGCACCGCCGACGACCGTCATGCAGCCGGGATATTTCTGATGCAGCAGCTGAATTGTTTCCTCCATCGCGCCGACGGTTGTGGTCATCAGGGCAGAGAGTCCGACGAGCTTTACTTGGTGTGAAATCGCAGCAGATACGATTGTTTCCGGCGGGACATCCTTGCCGAGGTCAATCACCTCATAGCCGTAGTTTTCGAGCAGCAGCTTGACGATATTCTTGCCGATGTCGTGGACATCGCCCTGCACGGTTGCGAGAACAATTTTGCCCTTGCCGCTGTCGCCGCCGCCCTGCGTAAGCATGTGTGATTTGAGAACGGCAAACGCACTTTGCGCAGCAGTTGCCGCCTGAATGAGCTGCGGCAAAAAGACCTTTCCGCTCTCGTAATCCGCACCGACTGCATCGAGTGCTGGGATCAGCATGTCATTGACAATGCTCAGCGGCGGAATGCGTTCCAGAGCAATCTGCGTCAGCCTTGCCGCATCCTGCCGCATACCGTGCGCGACGGCATCTTTGAGCGTCATGGTATCGGACGGTGCCGCGACGGCAGCCGCCGTGACATTCTGATATGCAGCAATGAAGGCTTCACAGTTGGCGTCATAGCCCGCGAGCATCCGAAACGCGCGCACAGTATCCATCATGCCCTCCGCCATCGGATTGAGGATCGGCAGTGTCAGCCCGTTTTGGAGAGCCATATTGAGAAAGCTGCGGTTAATCAGCGGGCGGTTCGGCAGACCGAAGCTGACATTGGAAACGCCCAGCACGGTTTGCAGATGCAGCTCATCGCGGACTCTGCGCACCGCAGCCAGTGTCTCGACGGCAGCCTCCGCCCCTGTTGAGACCGTCAGCGTAAGGCAGTCGAGGAACACGTCTTCGCGCCGGATGCCGATTTCCTCTGCGCGGCTCAGGATGCGTTGTCCGATGCGGAATCTTTCGTCAGCCGCGGGAGGGATGCCGTTTTCGTCGAGTGTCAGCCCGACGATTGCCGCGCCGTAGTGCTTCACGAGCGGCAAAACCGTATTGAGGGACTCCTCCTTGCCGTTCACCGAGTTCACAATGGGCTTGCCGGGATAAATGCGCAGCGCAGCTTCGAGCGCATCGGGGTCAGAGGAGTCGAGCTGCAAGGGCAGATCGGTGACCTCCATGATTGCCTGCACCGCCTGCGGCAGCACGGCAGCCTCGTCGATGCCCGGCGTACCGACATTGACATCGAGAATATCTGCACCGGCTTCCGTCTGCGCAATCGCCTCACTGCAAAGGTAATCAAAATCCTGATCGAGCAGAGCCTGCTTCATGCGTTTCTTGCCGGTGGGATTGATGCGTTCTCCGATGACACAGGGCATATCCAGCACAACAGTGCGCGTACCGGAACAGACAGCGTGAATCGGGCTGACCGATCGGCTGGCACGGTGAACATTTTGGAGCTGCTTGCGGATTGCGCGGATGAAATCAGGATCGGTGCCGCAGCAGCCGCCGAAGAACTGCACGCCGCAGTCGGCAAAGTCGGACATATATTCTGCAAACTCCTCCGCCGTGACATCATAGCCGCCGGTCACAGGGTCGGGCAGACCCGCATTGGCTTTCATGATGAGGGGCAGTTTCGTCCACTTAGCAAGCTCCTGCATGATGGGAAGGATCTCGCGCGGGCCGAGCGAGCAGTTGATGCCGACGGCATCTGCGCCCAGACCTTCCAGCGTGATCGCGGCAGCGGAGACGGGGCATCCGGTGAATGTGCGTCCGTTTTCGGTGAAGGTCATTGTGCAGAGGACAGGCAATTCGGTGTTTTCTTTTGCAGCGAGCAGAGCCGCCTTGATTTCGAGCAGATCGCTCATTGTTTCGATGACAATGAGATCTGCACCGGCATCTCTGCCGGCGATGCACACTTCGCGGTAGCAGTCATACGCCTCATCGAACGTCATAGAGCCTGCCGGCGGGAGCATCTGACCGGTCGGACCGATGTCCAGAGCAACGGCTGCGGCAGAGCCGACGGCATCCTTGGCGATGCGGATTGCCGCGCGCACACATTCCGCGGCATCCAGTCCCGTCCCGCGCAGCTTCACGGCATTTGCGCCGAACGTATTTGCATATACGATCTGCGAACCGGCATCTGCATAGGCGCGGTGGATTGCAGCGACGCGTTCGGGTTCTGTGAGATTGAGCCGCTCAGGCAGTTCTCCGGAACGCAGGTGCAGCATGGTTCCCATGCCGCCGTCGAGAATGACAAATTCATTTTGTAGCAAAGATTGAAAATCCATACGTCATCTCCTGTATTATCCCTGTTGATTCTGAAAGCCGTTGAACCATGCTCTCTGAGAAAAATCGCGTTTTTTCGGCAGTTTATATTCCTCAGTGGGAATGCCGACCGGCAGCACGCAGATCACTTCATAGCCCTCCGGCACAGAAAGAATTTCTGCCATCTGTGCGCCCTGCCTGTCCGCATCGGTGATATGCCCCTCAATCCAGCAGCTCGCGTAGCCGAGTGCGGTGATTGCGAGCAGCATATTTTCGATTGCCGCACTGTAATCCTGCACAGCAAAGCAGCGCGGGGTGCCGGTGCCGTCTGTGTAGGCAATGCGCCTTTGCGTCAGCACGAGGATCAGAGCCGGCGCAGTGGCACAGGTCGGCGGATCCATCACACCGAGGAGTTTTTGCAGCAGCAGCGGATCATCGACACCGACGAGAGAAACATTCTGCTTGTTGCAGCCGGACGGTGCATCCAGCCCCGCCTGCATGATCTGTGTCAGATGTACGCGCGGGACAGGCGTATCTGCGTATTTTCCGCGATAGCTGCGGCGGTTTTTGATCGCATCAAAAAACTCCATAGAAAGGCACCTCACATCGTTATTCTTTGTGTCCGCCGGCTTCCGGCGCATCGTTTTCCTCTTTTCTCTCCTATTATACAGAAAATCATCCGCCTTGTCAATGTACAAAAGTCTGAACGAAGCAGACATTTTTCCTGCAAAAAAGAGGATGCGGCATTTCCGCTTTACTTTTTTGAAAAAATGTGCTATACTAACATTATTATCCGGCGAAAGGAAGTCAGAAAAATGGTTCATATCGGCAACGACTGGGACGCGCTGCTCGCACCGGAATTTCAGAGTGAATATTATCAGAATCTGCGAAGATTTCTGATACAGGAATACCGGACAAAGCAGATTTATCCGGATATGTATGACATTTTCAACGCGCTGAAATATACAGCTTATGCCGATGTAAAATGTGTCATTCTGGGACAGGACCCCTATCACGGCGAGGGACAGGCACACGGACTGAGCTTTTCCGTGCGCAGGGGCATTCAGCCGCCGCCGTCGCTGGAAAACATTTTCAAGGAGCTGTACAGCGATCTGGGCATCGACAACCGCGGAAAGCACGGCGATCTGACCAAATGGGCGCAGCAGGGCGTGCTTTTGCTCAACGCCGCGCTGACCGTGCGAGCAGGGCAGGCAAATTCCCATCACGGCATGGGATGGGAGGAACTGACCGACGCGATCATACGACTGCTCAACGAGCGGGAGAAGCCGATGGTTTTTCTGCTCTGGGGCGGGAATGCGCGCAAAAAAGCGGCACTGATCACAAACCGCCGGCATCTGATTCTGCAATGTCCGCATCCGAGTCCGCTTTCGGCGTATCACGGCTTTTTCGGCTGTCGTCATTTTTCGCACACCAATCAGTTTCTGACGAAAAACGGCTTGCAGCCGATTGATTGGAGCATTGACTGATATGAAGCGAAAGTGCGGCATTGCTCTGCTTCTGATGACCGGATTGCTTCTGCTGCTGACGGCATGTCATGCAGCGCAGCCGATGGAGATTACAGTGCAGAACCCGCCCGACGGCGCACAGTTCACGGTCTTGCTCCGTGCAGAAGCCGGAGACGGGATGACACCGGCAGAGCAAACATCGGAGACGAATGAACGCGAGCCGACTGCATTGGAGCAGGAAGCGGAGGCAGACGGCTGGTACCGCGCAGAACGGCTTGCGGATTCCGCCTACACCGAATGGGAAAACAGTTGTATTCGGCTTTATTATCACGGCAGCAGCTCCAAATCCCAGCTGCTCGAATTCTGCGGCCGCGCCGGCAGCATCCGCATTGCGGAGCTGGATGAGCAGGGCGACATGTGCAGTATCAGCGAGGAAATTGACATTCGATTCGAGAACAAAATGTATGTGCCGTATCATCTGGATTTTGATTATGAGAGCGGCAGCATCACTGTCACGAAGGGCGTCTACCGCAAGTGGAACGGCAAGACGATGGAATTGTGGTGGCTGGAAGCGGTGTTTGCGGCACAGGCTGCGGGCATTCTGCTGCTGACCGGCGGCTGCCTCTGCACGCTCATCAGGGACATCCGGCGCAGACTGCGGGTGCAGTGGATCCTGTTTGCCTGCATGAGCGTGCCGTTTATGCTGACAACCGCGCTGTATTTGCTGCTGCGGTTATCGCCTGATTTCACATGGGATACATCCCTGACATCCGGCGATGTGGTTTTTCTGATATGCAGCAATTTGTTGTGGCTGATCTCGCTGACCGCCCTGACAATCGAAACTGCTGTCCTGCAAAAGAAAGGATTTCAATATGAAAGTCATCGACCTGTTTGAAAGCAAGCCAGTCCTCTCATTTGAGGTGTTCCCGCCGAAGCCGAATGTACCGATTGCGAGCATTTTTCAGACGCTCAATGAGCTGAAAACGCTGCATCCGGACTTCATCAGCGTGACCTACGGTGCCGGCGGGTCTGTTCCCGGCGCATCGACGGCAGAAATCTGTGAAACGATACAGAAGCAGCACGGCATTCCGTCGATCGCACATCTGCCGTGCATCAATGAAACGCGCGAATCGGTGCTGGAAAAGCTCGGACAGTTTCGCAGGTGCGGCGTAGAGAACATTCTCGCGCTGCGGGGCGACCGCAATCCGGAGATTGCGCCGAAAACGGATTTTGCACACGCCTCCGACCTGATCGCGTTCATCCGCGAGCACAGCGAATACGGTACATTTGACATCGCCGCGGCATGTTATCCGGAAGGTCATCCGGAGTCGCCGGATCTGGATACGGACGTGCAGCATCTCCGCGAAAAGGTGCAGGCAGGCGCATCGCATCTGATCAGTCAGCTGTTTTATTCCAACCGGGATTTTTATACTTTTCGGGAGAAACTTGCAGCCGCAGGCATCGGCGTACCGGTTGAGGCAGGCATCATGCCGGTGACGAGCAAGAAGTCGATTGAGCGGATGGTGTCACTTTGCGGCGCGAGCATTCCGAAGCGGCTGGCAAAGCTGCTGGCGCGTTATGCAAACGACCCGGCATCGCTCAAAGCTGCCGGTCTGGAATATGCGATTGAGCAGATTCTTGATTTGACAGAAAACGGTGCAGACGGCGTGCATATTTACACGATGAATAATCCGGATGTGGCGCGGTACATCACCGATGCTGTTGCAGAGGATCTCGGCAGATGACGCCCGATCAGCTCAACCGGAAAGAGATCCTGTCATATCTGCATGCCGCAGAGCTGGATGACGCGCTCTCCGCAGCACTGGATGCCGGCATTGCGGAGCTGTGCGGCGCAGTGCGCGCACGCACGGTCTGGAAAGTGTTTCCCGTGACGCATCAAGAAAACGGGGTCATTCTTGGCGATCTGCCGCTTGGCGGCAGAGATATTGCACAGCATCTCTCCGGCTGTGACGCAGCGGTGCTGCTTGCGGCAACGCTTTCGGCGGCAGTCGATGCGCTGATCCGCCGTGCAGAGCGCAGTGACCTCACCAAAGCGGTGATGCTGGATGCAGCAGCGGGTGCGGCGATTGAACAGGTGTGCAGGGAGCTGGAACAGGCACTGCACGAACGGCTCGGTCAGGAATACCGGTATTTCACGGAGCGGTTCAGTGCAGGTTACGGAGATTTTCCTCTGTCGCAGCAGCGCGATCTGATTGCCATGCTGGACGCGCCGCGCAAGATCGGACTGACCGTCACAGCCAATCACATGCTGATTCCGATGAAATCCGTCACAGCACTGATCGGTTTATCGCAGCATCCGGTCAGAGATGCGCGCAGATACGGCTGCGGCAGAGACTGTGCGCAGTGCCCGTACCGGGAAGGCTGTCCGAACGCAAGAGGAGACAGCGCATCCGAATAAAAATCTGCCCGAAAACGGTTTTTGGCATCGTTTTCGGGCATTTGCATTTTCTTTGCGGGAAGTATTTACTTTTTTGCAGGTTTGTGGTATAATAGCTGTGTATTACCATGAAAAAGGAGGCACCGTCAATGGAAGTACATGTCAACACCGGCAGCGCGTTTACCGTACCCGCGACGGTAGCCGATCACCTGCTGAAACTGGCAACGCACGCCCAGCTGAAAGTGCTGCTTTACATCCTCTGCCACGCGAATGAAGACCTTTCCGCAGAGGAGATTGTCCGTGCATGCAGCGTCACGCAGAGTGAAGTAGAAGAAGCGATCGTATTCTGGCAGAACGTCAATGTCCTGACAAACGCGCCGCAGCAGACTGTGATCACGCATGTGCAGACTGCAAGCACTGCAAAACCGGCAGCGCAGGCGGCGGAGGCATCCCCTGCTGTCCCGCCGCAGGAGCAGGCGGAGCCGCCGGCAGCCGCACCGCGAATAAAGGCAGCCCCGGCGCAGACAAGCAGCAGTTTTTCCCTGCTGCCGAGTGAAATTGCAGAGCGCAAGAACAGCGACAGCGCAACCGCACAGATGCTGATTTACGCAGAACACTGTGCCGGCAGACTGCTGAACCATACGGAAATGAAGAGTCTGATCTGGATGCACGAATATCTCGGGCTGGAACCGGATCTGATCATCATGCTGGCGGCATACTGCATGGAAACGCAGCAGTTTCAGGTGCGTACAATGGAAGCAATCGCCGTGCAGTGGCAGGAGGATGGCATTCTGACGCACGCGCTGGCGCAGGAAGACATCCAGAAGCGGACGGAACGCCGGTCGTACACAGGAAAGCTGATGACGATTTTCGGCATGACGCAGCGGCCGACGGCAAAGCAGCAGGGCTATTTTGACAGTTGGCAGCAGCTTCACATGTCGCCTGAGATGGTGCAGCTTGCATACGATCAGATGCGCGACCATACAAACGGCGCAAAGCCGTTTCCGTATACAGACAAGGTGCTGAAAAACTGGGCAGCATCCGGCATTCTCACCCCGCAGCAGGCAGCAGAAGAATCGGAGCGGTTCTATGCGGCAAAGCAGCAGCAGCAGAGCGTCCGCAAAAGCAGCGGGACAGCAGGCGTCGGCGTCGGCAAAAAGCCCGCATCGGGCAGACAGCTCAGCCAGTCGTCGATTGACATTGCAGAGGTAGAGAAGCTCATCCATCAAATCTGACAAGGCGGTGATCAGTATGCTCCGGCAGCAGATCTATTCTGAGGCAATCAGCCGGATACAGGCAAGGCGGCAGCAGGCAAAGCAGGAGCAGGAAGCGCGCACGGTGAAAATCCGCGAGGAGATACCGGAGACCGCCGAGCTGGACCGTCAGCTTCGCAAAGTTGCCCTTTCGGTATTTCAGGCAGCCGATCCGTCGTGTGACCGCGCAGCGCGGCTGAAAGCGGTTGAGACACAGAGCCGGCAGGCAGAAGCGATGCTGCGAAACCTCTTGACGGCGCACGGTTATCCGGCAGATTATCTTGATCTGCATTACACCTGTCCGCTGTGCGATGATACGGGCTTTTGCGGAGAATACCCCTGTGAATGTCTGAAACGGGAAGTGGGCAGAATCGGAGCCGAGCAGATGAACAAGGGTTCCCAGCTTTCGCTCTGCGGCTTTGACAGCTTTTCGATGCAGTATTATCGGGAGCTTCCGCCGGAGCAATACGCAGTGATGCAAAAGAATTACCGGCTGCTCCGCGATTATGCCGAGCATTTTGATCCGCAGCACGCGGGCAATCTGCTGCTGACAGGCGGAACGGGACTCGGCAAAACGCATCTGTCACTTGCAATCGCGAGCACATTGCTTTCGCAGGGATACAGTGTGATTTATGACGCGATCGGCAATCTGCTGCATATACTGAATCAGGAATATTTTTCCCGCAGCACAGAAAAGGACGCCGATACACTGACATTGCTGATGGAATGCGACCTGCTGATACTGGATGATTTCGGCACAGAATTTGATACCCCGTTCAACCGTTCAATGATCTACACGTTAATCAACGGCAGAATCAATGCAGACAAGCCTATGATCCTCAGTACCAATCTGACATTGGCAGAAATTCAGGAGCAGTACGGAGACCGCATCCTGTCCCGTCTGCTGACCGGCGCAGTCTGTCAGTTTTACGGCAGCGACATCCGCATCAAAAAGCGGCAAACCAACTGAAAGGAGAAGCATATGCAGGAAATACTGCTCTCCGATCTGAACAAACAGATCGAAAGCTCCCCCGAATGTCTGATCATAGATTCCGAAGCAGCATATGACAAGCAGCTGCGCGACCTTGCGGACGACATCTGCCGTCACGCGAAGGAGAAGCCGATTACACTGATTGCCGGACCGTCGGGATCGGGCAAGACGACAACTGCCTGTCGGCTCGAACAGATTCTGGACGCAGCCGGATTTGAAACGCACACACTGTCGATGGACAATTATTTTGCCGACAATGACAAGCATGCGGATCTGGTAGATCAGGACGGCAATCCGGATTTTGAGTCTCCGCTGCGGCTGGACACCGACCTGCTGAATACGCAGCTGAACCAGTTGGCGCGGGGAGAAACAGTCGAGCTGCCGCGGTTTGACTTTCTGTTGCAGAAGCAGGTCCGGTCAGGCAGATTTTTGACGCGAAAGCCCAATGAAATGATCATCATGGAGGGCATTCACGCGCTGAATCCGGAGGTGACCGGCAGCACGAAAGACACCGCAAACCACATCTATCTGAGTGTGCGCACGCGCATCGCACGGGAGAGCGAGCAGCTGCATCCGTCTTTGATCCGGTTTGCGCGGCGGCTGATCCGGGATTACCGCACACGCGGCAGATCGCCGGAAGAATCCTGCAAAATGCTTTCGAGCATATCGCGCGGAGAGAATTTATACATCATGCCGTATAAGCATCTTGCCGATTACGAGCTTGACACATTTCTGGCATACGAGCTGCCGGTTTACCGGCAGTACCTGCATGATACAGTCCGGAAACTGGCGGAGATCGCCGCACCGGAAACAGGCATAGCAATGCTGTACCGTTTTCTGGACGAGATGGAGCCGATGGAAGAAGCATGGATCCCGCCGCAGTCGCTGGTGCGGGAATTCATCGGCGGCTCTCTGTTTACGGACTGACATGGCGGCGGAAAAGACCCCGTTTGCGGTCTGCTTTACGGGACACCGTCCGGAGAAACTGCCTTCGGGCGCGGCAAAGCGAATGCTGGAAAGCCTGCTTTACGAAGAAATCCGTACAGCGATTGCAGACGGCGCAGACACATTTTATTCGGGGATGGCACAGGGCGTAGACATCTGGGCAGCGGAGATTGTGCTGACCTTTCGCAGGCAGCACAATCTGCGGCTGATCGCAGTGCGGCCGTTTGAAGAACACGGCAAGGAGCTGCGCGGCGCAGAGTTATACCGTTACGAGAGCATCCTGCACGCAGCGGATGAGATTGTGGCGGTATGTCCGCAGTATCACCGGGGCTGCTACCGGCAGCGCAATGCATACATGGTTGCGCGCAGTCAGCGGCTGATTGCGGTTGTGACGGACATGCACTCCGGCACGGGACAGACGATCCGTATGGCAGAGAAGCAGGGACTGGACATTCGCAGACTGATGCTGGAACCGGCTTCACCCGACCAATGAAAAGGAGGGAATCAGCCGTCTGCCTGAGAGACAGACGAAATGCTTATGGCAACAAGAGCTTATAAACGAAAGAAACCCGCAACCGGAACGACAGCGATCCCGTTTCTGATCACGATTCTGATTTCGATGATCGTCATCGGAGCAGTGGGATTGTATTTCTACAACCGTCTGACGAACAAGAAAGCGGAATTGCAGCCGATGCAGAGTGCGACGGCGAGCATTTCGGAGGAAGACATCAACGAAATCCTGTTCATTTTGAAACCGGATTCAGAGAACTTGCAGCCCGCAGTCATGCTGATGCGGTTTGACCCGATCCGCAAGGATGAATACTGTGTCGGCATCCCGCTGAATCTGCTGGTAGACAACGACGGCAGAGAGATGACAGTGGAGCAGTGTCTGACGAATCACGGGGCAAACTCGCTGAAAAACGCGATCGGGAACACCTTGGATCAGGAGATTGACCGTTACATTCTGATGAACAGCGCAGGATTTCAGAAGATCATCGCGCTGATCGGCAACGTCAGTTATGTCGTAACCATCCGCGACAACGGTCTGCGGCCGGAGAGTACGTCACAGGAGCTGGATGCGACGCAGTTTGAGACATTGCTTTCGAGCAGGAAGTACGCAACGGAGCAGGAGCGGAGTGCAGTGATCGGGTTGTCGGTTGCCGCACTGCTGAACCAGTGTGACGGCACGCGCATCTCGATGAACCTCGACGGATATTTCAGCGCATTCATCAATACGGTAACGACGGACATCACCGCGATGGACTTTTCGGATCACCGTCATGCGATTGCATATATCTTTGAGCATGCGACCGCGCCGGCGAAGGGCGTCAGCCTGATTTACGATCAGGAGGAGAGCAATCTCCGGATCACGCAGGCATCTGTTGCCAATTTAAAGGTCACGTTTTCTCAGAAGGCATCATAAGAAAGCAAAATCTGCATCC
Organism: Oscillospiraceae bacterium; assembly: GCA_045627405.1. Classification (GTDB taxonomy): domain Bacteria; phylum Bacillota; class Clostridia; order Oscillospirales; family Ruminococcaceae; genus Firm-04. Next base: position 626 of record JAZQNP010000050.1, on the reverse strand, counting down.
GGATTTCGGGTGCAGATTTTTTTGGGGGGAAGGGGAAAAAAGAAAGCCCGAAAGCAGATTGCTTTCGGGCTTTGCATTTGTGATATGTTGTCCTTTCATCGCAGAAAGGAATTGTGCCGATCAGTCTGCGGTATAAGGCAGCAGTGCAACGTATCTTGCACGCTTGATGGCAGTGGTCAGCTTGCGCTGATGATAAGCGCAGGTGCCGGTGACGCGGCGCGGCAGAATCTTTGCGCGCTCAGTCATGCACTTTTTGAGACGGTTGATGTCCTTATAGTCGATGTCCTGCACCTTATCGGCACAGAACATGCAAACCTTTCTGCGCGGTCTTTTGCCACCGCGCTGCGGTCTCTCATGATCCATAGGCATAGGGAATTCCCTCCTCTGCAAAAAACTTAGGTTTCAGATGTTTTAGCATCTGCTCAGAACGGCACTTCGCCGTCGCTGAGGATTTCTTCAAATTCACCGATGTCGCCGATATTGAGGCTGTCCTGTGCCGGAGCTGCGGGACGCGGCGTGGGCTGCGGGTCAGCGAACTGACGGTTCTGCTGCTGGTAGCCGCCCTGCTGCTGATTAAAGTTCTGCTGCTGGTAGCTGCCCTGTGCATATCCGCCGTTATCGCCCTG
>JAZQNP010000049.1:0-10499 GCA_045627405.1 Oscillospiraceae bacterium | reverse complement strand
TCGATTTTGTCGGCATTTCCATTTTGTCAATTCTCTTTTTGCACAAACTTACAATTCTTTTTTTGTGCATTATTATCTTTTGAAAATCTATTTGATTTTCTTGCAGGGTAAATCCCAATAACGCTTAAGTTGTTGGCATTGGTGAGGGACAGGATCTTGCGGATATGATCGCAAGAGAACACGAGCAGGCGGCTACGTCCAGTGCTGATGATGAACCTGTGTCGGATATCAGCTCTCACGATGAAGCTGACGAGGAAGAAATGCTCGGTCAGACTTCTTTCTTTGAGAAGAAAAATCCTTACTCGGATTAAAAATATATCCGACAACAAAACGATTATAGCGATGCCGTCTGAGGCTGTCTGGTGCGCACAAATCAGATACATAAACTTTGGGCGCAATACCTATGGACAAGCCTCGGCGGTGCGCGCTATAATATTACTGTGCAGAGGGCAAGCTGTACCTCGTCAGGACGGGACTGCAATGTGCCGATTGTGGTATTCAGCACCTCTGCGACTTCGCCCAAGAGCCGATAATAGCCGTCAGGTTCGCCGTAGACTTGCAGCTCACGGAGCAATGCTTCATATTCTCCCGATTGTGCCTTTACAATATTATCCTCGACCTGTTCCTTGTAACTGCCGTCATAGGTAAGCACCAATTCGGCATCACCAAATCGGGCAGAAAAAGGAATACCGCCTTTGTCGAGTGCTATGCAGATCGCCTGTGCCTTATCCGTTTCAATGCGGATAAATTCTTTGTTGCGGATAGCGGTAATATCCGTTCCTGCGATGTAGGAAAAGTCCGTCATGGAGCGATCATCTCCCTGATCGTGTCGATAAGGTCGGTATTGGTGCTGTCGGCATCGTACTCCATTGCATACGCACCGCATACATTCTCCTGAATACGGCGAGGGAGCGATCTCAGCTCACGAACAGGAGTGCCGATGAGCTTTGCCACATTCGGTAGGTCTGCAACTGCAAGCGCCTTATTCACAAGGTCATAGAAACGTGCAGTCTGCGAGCTGTCCATGAGAAACTCATAGACGATAGTCTGCTGAGTCTCATAGTCAAGGCTGCGGAGCGTTTCGGTGGTGATACCCGTGGACTTTGCGACCTCTGCAAGCTCAATGTAGATAGAGCCTTTCTGCCACAGATTATCAAGGGCTTCAAAGACAGCCTTTTTGTCCTCATCGTTCTTGACGGCGACCTGTTCAAAAACTGCTGTCATGCTGTTTTTGATCTCATCGTCCATAGCGGAAATGCTGTCCTCGGAGACACCGAGGATCTTTGCGACTTCCGCAAGTTGGTTATTGTTCATGAAGATTATCCTTTCTTTTTAAAGTCAAATGGTTGACTTTTCAGCGCTGATTTGATATAATAAAATAGGTCGGTTTCACAAAGAATCGAATTATTAAAATGTAGTTCCTCCCGCATAAACACTTTACCGAATAGGAGAGCAATTATGAATTTGAACAAAGATGAACAGGAAAGAAGATATTATAATCGAAAACTCATTAAAGAGGAGTTTAGAAATGGAATAAAAAGTTCACATAAAATAAACTGGATAGATTTAATTACAACTACGATTGGTTGTTTTCTGGGGTTGTGTTTATGTGATGCAATAAATTTAGATCATTTTATAACAAGTACACCTATATGCTTCATTTTACAGGTGCTTATTGTAGCTTCACTGATCATGATCGTCAAAGCCATTATAAATTGTTTTGCAAAGATGCAGAAAAAACAAGATTGATTTATATAAATCACAATTAGTATGATTCTTTTTATGAAGCAATCTTTTCACATAATCTTTCACCGACGGCAAGGAAGTTCTACCTTGCCGTTTTTATTTGCCCCTCTCCGTTTTCCATTGATAGTACGTCTTGCCATTGTACGGATTTTCTGCGATTTCAGGGCGGACGATCGTCTTTTTACCCTTAGATGTGTAGCTTGTGGACTTGCCGTCAAGCAATCCCTTGACCTGGGTATCGGAAAGCTCCACGCCGTACACCTTTGCGATATTCATACCGCACTTGCCCTTGCAGTAGAAGCTCAGACCGCTGAGTGCCGACGGATTGATCGAGAGTGTGGAAGATAGATAATCTCCGGTCCCGAAGTCTGACAGAGATTACAATTCCGGACAGCGTGACAAGCATCGGCGATTATGCGTTCTCCGGATGCACAAGTCTGACAGAGATCACAATTCCAGAGAGCGTGACCAGCATTGGCTTTGCTGCTTTTATCGACTGCGATAGTCTAACAGGGATCATAATTCCGGGCAAGCGTGACCAGCATTGGCAGTCATGCGTTCTCCAGATGCACAAGTCTGACAGAGATCACGATTCCAGAAAGTGTGACAAGCATCGGCGCTTATGCGTTTCAAGGCTGCTATGCCCTGACGGAAATCGACATTCCGGATAGCGTGACAAGTATTGGATCTGATGCTTTCTCTAGCTGCACAAGTCTGACGAAAATAACGATTCCGGGTAGCGTGACAAGTATTGGAGATTATGCTTTCAACAACTGCACAAGCCTGACAGAGATCGTGATTCCGGACAGCGTAACAAGCATTGGAGAATATGCTTTCAAAAACTGCGAAAACCTAGCAAGGATCACGATTCCGGACAGCGTAACAAGTATTGGAGATTGGGCTTTCTACAACTGCACAAGTCTGACAGAGATCACGATTCCGGACAGCGTGACAAGCATTGACAACTACGCGTTTTTTTACTGCACAAGTCTGACCGCAATTACAATTCCGGATAGCGTGACAAGTATTGGATATGATGCTTTTTACGGCTGCACCAACCTGACAATCTATGGTTATAACGGCACTTATGCAGAAACCTATGCCAATAATATAGGTAAGCCCTTCGTCTCTCTCGGTGAAACGCCAAGCTATCAGGTCGGCGACATCAACCGCGACGGTGAAATCACTCTGACCGATGCCGTACTGCTGGCACGTCTGTTGACAGAAGACATTCACCTCAAATTAACAAAACCAGCTTTGCAAAATGCTGATGTGAATGAAGACGGCATGCTTCAAATGCTCGATCTGCGGATGCTGCTGAACCAGTTGACGAACGCATAAGAATGATACGAAAGCAGCTATCATGTCATGACCCGATAAAAGCAGGGGGCGCACATTTCAGGAAGCAGCCGTTGCAGGAAAACGCGATTCTATGATATAATACCGTCCGGACAGGCGGGAGAAATGCCCATATCGGTGCGCCGGCAAATGCCGTTTCCTGTCAAACTGTACAAATGTCCGGAAACTGCTTGACTTTTCCGGAAATATCGTGTATAATCAAACCTTGCAGGGCATCTTCTGTTTCGGATGCCCATACATGAAATCCCACACGCTCCCGGACTGCGTGTCCGTGCAGCGGGGCGATACATGAAGTAACGAGAGAAAAGGAGTGACAACGCCATGAAGAGAACGTATCAGCCGAAGAAGCGTCACCGCAAGATGGAGCACGGCTTCCGGAAGCGTATGGCTACCACAAACGGTCGTAAGGTTCTGGCTCGCCGCCGTGCAAAGGGTCGTGCAAAGCTGACCTATTGATTCATACGCAAGCAGAGGGTCACAACAAGCTTTGGTTGTGACCCTTTTCTGTTATCTGTCTGACGGGAGGTGCGGCAGCGCATGGTCTTCACGCAAATGCTGAACCGGAATGAGGATTTCCAGCGGCTTTACCGCCGCGGCGCATTCTGTCCGCTCGGCGCGGCTCTGCTCTATGCGATGCCGAATGCGCTGCCCTATAACCGCCTCGGCATCACCGCCGGCAAAAAGGTCGGCAATGCAGTCATGCGAAACCGCGCAAAACGCATCATCCGTGCGGCATATACCGCCGCCGAAAAGGACATGCCGCGGGGCATGGATCTCGTCATTGTTGCGCGGTCCTCGCTGCCGGCACAGTCCTCTGCCGTGCTGACGCAGGCACTCTGTACCCGCGGTGTCAGACATGTGCAACAGGTCAGAAGCGGTGAAATCCCCTGCGGAAAACCGCAGCCAAAGCACCGCATGCACACGCAAAAGCCGCGCAGGGCACAGCAGCAGCAGGAATCCTGACATGCGGCGGCTCAGCTCTGCTTGCATCCGCTTTTATCAGCGGCATATTTCACCCCATTTTCCCGCATCCTGCCGATACCGCCCAAGCTGCTCGCATTACGCGCTGACGGCAATCGAACGGTTCGGCACCGTCCGGGGCATCTGGCTCGGATTTCTGCGCATCTGCCGGTGCAATCCTTTTTCACAAGGCGGCTGGGATCCTGTCCCGCTGACATTTGACATTTTCGGCAGACACCGCGTCGCGCAGCCCGATCCGCTGACATCCGCACAGCGGCGCGCACTCGAATACGGCTGGATCTTGCAGCCGCGCACCCGCTATCTTACCGGAAAAAATACCCGCGGTCACAGATACCACAGGGCTGAACGCTGAACGCTGAATTTTGACTTTCCATTTACCGAACGGAGGAACCTTCTTGTTAGATTTGATTGCGATTCCGCTTGGATGGGTCATGTGGGCGATCTATCAGGTTGTCCACAGCTACGGCATATCCATCCTGCTCTTTACGCTTTTTGTCAAGCTCCTGACGCTGCCCAGCACCTATAAAATGCAGGTCAATTCCGCCCGCATGGGACTGGTCGCGCCGAAGCTCGAAAAGCTCAAAAAATCGTTTGCCAACAACCCGCAGCGGATGCAGGAGGAGCAGACAAAGCTCTATTCGCAGGAGGGCATCAACCCCGGCTCCGGCTGTGTGGGCAGCCTGATTACCATGATCCTGCTGCTCGGCGTCTACCGCGTCGTGCTGAAACCGCTGACGTACATTCTCCGTATCTCCAACGATACGCTGACCAATGCGCAGAACACACTTTCTGACTGGCTGACGAAAAACAGCATCACCGAAAAATACCTGACCGCCCGTCCGCAGCTCATCATGCTCAAATACGCAAAGAGCAATCCGGAGATCTTCGCCGGCATCGAGGGCTTTTCCGACAAGCTCCGCGGCTTTGAGAATACATTTCTCGGCTTTGACCTGACCGGTGCGCCGGAGCTGCATCCGACAGAGTGGACAACCACTGCATTTCTGTTGATTCTGCTGCCTGTGCTGGCTGCGGTCGCACAGCTTGCCATTACGGTCGTCACGCAGATTCACCAGAAGAAAACCAATCCCGCAGCGCAGAGCATGGGCGGCATGAACCTGATGCTCTATCTCACCCCGCTCATGACCATCTGGATCGGCATGTCCGTTCCCGCAGGTCTGAGCTTCTACTGGCTTGTCAACTCTCTGCTGAGTCTTCTGATGATGCTGCTGATCTACAAATATCTCGGCAACAAGGAGCGTCTGGCGGCAATCCATGAGAAGGAAAAGGCAAAGCAGCTCAAAAAAGGTCCGGGCTTAATGCAGAGAATGATGGAGCAGTCCGCGCAGATGCAGGCAGAGCAGAACGGGACAGGCCGCAATGAGGCAAACCGCACCCGCTATGCAGACGGCGACGACGGCATGTCGCGCAAGGAACGCGCGGAATATGAGCGCGCCCTGATTGATGCTGCAAGACGGCGTGCTGCGGAAAAATACGGCGAGGAGCTTCCGGAGGATTCCCCGGAGGATAACGAATAATCTCGAAACTGCGAAAATTTCACAAGAAAGGGGATTTCAAAATGACTGGAATTTTTACCGCTTCTACCCTCGAAGAAGCAAAACAGAAAGCGGCAGACGCATTCGGCGCGCCGCTCTCTGACATCACATTTACGGTTTTGGAAGAGCCGAAGCGTTCTTTTCTGGGCGGACTGTTCGGCAGCAAGAATGATGCAGAATACCGCGTGCAGGCGGACTTTACACCCGTTGCCCTGCCGCAGGACAACGACAACGCCGACAACGCCGGCAACGTCGCTGATGCTGCCGAAGAACCGGCAGTGACCGCAGAAACAACTGTATCCGCTGCGCAGACGGACGAACCCGAAGCAGCATCCGCTGAGGACGAAAAGCCGTCCTGGGAGAGCATTCCCGAAGAGATCCGTCTCGAAAAAATGGCAGCGGCTATCAGCTATCTGGAACAGGTACTCGCGCAGCTCGCGCCGGATGTCACCTGTGAGGCAAAGCTCGAAAACGGCATTGCAATTTCCCTCGACGGCGAAAGTGCCGGCTCACTGATCGGCAGACGCGGCGACACGCTCGATGCACTGCAATATCTGACCTCGATGGTCGCAAACCGCGGCGATAAGGACTATATCCGCCTGACGATTGACACCTGCGGCTACCGCAGCAAGCGCAAAAAAGCCTTGCAGGATCTCGCACAGCGCATCGGCAGAAATGTCCTGCGCACTGGCAGAAGCATCGCGCTCGAACCGATGAACCCCTATGAGCGGCGCATCATTCACTCGACCGTTACGGAAATCGACGGTGTTTCGTCGCATTCCTCCGGTGAGGAGCCGAACCGCAAGGTCATCATCACTTCCGATTCCGCACCCGCTTATAAGCGCGATGACAACAATGCGCGCAGCTATCGCAGCGGCGGCGGCAGAAATGACCGCGGCGGACACGGCGGAAATCGCGGAAACCGCGGCAGAAATGACCGGAGAGACAGCCGTCCGAGCACAGAGGGACCGCGCAAGCTCGACCTCTCCACCAGCTTCGAGAAGGATTATAAGCGTCCGAAGCCGGAGGACTCCCTGAACGCCGGTGTCTACGGCAAAATTGATATTTGATCTGAACGGAAAGGGCGGCGGCAATGCTGCCCTTTTTGTCATCCGTCCGGTCTTTGGAGGAAGCCCGCATGAAGACAATCGCCGCAATCTCTACCCCGCCCGCTGCCGGCGGCATCGCGATGATCCGCATGTCCGGTGAAGATGCCATCGCCATTTCAGAACATACGTTTCGGTCTACTGACGGAAGAAAACCGTCGCAGATGCGCGGATATTCCTGCGCCTACGGTGTGATCTCCGACGGAGAAGAACGCCTCGATGACGTCATTCTCACCGTATTCCGCGCACCGCACAGCTACACCGGAGAGGATACCGTCGAGATCACCTGTCACGGCGGAATTTATGTGACAAAACGCATTCTGGGGCTGCTGTTTCGCAGCGGAGCATCGCCTGCCTCACCGGGAGAGTTTACAAAGCGTGCATTTCTCAACGGCAAGCTGTCGCTCTCTCAGGCAGAAGCGGTCATGGATGTCATTCAAGCGGATGGCGCAGCGGCATTGCAGCAGGCAAATTATGCCCGTGAAGGCAGGCTCGGCAGGCAAATGCGCGAAATCAGCAGTCAGATTACAGAGCTGCTCTCGGCACTCGCCTATTGGCTTGATGACGCAGAAGAGGAGCCGCCGGAGCTGGAACGTGACACATTAACCGCGCAGATTACTGAGATTTCTGCGCGGATTCACGAGATCGCTGCCCATTACGAGGACGGCAGACTGATTCGCGAGGGCATCCGGACGGTTCTGCTCGGTCTGCCGAACGCAGGAAAATCCACAGTGATGAACTGGCTCTGCGGCAGCAACCGAAGCATCGTCACGGAGATCGCCGGCACGACACGCGATGTCGTCACTGAACAGGTGAAAATTGCAGAATATACGCTGCTATTGTCCGATACAGCGGGCATTCGGGAGACCGACAATCCCATTGAAACCATCGGCATCGCACAGGCATACCGCGCGCTGGACGAGGCAGATCTCGTGCTGTACACCGTGGACAGCACAAAGGGAATCACAGGGGAGGACAGGCAAATGCTCGAAAAATGCGCAGGCAAGCGCGTTCTGATCCTCTGGAATAAATCCGATCTTCCGCATGAAATGCCAGCAGATCCGCCGCATCTGACAGTGGAATGTGCCGCAGTTCACGAACCGTCTCTGCATGACTTTGAGGCGGCACTCCGCGATATGCTCGGCAGCAGCGCAGGAGGCACGCAGCTCGTCGCGCTCAACGAACGACAGCAGCATCTTCTTTGCTGCGCATCAGAGCGCATAGACACGGCAATTTCCCTTTTGCAAAGCTGTGCGCCGCCCGATCTGCTGTATGCAGAGCTGGAAACCGCCGCCAATTACCTGATGGAAATTGAGGGCGAACGCGTCACAGAGGACGTGATCGACGGGGTCTTCTCCCGTTTTTGTGTCGGAAAATGAATGTTCCACGTGGAACATTGTGAAACAAAGCGATTTTTGATGTTTGATGTTCCACGTGGAACAACGGAGGCAGTATGGAACCAATACGACAGTTTGATGTCGCGGTCATCGGCGCAGGGCATGCGGGCGTGGAGGCTGCAATCGCCTCGGCAAAACGCGGCTGTAAGACCGCGCTGTTTACAATTTCACTCGATCAGATTGCAAATATGCCCTGTAATCCGTCCATCGGCGGCAGCGCAAAGGGACATCTCGTGCGTGAAATCGACGCGCTGGGCGGAATCATGGGCATCGCCGGCGATCACTGCTGCATTCAGATGCGGATGCTCAACCGAAGCAAGGGCGCGTCAGTTCACAGTCCCCGCGCACAGGCCGACCGCAGAATGTACCACACCTATGTCAAGAAAATCTGCGAAAATACGCCTGATTTGCAGATCATTCAAACCGAAATCACCGATATTCTGATGGACGAAAACCGCCGTGTTACCGGTGTGCGCAACGCGTTCGGCGCGATGTTCGCCTGCAAAGCTGCCGTGATCTGCACCGGCACATTTCTAAACGGCAGGGTCTATATCGGAAAATGCGGGCAGGACAGCGGACCGGATGCCTGTCTGCCGGCAAGATTTCTTTCCGACAAGCTCACCGCAGCCGGTATTCAGCTTCGCCGGTTTAAGACCGGAACGCCCTGCCGCGTCCACCGAAGAAGTATTGACTACACAAAGCTCACAGCGCAGTACGGCGACGAAAACCCGCAACCATTTTCTTTCATGCACGAGAGCAAAATCCTGCGAAATGACGCAGTCTGCTACATCGCGCACACAAACCCGGAGACGCATCGAATCATCCGCGAAAATCTCGAAGAATCACCGCTTTACAGTAAAATGATACACGGAATCGGACCGCGTTACTGCCCGTCCATCGAGGATAAGGTGGTACGGTTTTCAGCAAGAGAGCAGCACCAGATTTTCGTGGAGCCGACCGGACTGGACACCGAAGAAATGTACCTGCAAGGGTTCAGCACATCGCTGCCGGAAGCTGTTCAGCTTCAAATGCTGCGCAGTGTGTCCGGTTTTGAGCAGATTGAGATCATGCGGTCCGCCTATGCAATCGAGTACGACTGCATCAACCCGCTATGCCTCGATCATTCGCTGGCGTTTCAGGCATTTCACGGGCTGTACAGTGCCGGACAGTTCAACGGGACATCCGGATATGAGGAGGCTGCCGCGCAGGGGCTCATCGCCGGAATCAACGCATCTGCGTATGTTTTAGGCGAACCTGCGCTGGAACTTCCGCGCAGCAGCTCGTACATCGGCACGCTGATTGACGACCTTGTCACGAAAGGAACCGACGATCCGTACCGCATGATGACCGCGCGAAGTGAGTACCGCTTGTCCCTGCGACACACGACCGCAGATGCCAGACTCACGCCGATCGGCAGAAAATACCGCCTGATTTCTGATGAACGGTATGCGGCTTTCGAGGAGAAAATGGAACATATTGCGCAGGCAGTCAACACCATCCGTCAGCACACGGTTCACCCAACTGACGCGCTCAGTTCCTACCTCGTAAAAATCGGTACAACGCCGATTCAGCAGCCGCAAAAGCTCTACGCACTGATGAAGAGGCCGCAGGTGGAATTTCACGAAATTACGTCTGTTCTGGGACTTGATCTACATTTAAATGAAACGGAAGCAGAGGAAACAGAACTCCGCGTCAAATACGAAGAATACATCCAGCGGCAGAATCAGCAGAGCGAACATTTACAGGAGCTGGAACGCATCCGTCTCCCTCAGAATTTGGACTATCATGCTGTGACAGGTCTATCATCAGAAGCAATCGAAAAGCTGACAAAGGTGCAGCCGTCGCAGCTCGCACAGGCAGCGCGGATCTCAGGCGTTTCTCCGGCGGATATTTCCATTTTGATGACATGGTTGAAGGCAGGTGGCTATCATGGCTGATCCGACCGCGCTGTTTTCGGAAAACGGCATCGAGCTGACAGACGAACAGATCGCGCAGCTCACGGCGTATATCCGGCTGCTCGATGCGGAAAACGCCCGCCAGAATCTCACTGCCGTGCGGGACGAGGATGAGATCTGGGTGCGTCATATCCTCGATGTTGCGTTCCTTTTGCGCTATCTCCCACGAGGAGAAGCGCGCCTGATCGACATTGGCACAGGGGGCGGCATCCCCGGCATTCCGCTTGCGATTATGCGTCCCGATCTGCATGTCACGCTGCTGGACAGCGAACTGCGGAAAATTGAATTCTGCGCAGATACGATCAACACGCTCCGTCTTGACGCAGAAGCAGTGTGCGGAAGAGCCGAGGAGCTGGCGCACAAGGATGCCTTTCGTGGCAAATTTGACATTGCCGTTTCGCG
>JAZQNP010000048.1:0-4322 GCA_045627405.1 Oscillospiraceae bacterium | reverse complement strand
ACGGACTGCTCTCCGTGATCGGCTACTGGATTGCGGCGGTCGTCCTCTACGGCGGATGGACCGCACAGTTCGTCGGCACCGTCCCCGGAAACTGTGTGCAGGCCGCCGCCTCCGGCATCGTCTATGCTGTCGTCGCGATGGGACTGCAAAGACTGCATAAATCTCAGCCTGTCTGATATAAATCGGAATTTGGCGGCGTGATCGGGGGACATTGTGGGGACGCTGTCCCCACACCCCTGCCGGAGGGACGGCGGTCCCTCCGGACCTCCCTGTACAAAAAATCCCGGTCCCCATACGGGGACGGGGATTTTTATATAGGGGAGTATGAGGGGATCGCTATCCCCTCAGCGGGAGTTTGAGGGCAGAGCCCTCAAAACATCCCTCAATGATGCCGCCAAATTCTGATTTATCTTAGGCAGTAATATCAAACCGGAGACAGGCATCTGCCCGTCTCCGGTCTTTTTTCAGTGATATGCCGGCCGGCGGAACGTCCAGCCGCGCGCACTGCCCAAGGTTTGCAGCATACTGGTCACTTGCAGCGATTCATTCACGCCGGTTTTGCACCAGATTGCAAAATGCTCGCAGTTATTCGTCAGGATGCGGTAATTTGTCTCGCCCAGACGGGATCTCGCCCGCTGCACCGTCTCCTCCGGCGTATAAAGATGATATCCGTACTGCGCCTGCAAATGCCTTGCAAGCTCCTCCGAAACGGTCTCGGTGTGCGGAACGGAACCCTGATTGCCGATCACAACGGGTGGCTCATACGGCCGCGGAAAATCCAGCACAAAATATTCCGTCGCATCGCGCAGAAAGCCTTTCAGATCGGTCGCATGCACGGTCGCATGTCCGATCGTCTGTGTAATGGGAATTGCATAATGCACAATGCAGGTATCGCTGCAATAGATGCCGTAATGTGCATAGGCACCGCGCTTGCGCACGACCCCGATGATGTCGCCGTATTTTGCCTGAACCGGCGGCAAACCGGCAAGATCGACAATTCTGCCGCCCGACGCTGCATGCAGTGCCGCTGCCTGCTCTGTGCGGCGCACCATCGACTGTTCCAGCTCTTCCTGTGTGCCGTATTCCAGTGCAAGGCCGTGTTTGTCAATGATCCGGCACTGTCCGCTGACGACATGCCGCTGCAAGGTTTCCTCGCCGGCATAGTCAAGATCCTCCCAGCAGTAGTCCCTGTCCATCACTGAGAACTCCGCACCGGTCGGCTGCGTCTGGTGGCTTTCGGTCAGCGCATCCAGCTTGTCTGCAAGCTTTCCCATCCCTCTGCTGACTGCATCCCAGAATTCCATCACCGCACTCCTCCCATCTGTTTGATTTCTTCATTATATATATCATATATATCATATCACAAATCGCAGAAAAATGCAAGAGGGGAGAAGAACCTTAGAGAAAGCAGGAGAAACCGGGCGGCGCAGACGATTTCCGCGCTGCCTTCGGACGCAAAAACGGCACGGAGCGGAATGCCCCATGCCGTTTGTTTCATATGCTGTATTACTGTATTACTGTATTACTGTATAACTATCACGTTTATCAGCCGAGGATGATCTCGACCGCATGCTCGCCGCCGTCAAATGCCGGAATGACATTGCCCGCGACCGCCTTGCCGTCCACAGTCATGCTCTTGACGCCCTTGCAGACATGATCCGGATTCTTCACAGTGATGGTATAGGTTGCGCCGCGGAACTTTCTCGTCGCGGTGAAGCCGTCCCACTCATGCGGAATGGACGGATCGACTTTCAGGCCGTCAAAATCAGGCTGCACGCCGATGATGTACTGCGAAATTGCGACCATATTCCATGCTGCGGTACCGGTCAGCCACGAGTTCTTTCCTTCACCGAAGCGGGAGGCGTCCTTACCTGCAATCATCTGACCGTACACATACGGCTCGGTCTTGTGCAGGTCGGAAATCTCCTCGTTGAATGCCGGCGCGATCTTGGAATAATACTCAAACGCCTTATCGCCTCTGCCCGCATATGCCTCCGCACAGATGATCCATGCGTTGTTGTGCGTGAAGATACCGGCGTTCTCCTTATAGCCGCCCGGATAGGTTGAGATCTCACCGTACTGGATATAGTACTTGGAATATGCCGGGTTGTTCAGCACCAGACCGTACTGCGTGTTCAGATACTTGTCGATGGAATTGAGCGTCTTGATGTCTGCGCCCTCTTCCTTGCCGATCTCGGACATGACCGCGAAGCCCTGCGGCTCGATGAAGATCTTGCCCTCTTCGCATTCGCTGGAACCCATCTTCTCACCGAACGCATCATATGCACGGATGAACCAGTCGCCGTCGAATGCAGATTCCATGACGTACTTCTTCATCTTGTCGATCTCAGCCTGTGCCGCATCCGCCTCTGCATCCTTGCCCAGGTGGCGGAGAATGCCGACATAATTCGGACCGACATAAGTAAAGAGCGTTGCGACCATGACGGACTCAGCGACCTTGGAATAGCCGCCCTCTGCCGCAAATTTCGGGTTGGTATAGGTCTGGAAGCTCTCGCCCGGCTTATCGGAGAAGCAGGAGAGATTGATGCAGTCGTTCCAGTCGGCACGCATCGCAAGCGGCAGACCGTGCGGGCCGAGATTGTTCAGCACGCGGTAGAACGATACTTTCAGGTGATCGAGCATCGGCTTTGCCTTCGACTCGTCGTTGTCATACGGAACCTGTGCATCGAGGATGGACCAGTCGCCGGTCTCCTTGATATACGCACTGACGGAGAGAATCATCCACAGCGGATCGTCCGAGAAATCGCCGCCGATGTCGGAATTGCCCTTCTTGGTCAGCGGCTGATACTGGTGATAGCATCCGCCGGTTTCGAGCTGCGTTGCCGCAAGGTCGATCAGACGCTCTCTTGCTCTGTCCGGAATCTGGTGGACAAAGCCGAGAATATCCTGGTTGGAATCGCGGAAGCCCATGCCTCTGCCAATGCCGCTTTCAAAATAGGATGCGGAGCGGGAGAGGTTGAAGGTCACCATGCACTGATACTGGTTCCAGATGTTGACCATGCGGTTGACCCGTGTATCCGGCGTGTTGACATTGAGAATGCCGAGCAGGCTGTCCCATGCTGCGGCAAGCTCTTTCAGACCTTCCTCGACCTTTTCGGGCGTATTGTACTTCTCGATCATGGCATGTGCCTTGACCTTGTTGATCGTGACGCCGTCCGCCTCGAATTTCTGATCGACAGGCATCTCGACATAGCCAAGAATATAAACAAGGGTCTTGCTTTCGCCGGCTTTCAGGGTGATTTCCTTGTAGTGGGAAGCAATCGGAGACCAGCCGTCCGCGACGGAGTTCGATGCCTTGCCCTCTGTGACTGCCTGCGGATCGCCGAAGCCGTTGTACAGACCGATGAACGCATCACGATCGGTATCAAAACCGTCGATGCTGTCATTGACAGAATAGAACGCATAGTGATCGCGTCTGTCGCGGTATTCAGTCTTGTGGTAGATGGTAGAGCCCTCAATTTCCACTCTGCCGGTCGAGAAGTTGCGCTGGAAATTCGTGCAGTCATCCTGCGCGTCCCAGAGGCACCACTCTGCAAAGGAAAAGAGCTTGAAGGTCTTGTCCGCGCCGCTCTCGTTGGTCAGGATGACGCGCTGCACCTCGCCGTCATAATTCTGCGGCACGAAGAATGTGACCTCTGCTTTCAGTCCGTTCTTCTGTCCGGTGATGACGGTGTAGCCCATGCCGTGACGGCACTCGTAGCAGTCCAGTTCGGTTTTGACCGGAGACCAGCCCGGATTCCAGACGGTTCCGTTGTCGTTGATATAGAAGTAACGGCCGCCCATGTCGATCGGCACGTTGTTATAGCGATAGCGGGTGATTCTGCGCAAACGGGCATCCTTATAAAAGCTGTAACCGCCGGCGGTATTGGAGATCAGCGAGAAAAATGCCTGTGTGCCGAGGTAGTTGATCCACGGATACGGTGTCCGCGGGGACTGGATGACATATTCCTTTCGGACGTCATCAAAATGGCCAAACTTCTTCATAGGTGTTACGCTCCTTTTTTGCATGATCTGCTGTATGCACAGGCGAAGCTGCCGCGTGCATACAGATTCATTTCATTATACCATATAGGCCGCGAATTATCAAGCTATTTTTTGACGAATTTTGTCTCTCAGCCTGTAACATATTGCACAAAGCACAGACCCTTGTATCATAAATCGGAATTTGGCGGCGTGATCGGGGGACATTGTGGGGACGCTCACGCTTACGCGGTTGCGTTTGCTTCGCAAACGTCAAGTCGCCCACACCCCTGGCGGAGGGACGGCGGTCCCTCCGGACCTCCCTGTACAAAAAATCCCCG
>JAZQNP010000047.1:0-9337 GCA_045627405.1 Oscillospiraceae bacterium | reverse complement strand
CTCAACTACACCTTCCCCGATGTGCTTGACCGCATCTGCGAGCAGTTCCCGAATCAGTACGCATTCCGCTACACGGAACTCGATTACACCCGCACCTATCCGCAGTTCCGCGACGATGTGGATACATTCGCCCGCGCACTGATCGCAATGGGTGTCGGCGTCGGTGACAAGGTCGCCATCTGGGCAACAAATGTCCCTGCTTGGTATATCACATTCTGGGCAACCACCAAGATCGGTGCGGTACTCGTCACGTTCAATACCGGCAACAAGATTCATGAGACCGAATATGTCCTCAAACAGTCCGATACGCATACGCTGGTCATGATCGACAGCTACAAGGGTACGGACTACAATGAAATCATGCGCACGCTGATTCCAGAGCTGCCGGATGCAGAGCCGGGGAATCTCCGCTCCGAAAAATTCCCGTTCCTGCGAAATGTCATTACCGTCGAGAGCAAGCAGCCCGGCTGCCTGACATGGGACGAGGCAGTTGCAAAATACACCGAAGTACCGCTGACAGAGGTCGAACGCCGCAGACGCAATATCAAAAAGGACGACGTTGCAAACATGCAGTATACCTCCGGCACCACCGGCTTCCCCAAAGGCGTCATGCTCACGCACTACAATGTCGTCAACAACGGCAAGGCAATCGGTGACTGCATGGATCTCTCCACCGAGGACCGCATGATGATTCAGGTGCCGATGTTCCACTGCTTCGGCATGGTGCTGGCAATGACTGCTTCTGTAACTCACGGCGTCACCATGTCCCCGATCACGGCATTCTCGCCGCGCAAGGGACTTGACTGCATCAACCGCGAGAAGATCACCTGCTTCCACGGCGTGCCGACGATGTTCATTGCAATGCTCGGTCATGAAAACTTCCCGAAAACCGATTTCTCTCACATGCGTACCGGCATCATGGCGGGTTCGCCGTGTCCGATCAAAACAATGGAAGAGGTCATCGAAAAGATGCACATGCCCGAAATCTGCATCACCTACGGGCAGACGGAGGCTTCTCCGGCAACTACCATGTCCAAAACCACGGATACCATCGAAGAGCGCGTCAATACCGTCGGCGGTCCGATCTTCGGCGTTGAGTGCAAGATTGTCGATCCCGAAACCGGCGAGGAAGTGCCGGACGGCGTGGACGGTGAGTTCTGTGCGCGCGGCTATAATATCATGAAGGGCTACTACAAAATGCCCGAAGCAACGGCTGCGGTCATCGACGAGGACGGCTGGCTCCATTCGGGTGACCTTGCACGCAGACTGCCCGAAAACGGCTATTTCAAAATCACCGGCAGAATCAAGGATATGATCATCCGCGGCGGTGAGAACCTCTATCCGAAGGAAATCGAGGACTTCCTCTACACGCATCCGGCGATCCGCGATGTGCAGGTCATCGGTGTGCCGGATAAGCAGTACGGCGAAGAGGCAATGGCTTGCGTCATCCTCAACGACGGCATGACCGCAACCGAGGAGGAGCTGAAAGAATATGTCCGCTCCCACATGGACAAAACAAAGGTGCCGCGCTATGTGCGCTTTGTGGACGCATTCCCGATGAATGCTGCCGGCAAGATCCTCAAATACAAAATGCGCGAGGAGGCTGTTGATTATCTCAATCTCCACGAGGCAAACAACATTGTAACAGCATAACCCGCACAGCAAAAAAGCACACCGGCTCTCATATAAGCCGATGTGCTTTTTATTGTTCCTGCCTGTGCCTGCGTCGCAAACGTCGCAAACGTCGCAAACGTCGCAGATACAGAATATACATCCCGGCAGAGAGCAGACTCAGCACTGCATATACCGCAAATGCGATCCAGAAGGACGGTGCATGCAGATCCGTCAGCCCCTCGCCCATCCATGTCGAAAAGATGATATTCGGTGTCAGCCCCAGCATACTGCCGAGAAAATATTTCGGAAACCGCGCTTTCGATGCGCCGAAATACATGCTCACTGTTTCCAGCGGCAAAAAAATCAGAAACCGCAGAAACAGCGAAAAAACCAGTATTCCGCCGTTCTGAAAGGACAGCAGAACCGAAAGACGGCGGTTCTTTTGCGTCAGCTTCTGCACCGCATCTGCGCCGAGCAGTCTGCCCATTGCATAGCCGACGCAAACGCTCAGTGCGCAGCCTGCAAAGTTCACCAGTAATGCCATGGGAAGCGAAAACAAAATACCCGCTGATAATTGCAGCACCTTGATCGGGAAAAAGATCACAACGGATTTGCACGCATAGAGCAGCACCAGCACAATGCCCGCTGCAACCGGATTTTCCGGTGTCATCGCCGCTAGGTTTTCTGCCGTGAAGCTGTCCCGATGCAGCAGCAGTGTCACAATCGAAGTGATCCAGACGGCAGCCGCAATCAGACGGATTACAGTCAATCGCCGGCGATTCATACAAATCCTCCTCCCCTCTCTCTTATGCGTTCTCTCTTATTTTGCTTTATTGTACTGCAAATCTCCAAAAATGTCAAGATTTCTCTGCATCAGGGGTTCCCGCGTCCCCTGCGTTCTTTTTTGCTTGACAAAACCTGAAAAATATGCTATACTGTGATCGGGCACACGGTGTGCTGAGACAAAGACTCCCCGCCGGAGCTTTGATCTCTGCTGCAAAAGCCGTGTCCCGCGCCCGGCTATGTCCGTGCTTGTATTGTATCCCGAAGCAAGGGAATAATAACAGGAGGAGGCATAATTTATGTCAAACAAAAAATCCAACACGCAGGCTCTGGTCGGAATGGGTATTCTGACCGCAATCGTCATTGTACTGCAATTCATCGCAAGTGCAATCAAAATCGGTCCGTTCAGCATCACACTCGTGCTGGCACCCATCATCATCGGTGCGGCACTCTACGGCTGGAAGGCAGGCGCATGGCTCGGCTTTGTGTTCGGCGTGACGGTTCTGCTCAGCGGTGATGCTGCTGCTTTCATGGAAATCAATCCCGCCGGCACAATCATCACCTGCATCGTCAAAGGCGCGTGTGCCGGTGCTGCTGCCGGTCTGGTCTACAAGGCTCTGGAAAATAAAAATCAGTGGGCTGCCGTCATCACAGCAGGCATTGTCTGCCCTGTCGTCAATACCGGCATTTTTCTTATCGGCTGCTGCCTGTTCTTCCTCGAAACCGTCAAGGCTTGGGGTGTGGGCGCAGGCTATGAAAATGTCGGTGCGTATTTCCTCTTCGGCTTTGTCGGTCTGAACTTCCTCATTGAGCTTTCGATCAACATGGTTCTCAGCACGGCAATCGTCCGGATTCTGTCCGTTGTCAAAAAGCCGTCTGCTGCTTAATTGCTTAACTGCTTGACTGCTTAACTGCTTACACTGCGAGAGGATGTGAACGCATGAAGATCCTGACCGTGGACATCGGCAACTCCAATATCGTCATCGGCTGTGCGGAGAATCACCGGATTACATTTGCCGAACGGATGCACTCCGACCGGAACAAAACCGATCTCGAATATGTCATCGGCTGCAAAACGGTTCTGGAACTGCATCACATTGCGGCAGATTCCCTCGACGGCGCAATCATCTCCTCGGTGGTTCCGCAGCTGACCGATCTCTTTGCAAGCGCGATCGAAAAGCTCACCGGCATTGTGCCGCTGATTGTCGGTCCCGGCATCAAAACCGGCATCAAGCTCCAACCCGCCGGCGTCGGCGCGGATCTGGTCGTCGGTGCGGTCGCCGTGCTGCATGAATACGGCGCACCGGCAATTATCATCGACATGGGTACGGCAACTACCGTCACCGTCGTTGACCGCGATGAAACCTTCATCGGCGGCGTGATTCTCCCCGGTGCTGCAATCGCGCTTTCCTCGCTGGTCGATTCCACTGCACAGCTCCCCGGTATCCGCCTGAAAGCTCCCGCAAAGGTCATCAATATCAATACCGTGGATTCCATGCAGAGCGGTGTGGTCTACGGCAATGCCGGCGCACTCGACGGAATCATCGACCGGATGGAGGAGGAACTCGGATACCCGGCAAATGTGGTTGCCTGCGGCGGGCTGGCATCCCTGATCGTTCCCCATTGCAGACATCAGATCACCGTTGACGATGAGCTGCTGCTCAAAGGGCTTGATCTGCTCTACTGCAAAAACTGCAAAAACTGCAAATAATCAAGACGCGGACCGCAAAAACAGCGATCCGCGTTTTATTTTTGTCCCTTTTAAGAATTGTGTGCCTCGTATCAGATGTATCGCTTCGCGATGATTTATAATGGGGCTCCGCCCCCATCATCAATCCATCGGGAGATACCAAAAAAACGATAGGAACACTTTTCTTAAATGGGAGTTATTTTTTACATAACACCCTTTTTCAAGAAATCTGTCGTTCTGTGCCGGCGAAAAAGGGGTTTGAAAAATAGTTTTGTGAAAGTTTTGTGAAAAGTTGCACGCTGACGTGCAACTTTCAGCCTGTTTTGCGCTATATATAGAGGGGCATATGCCGAAAATGAAAGCGGGGAAACAGCATGAAAAAATGGACAATCCGGCACAAAGCAAATCTACGGAAAGCAAATCAAAGCAAACCAAAGCAAACGGAAGCAAAAAAAGTAAATGCTTCTTTTGCTTCGTAAAGTAAGCAAATGAAGCTGATAATGATAATGAAGATGAGAAGGATACTGAGAACGGTGCGCGGGCGGCTGCGCGCACATCCCTTTCCTCCTTCCCCCCAGGAAGCGAGGAAAAAAGCCACATCCCTCTGGCAAAGGATGCGGCTCTCCGTTATTATGCCTTACCGATCGAACCGAACAGTTCCATCTTTTCTTTCACAGTTGCCTTGATTGCCTCGAAGCCGGGGTTCAGCAGCTTGCGCGGGTCAAATCCCTTGCCCTGCAAATCCTTGCCCGCCTCAATGTAGGCACGGGTTGCTTCCTGGAACGAAAGCTGGCACTCGGTATTGACATTGATCTTTGCAACGCCGAGAGAGATTGCCTTCTTGATCATCTCTGCCGGAATACCGGTACCGCCGTGCAGAACCAGCGGCATGTCACCGACAGTCTCCTTGATGGCTGCGAGGGTCTCAAAGCTCAGACCTTCCCAGTTCTCCGGATACTTGCCGTGGATGTTGCCGATGCCGGCTGCAAGGAAGTCTACGCCGAGATCTGCAATCTGCTTGCACTCCTGCGGATCCGCACACTCACCCTTGCCGACGACGCCGTCCTCTTCGCCGCCGATCGCGCCGACCTCTGCCTCGATGGAGAGACCAAGCTGATGTGCTGCATGCACAAGCTCGGTGGTCTTTGCGACATTCTCGTCAATCGGGAAATGCGAGCCGTCAAACATGATCGAAGTGAAGCCTGCCTTGATGCACTTGTAGCAGCCCTCATAGGAGCCGTGGTCGAGATGCAGAGCCACCGGAACGGTGATGCCGAGCGACTTATCCATTGCCTTGACCATTGCGGTCACGGTCTCAAAACCAGTCATGTACTTGCCTGCGCCCTCGGATACGCCGAGAATAACAGGAGAATTCAGCTCCTGCGCAGTCAGAAGAATTGCCTTTGTCCACTCCAAATTGTTGATGTTGAAGTGACCGACCGCATATTTGCCCGCTCTCGCCTTGTCGAGCATATCTTTTGCTGTTACTAACATATTTTTTCCTCCTGTTGCACCTTACAGCCGAAATATCAGCCGCATGTAAATTTCGGTGATATTCACCATCTTTATTATACACGATTCCTCGCAAAAATGCAATAGACAATCTGAATAAATCGGGTATTACACCGCAGAGAACTCTGTACGCATTGGCAAATTCTTCTTTTGTTTTCGGTATAAACTGCCGGAACGGAGCCAATACTCTCCGTGAAAGCGATGAAAACGTTGAACACGTTGAACACGTTGAATACACAGACAAAAGGAGAAACTTTATGAAAAAATCCGTCGGAATGCTGACCCTGCTGCTGCTCTCTGCGGCATGTGCCAATGTCATGAAAACAAAGCAAACGCTGGAAACACTGGAACACGGTGTGATCCGGCTGCATGTGCGTGCCGCTTCGGACAGCCTTGCCGACCAGACGCAAAAGCTGATGGTACGCGATGCCATTCTCGCACATGCGGATGAATGGATGCCGGAACAAGCGGACTATGACACATGCTGCGCGGCTCTGACAGATGCAATGCCTGCGATCTTGCAGACCGCAGAGGACACCCTGCGCGCTGCCGGCTGCACAGAGCCGGTCTCCGCAACGCTTTGTGAAGAAGCATTCCCCGCAAGAAGCTACGGCAATGTCACGCTTCCTGCGGGGAACTATCAGGCTCTTTGTATTGAGATCGGCTCCGGCGAGGGACAGAACTGGTGGTGTGTGATGTACCCCGGTCTGTGCCTGCCTGCCGCAGAGGAGGAAACCGTCATCGCAGACAGCTTTGACAGCGATGTCTATGCTCTGACAACGGAACCTGCCCGCTTTGAGGTTCGCCTCAAATGCGTGGAGCTTTGGCGCGCTGTTGCCGGAAAATGCAGAGGAATGCTCTCATTTCTGACGGCAAAGGGATAACTCTCACGCCTGTTTGCCGTGTTCGGATTTGTATTTTTCCAGATCCTGACGGCGCAGCTCTGCGCGGCGGATCTTGCCGCTGCCGACCGTCTTCGGCAGACTGTCGCGGAATTCGATCACACGCGGATATTTATACGGAGCGGTCGCATTCTTGACATACGTCTGAATCTCCTTGACCAGCTCATCGCTGCCCTGCCGATCTTTGGTCAGCACAATCGTCGCCTTGACCACCTGTCCGCGGATCTCATCCGGCACGCCCGTGACTGCACATTCCAGCACATAGGGCAGCTCCATGAGGACGCTTTCAATCTCGAACGGTCCGATGCGGTAGCCGGAGGACTTGATCACATCATCCACTCTTCCGACATACCAGAAATAGCCGTCCTCATCCGCCCATGCGGTGTCTCCGGTGTGATACCAGCCGTCGCGCCATGTATCTGCCGTGGTTTCTTCGTCGCGGTAATAACAGAACGCAAGTCCGGGTACCGGATGCTCTTTCAGCTTGACGCAGACCTCTCCGGTTTCACCGACGCCTGCCGGTGTACCGTCCGGAAGCAGAATCTGCACATCATACTGCGGATTGGGTCTGCCCATGCTGCCGGGCTTGGGTTCCATGCCGACAAAGTTGCCGACCGTCAGCGTTGTCTCGGTCTGACCGAAGCCCTCCATCAGCTTGATGCCGGTTGCCTTCTGGAACTGATAGAACACCTCCGGATTCAGTGCCTCACCTGCAATGCAGGCATACCGCAGAGAAGACAGATCGTATTTTGACAGATCCTCGCGGATAAAGAACCGGTACATGGTCGGCGGCGCACAGAATGTTGTGATATTGTACTTCTTGAACATCGGAAGAATATCATCTGCATGGAATCGCTCAAAGTCGTAGACAAAGACCGCCGTTTCGCACATCCACTGACCGTACAGCTTGCCCCAGAGAGCCTTGCCCCAGCCCGTATCCGAAATCGTGAAGTGCAGACCGTTCGGATCGACATTCTGCCAGTAGCGTGCTGTGACATAATGTCCCAGCGGGTACTGGTGGCTGTGCAGCACCATCTTCGGATTGCCGGTCGTGCCGGAGCTGAAAAAGATCAGCATCGGATCGGTACCGCAGGCGGTATCCGCCGAACGGTAATAATGCGTACTGTAAGCCGGAAGCTCCGCATTGAAATTCTGCCAGCCCTCACGCGCTGCACCGACGATCACCTTGGTGCGCAGCGACGGACACTGCGGTGCTGCCAGATCGACTTCATCTGCGACACTGCCGTCCGACGTGCAGACGATCGCAGAGATTTCCGCAGAATTGAACCGGTATTCAAAATCATGCTTCACCAGCATATTCGATGCCGGAATCACGATCGCGCCGATGCGGTGCAGCGCGAGAATCGAGAACCAGAACTGATAATGCCGTTTCAGCACCAGCATGACACGGTCGCCGCGCTTGATGCCGAGCGACTGAAAATAGTTCGCAGTCTGGCAGGAATAGCGTTTGATGTCCTTGAAGGTGAAGCGTTTTTCGCTGTGATCTTCCGCAACATAGATCATTGCCGTCTTGTCAGGACATTTCTCCGCCATTGCATCGACGATGTCAAAGGCAAAGTTGAATTTGTCTGCATTGTGGAATTCCACGCCGCTCAGCATACCGGTTTCGTCAGTTTCGCAGGTCACGAATTTCTCTGCGACCGGATTGACAAGACCCGCCCGGTTGACATTGCTGTGGTGCATTTCTCTGACCTGCTCGCGGTATTCGGTCATGCCTGCAGTGCCGCGCGGTGCCATGACAAACGCATAGATTTCGCAGTCCTCGCCGCCGAGTGCGATCTCATCATGCAGCATCGAGCTGTCGTAGTAGATGCAGTCGCCCTCATGCAGTGTCTCCGTGTGGGAGCCGATGACCATGCGCACAGTGCCTTTCAGAACGATGTCCATTTCCTGACCCGCATGACTTGCCAGATGCAGCGGTCTGTCCAACGCATCCTCCGAATACGGAATCACAACATGAAACGGCTCGACAATCTTATTCTTGAATTTGGACGCAAGACGGTTATACACAAAGCCCTCTCTGCGCACAATCGGCACGCCCTCTCCCTTGCGCGTCACAGTGTAGCCCGAAAGCTCCGGACTCGCGCCTTCCATCAGATCGGAAATCTCCACACGGAAGATATTTGCACACTTATAAATGAAAGTAAAGCTGAAATCCTTTTCGCCCGATTCAAAGCTGCGGTAATCCTCGACGGAGTATCCGGTCTGTTCCGCCATCTCCTCGACCGTCAGATTCAGGTCCTGCCGAAGCTGGGAAATTCGCGTCGCCACCTCGTGGATCTTGATTTCTGCATTCTGCTGACTGAACTGCTCTGCCATGACATCTCTCTCCTTTACATAAAAATAAAAAGCCCGCCTCAAAGATGATCTTTGAGACGAGCCATCATCCTGTATGATGTACCCGCGGTACCACTCAAATTGTGCGGCTATTGCCCTGCACCACTCAGCGAGCTCCGACAAGCTCTTTACATTTACGCAGCATCACGGGAGCACTTACTGGGTCTGCCGATTCAGCACTCCGGCTCAGAAGGGATATGCAATGCTGTACGCTGCCGTCTCACACCACCCGACGGCTCTCTGAAAGCGGGGACAGGTTCGCACTTGACTTCCTCATCGCCTGTGATTCGCATTATATCATAAACCGCAGAATTTGTCAAGCCCTTTTTTCAAAATTTTTTTGCATGTCCGCTGTCAAATCAGATTTTACCGGCATGATCGGGGGACATTGTGGGGACGCTGTCCCCACACCCCTGCCGGAGGGACGGCGGTCCCTCCGTACCTCCCTGTACAAAAAATTCCCCGTCCCCGTACGGGG
>JAZQNP010000046.1:0-19001 GCA_045627405.1 Oscillospiraceae bacterium | reverse complement strand
ACGGGGACGGGGATTTTTATATAGGGGAGTCTGAGGGGATCGCTATCCCCTCAGCGGGAGTTTGAGGGCAGAGCCCTCAAAACATCTCTCAATGATGCCGCGCAAATTCTGATTTATCTTAGAAATACAATTCTGAAAAGGGGTTCATACATAAAACACTTTCATATCGTCGAGGCGCAGACAGCACAGTCTGCCGCCTGCCTCGCGGAACACTGCGCCGCAATCCAGATTGATGTAGGTATCGGTCAGGAGCACCTCTGCCCTGCCGTGCATCTGCGGATACGTCAGCGTCGGCGTATGCCCGAAGATCAGCATGCGGTCATCAAAAAAGCGGTCGGTCTGCTGCGGCCGCGCATTGACCAGCGCATCGACCGAATATTCCTCCATCGGCAGAGCCGGGTCAAACCCCTCGATGCCGCTGTGTGTCATGACAAACTGTCTGCCGTCGGGCATGACCAGCTCTTCAAAGAGCGTAAACTCCTGCATATACCGCAGCAGATCGGCGCGCTGTTCCTCCGGCAGTTCCAGATACTGCGCGAGGGTGATGGCACCGCCGTTCTGCATCCAAGCCGAATAGAGGTCAAATCCCTCGTCTGTATAGTAATCCGTCACATTTTCAAACGTCGCCTCAGCGGGCAGTCCCGTGACGCAGTGCAGCATGATTGCCTCGTGGTTGCCAAGCAGCGGGTACACATTGATTCTGTCCATGCAGTCCAGCAGCAGCGGGATCGGCGCATCTCCGCGGTCAATAAAATCGCCGAGGATATAGAGATCGTCGTCATCGGTAAAATGAATCAGTTTCAGCATCTCCTGAAAGAGATCGTAACAGCCGTGAATATCTGTCATGACATAGATCATATGCGCGTCCCTCCTTTTCGCTCAGTCTGCGGTACGATCCGCGGACTGTTTTTTCGTTGCCGTTCAGTTCAGGTTGCCGGTGCGGAACATCAGTACGGAAAGCGCGGTCAGCGGCGCGGTCTCACAGCGGAGAATCCGCTTGCCGAGCCAGACCGGCTGCGCGCCTGCCTGCTGTAAATAATCAATTTCCTGCGGATCGAAGCCCCCCTCGCTGCCGATGCACAGCCCGTAGGTTTTTGCATCGCTGCGCACCTGTGAGAACGAAATGCCGCCCTCCGTCTCATACAGCACGACCGGCACATCCAGCGATTTCATGCGTTCTGCCGCCTGTTCCAGCGTATGCAGCGGCGCGACCGGAGGGATGATGCCCCTGCCCGACTGCTGTGCGGCAGCCTGCGCAATTTTCTGATAGCGCGGGAGTTTTTTCTGAAAATCGCCCGCTGACATGCGGGAGATGCAGCGGCGCGTCAGCACCGGCACGATCTCCGTCACGCCAAGCTCCACCGCTTTCTGGATGATCTGTTCGAGCTTGTCCGCCTTGGGAAGTGCCTGAAACAGTGTCACTTCAATGCTCGGCTCCGTGCAGCATCGTTCTGCCGAGAGAATATGCAGCCTGACTGCCTCCTGTGTGATTTCTTCAATCTCACATTCATAGTCGGTGCCGCAGGCGCAGACAGTCAGCCGTTCGCCCTGCCGCATCCGCAGTGCATATCCGATGTGACGCAGGTGTTCTCCGGTCAGAGCCGGTGTTTCCGGCGAAAAAGCATCCTCAAAAAACTTCGGCATCGCGCTGTCTGCTCCTTTCCGCATAATCACTCTTATTATACCATATTTTGCGAAAAAAAGCAAGCACTGCACACCCGCTGCAAAGAAACCGCGAAAGCCGACAAAAAATGCTTGCGATTTTGTCAATGCTGTGGTATAATAAAGGCAGTAACCGAAAAAATGGAGGCAGCTATGGCATCAATTTGGAATCATCGCATCAGCATATCGCTGTTCGGCGAGGCGGAGGGTCCCGCAATCGGCGTGGTACTCGACAATCTTCCGCCCGGAGAATATATTGATCTGGAAGATCTGGCGCGGTTTATGACACGCCGGACCCGCTCGCTCTTTCTGCCGGATGATCCGGCACATCAGCAGGAGCAGCTGGATTTCCCGCAGGTGCTTTCCGGTCTGATCAACGACCGCACGACCGGTTCGCCGCTCTGTGCGTTTCTCAATAATCCGCGCGGCATGCAGCAGGTGGATTATCAGAACATATCGCATCTCGCGCGTCCGGGTCATGCAGACTATACCGGTGCCATGCGCTACCGCGGCTTTGCCGATGTGCGCGGCGGCGGACATCTTTCCGAGCGCATGACAATTCCGCTCTGCTTTGCCGGTGCCGTGTGCAGGCAGATATTGGAACGGCGCGGCATTTACATCGGAGCGCAGATCACATCCATCCATAATATCAAGGACAAGCCGCTTTCGCAGACCGAGGTCACCAGAGATGACCTGCTGCGCATCCGCAGCCGCAGAATGCCGGTCAACAATCCGGCACAGGGAAAGAAGATGCTTGCGGACATTCAGCAGGCGATGATGGGCGGCGAGACACTCGGCGGCACGATTGCATGTTATGCGGTCAATGTTCCCGCCGGCATCGGTTCCCCGATTTTCGAGGGGCTGGAAAACTCCATTGCACAGCTTGTGTTCGGCATTCCCGGCGTCCGCGGACTGGAATTCGGCGCGGGCTTCCAGACGGCGAAAATGACCGGCAGCCAGTGCAACGATACATTTTATGTGGACGAGCACGGGCATGTGCTGACCCGCACGAACCGTCACGGCGGCATTCTCGGCGGCATTTCCTCCGGTATGCCGATCTGCTTTGACGTTGCGATCAAGCCGGCAGCGTCCATCGGCAAGCCGCAGGAGACGGTGGATTATTCCGCAATGACAAACGAAGTGCTGCAAAGCGGTGAGGCACCGCACCCGTGCATGGTGCCGGAGGCTGTGCCGAGTGTGGAAGCGGCAATGGCAATCGCGCTGGTGTCGCATCTGCTGGATTATCCGAATTTTGTGTAAAAACGGCAGTCAGCCATCGGATCAAAAGGAATGAAACACAGCAGCGCGTAACCGCATGAAAAAGGTTTGGGCGCGGCAGGATCAAAAAAGCAAAGGCGGTGAGACGGCATGGAACCGGCAGAGAACGGCATGTTCATTCCGGATGAGCTTCCCGGACAGATGGCATTTTTTTCGGAGGAGGCGGTCGCAAAGGCGTCCGGCACAGCGCAGAAGCATGGGCATCCTTCGCAGATGTATGCGCCGGATCTCTCCCATCCCCCGCTGATCTGCATTCTCCTCTGCGATATTCTGTCGCAGATGGGCGGCGCGCTCCCCACGGACTGGCTCTATGACATCACCGTTTCCGCAGGGCATATCAATCATTTTCTGTATTCGGATGTGACAGGCTTTCTGCTCGAAAACGGCATGGCGGAGGAACAGACCGGGTCAGACGGCACAACGCAGCTTGTCCTGCTGGAAAAGGGACAGCAGTGTGCAAAGATTCTGCGGCTCTATGTGCCGAAGCTCTACCGCGACCGTGTTCTGCTGACTGCCCTGCGGTACAGAGCGCGCAGAAAGGCAATGCGCGATCTGAAAATCACCTGCGAAGAAACGCCGCCGGACTGGACGCTCTGCGTGCGGTGTTACGATCAGAAGCGGGAGATGTTCTGCTTGCAGATCCACGCACCGTCGAAGGCGGATGCCGAATCGCTCGGAGAACGCATTTTGTGCAATCCGTCCGGCTTTTTCGGCAAGGTGCTCAATATGATCCTCACCAACGAGGAGGAGCAATACGATCTCTCGGAAAACTGAGAAGCGGATTGCCGGATTCATGAGAATTTTGTGAAGCCTCTTGCCAAACGGCGTCTTTTGTGCTATAATACGGGTATCACATTTCAACAGAAAGGCGAACATTTATGAAACGAATCATCAAACTGCTGACCGCTGCTGCGAGTGCGGTTTCTGCGGCGGCAATCCTCTCTTTGGCGGCTTTTGCAGAGGAGACTGCGACGGCTGCTGAGAGCACGACAACGGGAAGCACATGGGCGGCACTGCTTTCAAGTATTCTGCCGTTTATCATCGCGCTGGTGCTGCTCTATCTGATTTTGCTCCGTCCGCAGCAGAAGCGCGAAAAGGAAGCACAGGCGATGCGTGAGAATGTGCGTGTCGGAGATGAAGTCTGCACGGCAGGCGGTCTGGTCGGCATCGTCATCCGCGTGACCGAGGATACGGTTGTGCTGGAAACCGGCGGAGAGCGCAGCAAGATCCGCGTGAAAAAATGGGCAATCCATGAGAATATCACGCAGATGGAGGAGAAGGCTGCTGCCGAAAAGGAGCGCAAGAATGCAAGACGTCAGGGCATCGCAACTGCTGCTGCCGATTCCGATAAATCCGACAAGAAGAAAAAAGACGAATAAAAATCAGAGCGGACAGTATGCCGGCGACGGGGATCGCACTGTGCATACTGTCCGCTCTTTTGCTTGATATTTGACCGCAGAACAGGGGTACATATTCTGCGGCCGCAGGAAAGGGAGGAAAGATGAAATCAAGCACCGGCTGGCGATTCCGCAGGTTGCTCACGCCTGCGGGTTGCCGGTATTCATCTTACGGTCTTATTGTAACGCCCGATTGTGAATGCGGCGTGAAAATCATCTGAAAACGGGGAAAAATACAATTCGTCATAGGCAGCGTACAATCAATTATTGCTTTTTGGCGCGGTCGCTGGTATAATAAGCTTAATCTGTTGGATTTCAGAGAGAACAGAAAATGTTTCAGGGGGGATATTCATATGAAATGGAAGAAGCTCACTGCGGCAGTTACCTCTGCCGCAATCGCGGTATCCGCAGCGGCTGCACTGCCGCAGACCGCATTCGCAGCGTACAGCCGTGTGGCTGTGCATGATCCGTCCATCGTCAAGCTGGACGACGGCAGTTATTTCA
Source organism: Oscillospiraceae bacterium (assembly GCA_045627405.1). GTDB lineage: Bacteria > Bacillota > Clostridia > Oscillospirales > Ruminococcaceae > Firm-04. The sequence goes on along the minus strand of JAZQNP010000046.1, from coordinate 14,160 downwards.
TCATCGGCTCGCATCTGGGGGCTGCACGGTCAACTGACCTCATGAACTGGACCTCTGCTGCAAATTCTGCCGCAGGCTCCACCAAAACAACCTTCTTCAACAACATCTATACCGATTTGTCTGTGCCGAATAGCTGGTCGAACACCAGCAGCGGCTACGATCTCTCCGGCAATCTCTGGGCTCCGGACATCATCTGGAACGATACGATGAACAAATACTGCATGTATCTTTCGGTCAACGGTGTGGACTGGCATTCCTCGATTGTACTCTGCACGGCGGATAATGTCGAGGGACCGTACAGCTATCAGGGAACGGTTGTCTGGTCGGGGTTTGAGACCAATCCTGCCGATTCCGCCAACAGCTACAAGAATACGGATGTCGAAAAGGTGCTCGGCAGCAATCCGGATCTCAGCCGCTATCTCAACAGCAGCGGCCGCTGGAACGCAGAATACGGCACCAATGCCATCGACCCCTGCACGTTCTATGACGAGGGCGGCAATCTCTGGATGGTCTACGGATCGTGGTTCGGCGGCATTTATATGCTGGAACTGGACGAGACAACCGGTCTGCGCGATTACAGCGTCACCTATCCGACAACCTCTGTGAGCGGTGCCGTGCAGTCCGATGCGTATCTCGGCACGCATATTGCCGGCGGCTACTGGGCATCGGGCGAGGGTCCGTACATTGAGTATATGTGTCCGCCCGGCTCCTCTCAGGGATATTATTATCTTTTCCTCTCCTACGGCTATTTCAACAACAAGGGCGGCTATAATATGCGCATCTTCCGCAGCACGTCGCCCTCCGGTCCGTATTACGATCAGAACGGCAATTCCCCGATCTTCTCAAAGGGTACGGACAATATCGCGGGCAATATCGGTGAGCGTCTGATGAGCAATTATCAGTGGAGCTGCAATGACCGACCCAATACCGCACAGGGACATAACTCCGCGCTGATGGATGACGACGGCAAGCTCTTTGTCATCTATCACAATAAGTTCGACGACAACTACGGCTTCCATGAGGTGCGTGTCCATCAGATGATTCTGAACGAGGACGGCTGGCCGACTGCCACCTCCTATGAATATTCCGGTGAAACGCTCTCTGCAAACGGTCACACCACTGAGGCAATCGTCGGAGATTATGAGCTGATCTGGCATAATCCGAATCAGGCTTTTGTCAACGAAGTCTCTGCCGATGTCGAAAAGCCGATCAACATTACGCTGAATGCAAACGGCACCGTGACCGGCGACATTTCCGCAACATGGCAAATCACAAAGGCAGGTACACCGTACATGAGCTTTACATGGGGCGGCGTTACATATAAGGGTGCCTTCATTGTGCAGGCGGACGAGGCGGATACACCCGTCACGCGCATGACCTTTACTGCGACCGGCATCAATATCTGCATCTGGGGCAGCAAGAAGACTGCGTATGACATCACAGAGGATCTGGTGGACCGCACATCGGACAGCAGCCTCCTCGTCTATCAGGCAGCAGACAGCGCGTACTCGACCGCTTCTGCAACAGCCGGCGGCACGACACTGCTCTCCGGCGTCTCGTATTTCATCACCAGCAGACACAGCGGGCTCGCACTCGACCTTGCAGGCGGCGGCACGGCAGACGGCACGAACATTCAGCAGTGGAATCTGACCGGCGGCAAGCATCAGGAATGGCGTCTGCACGATGCCGGAAACGGCGATGTCTGCATTGTCTCGATGGCAGATGAAAACATCGCGATCACCGTCAATGACGGCAATGCGGAAATTGCCCAATACACCGGCGCGGACAATCAGCTCTTCCGGCTGATTGAAAAGCGCGGCTCCTACGGCATTGTCTCAAAAGCCTCCGGCTATGCGTCCGGTCTGGATGTGTTCGGGTGGAGTACCGAGAGCGGCGGCAATATTGCAGAATATGAATACTGGGGCGGCGACTGTCAGCTCTGGAATTTCACCGCAGTCTGCCCGACCGTCAACGACGGCAAATATACGATCCGCAACGTCAACAGCAACCTGTTCCTTTCGGCATCCGGTTCCGGCAGCATCGTGCAGGCGGCGGAGGCACAGGTCTGGACGCTGACCTCGCTCGGTGATGAGATTTACAGCATCTGTGACGCATCCGGCGCGGCAATGACGGTCGCGGACGGCTCTGCTGCCGACGGGCAGGACATTGCGCTTGCGGCAAATACCGGCGGCAGTCAGGCGCAGACCTTCCGGCTCTATCCCAATGAGGACGGCTCGTATACCCTGCTGACGGCGGCATCGCTCGGAAAATCCTGCGCAGATGTCTACGGCATCAGCCTCGATGCCGGTGCCAATATCTGTCAGTGGAGCTTCTGGGGCGGTTCGGGTCAGAAGTTTATCATTGAACCCGTGGCTGCGGAGACTGTACCCGATGACAGCACCGGGGTGATCGGAGATGTGGACTGCAACGGTCTGGTTGAGCTGGCGGATGCCGTGCTGTTTGCGCGCGCGCTTGCAGGTGTGGACGGCGCGCAGCTCTCGGCGCAGGGTGTCCTCAACAGCGACTGCGACCGGAGCGGTGTTGGTGCGGAGCAGAATGATTTTGTGCTTTTGCTGCAATATCTCGGCGGAAAGATCCATTCGTTTGTGTGATGCCAAAATCCCGACAGCGGCAGCCCGTATGGAATGCATCAGAACATATGACTGCCGGCTGAGAGAGGTTGTTATTCGATGCAATATGAACAACATGATCCCGTTCGTCTGCGGGCGGACGGCACAGAAATCCTTGCGATTGACCAGAGGCTGCTCCCGCACACGGAGCAGCTTCTGACGCTGCGCACGGCTGAAGCGGTTGCCGAGGCAATCCGGACGCTTGCAGTGCGCGGCGCACCCTGCATCGGCATCTGTGCGGCTTACGGCGTGTATATCGGTGCAGTGCGGCGTGCAGAACAGGGATGCACGCCGCTTTTGTCTGCGGTCAGGAAAGATGCCGCCCTCATTGCGGCGGCGCGTCCGACTGCCGTGAACCTGTCATGGGCAGTGCGGCGCATGCTGCGCTGTGCGGAAGCAGTGCAGCCCTGTATGCCGGAAAAACTCTGTGCGCATCTGCGGGCGGAAGCGGAACAGATTCATGCGGAGGAGATTGCCGTCTGCCGCCGCATCTCCGAATACGGGCTGACTCTGCTGCATGACGGTGCGCGTGTCATCACGCACTGCAATGCGGGTGCGCTTGCGACCTCGCGCTACGGCACGGGACTCGGTCCGCTGCTGCTCGGCGCGGAAAGGGGTATGCGGTTTCATGCGTATGTCGATGAGACCAGACCGCTGCTGCAAGGAGCGCGGCTGACTGCCTATGAGCTGATGCGTGCGGGCATTGATACCACGCTGATGTGTGACAATATGGCGTCCTATCTGATGGCGCAAGGCGGGATTGATGCGTGTATGGTCGGCTGTGACCGCGTGGCGGCAAACGGCGATACCGCAAATAAAATCGGTACCTCCGGACTTGCAGTACTGGCAAAGCATTACGGTGTGCCGTTTTATGTTTTCTGTCCGCGCTCGACGGTCGATGTGCAGTGCAGAACCGGTGCGGATATTGAGATCGAGCAGCGTGACGGCAGTGAGATCACGTCGCTGCACTTTGCAAAGCCGATTGCGCCCGCCGGTGTGAAATGTCTGAATCCGGCGTTTGACGTCACCCCTGCCGAACTGATCACGGCGATTGTGACCGAGGACGGCATTTTGTATCCGCCGTTTGCGATGTCGGGCGGTGAATGAATGGCTGCACAGGATGACTGTTTAGGAGACGGATTGACAGATTTCCAAGGCAATAAGATCGAATACCGAATACGGCGCAGCGTTTTAAACAAATTGCTGTGCCATATTTTGTGTACTCATACAAATTTCAAAGAGATCGCAGATTTTTAGGAAAAACTTGGGAGTGAAAAATCATGTATATATAGAAGAGTTTCATGTTTTTCATGCAGAAAAGGGTGAATTATGATACATATGAAATCCTTCGCGCAGTATGATGTTTCTGTTACGGGCAGCTATGATTTATACACAAAAGAAAGGGGGCTTCCAAAAGATGTAAACTGTTTCGTATATATCTTCGGTGATTGGGGCAACGGTGCAAATAGATTTGAGGAGGAATTACTATGTTTAAGCGTTCTGTTTTTCGACATTACCTTTCGTGTATTTTGGCTTTTTGTTTCACACTCTGCTCGACGAGCGCGTTATTTAATCAAAACACGGTTTTTTCAGCAGATGATATGACCTACGAATCACAATATCAGTGTTATGTCAACCTAATGGAGTATTTCAATCGCATCCAACCTAACGGTTACAATGAAGAATATGAGATCTCGACTTATCCCAATGACTATGCAGGAGCGTATTTCAATTGCAGTAATGATAATGTAGTGACTTTATTTTTAACAAGTCTAGATAATTCGGAAGAATATACTCATTATATTCCAACCGCTAAAATTGAAGTCGTACCTTATTCTTACAATTATCTAAAAAGCATTGTTGATGAAACAACAATTCATATGCAGGAGTATGATATCAGTTCAATAAGGCTCAACGAAAAGAATAATGAGATAGATAACACAACCTATGGATGCAGAGTAACAACATTGGTAGGTTCGCTTGGCGTTACAAATGTTTAAATATTAAGGGGGTAAACAGAGCCATGAAAACAACTATGAAATTCTTGCATGCAGCCACTATTCTCCTAGCAGCATGTGCATCTGTGCTTTGCATGAACGCATGCGGCAGTTCCGCCGGTCAAGACAGCACCGCAGACAAAACTGCCAATACGAATACGGCGATGAATCCCTTGCCGAAGATTTACGTCAAGCCTGGTTCTGAATCGGTAAAAGGATGTACGCTTGTGTTGCAAAACGACACTGCAACCGATTGGAGCTATAATACAGAGGAATTCCGTCTGCTCTATGCTGATACCTATCAAGCAGTTCCGTTTCTCGAAAACAGTGCCATTAATGCAAAAAGCGATGGGCTTATGAGCGGTGAAACAGTAGAACAAACACTTGATTTTGAAGGGCATCTGACTGCGGTAGCCCCGGGCGACTATTTTCTTGAAAAAGAGCTGATTAAGATTGATGCAAAAATCTCCTATGAACTGACGATTCGTATTCCTCTCCATATTGACGATAATGCGCAGTAATTCTTAGGTTGTAGTTCTGCAAGCCTATGCAGCCGGACACCAACGGTCTGCTCGGTATCTGATCAAATGAAAGAGGATTCTTTTTTTCATGTTATTGCACAGGATGACGTTTCCGTTACAGGCGGCGGTTTCCGGATTTTGAGCAGCGCGGCGGCAGTGAGATCACATCGCTGCACTTTACAAAGCCGATTGCGCCCGCCGGTGTGAAATGTCTGAATCCGGCGTTTGACGTCACCCCTGCCGAACTGATCACGGCGATTGTGACCGAGGACGGCATTTTGTATCCGCCGTTTTTAATGAATGAAGGAGTACCGCGATGAAACGATTTCGATTTACACTTTTGATTGCCGCCGGCATTTTTCTCTCCGGCTGCGGTCAAAAACCGGCAATGCAAGATAGCTCCGGCACCGAAACAACCACGGTCACCTCTGTGCAGGAAACCGAAACCACGGAGCCGCAGCAGACCGACGATGCACCGGATGCGAATGACCTTTCCTTTGAGAACAGCTATGCCGCCCGGCTTTGTGATCTGATCGACCGCCGGCATTTTTCTGTGACATTGGTGCAGTCTTATCAGGACGTTGTCATCGGCACGTCGCTCATTGAGGCGGACGGTGACACGGTACATCTCAAAAATACCGGTGAACCTGATGAGCAGTATGCGATTTTGGACAGTGAGGATTACTTTTTCGGAGACAGCGGTGCCTATACCCTGCGCAAAAACGGAGATTGGGCGACGCTGCCGTATGACAATAATCCATTTTCTGCCGCGCAGGATCCGGACAATCGTAAGCTGGAAGCAATGTTTTTCAATGCAGGCTGCTCTCCGCGAACGGAAATGACACTCGTTTCCAGAACCTATGACGGCGACACTGTTACAGAGACATACGACACCGATACCGGCATCGGAACGGTTTGGATGACGTTTGACAGGAATACTGGCGCGTATTTATCCGGCGGGTACAAGGACAGTGTGCAGACCGTCTCTGCAATGACCGAGGAGACCGCGGGTATCGCCCTGCCGCCTGCTTTGGAGGCTTTGCAGTGATTTGTTATTGATTTACAGCGCGAAAGCGGTAAAGCGCGAAACCTTTGTGCAGATTACCGCTTGCATTGTCGGGTAAAATGTGCTATAATAATACCATCTCATGAGAAAGGATGCGGATTGTTCCATGAACCGTCAGGCTGTTTTGTATTTCAGCGAGCGATTTTACGGCTTTGTCTATGATTCGGACGAGGTCTGTTTTGGTTTGGCTGAACATCGCAATGCAGCATAAAGATGAAGCGCGGTTCCCCGCACTTTCGCGCAATTATGAATGCAGACGCGCTTACAGTCAGACAAGACTGCAAGCGCGTTTTTTTGAAAGGAAGCAAGAGTCATGATCGTTATTCTGAAAGCAAATCCGAATCAAGCACAGCTCGACAGCCTCATTGCGTGGCTGGAAGAAAAACAAATCGGCGTACATAAGAGCGTCGGCACCAGCCGCACGATTCTCGGTCTGGTCGGAGACACCGCTGCCATTGACGCAGACCTCATCTCCGCACTGGACATTGTGGAGGATGTCAAGCGCGTGCAGGAGCCGTATAAGCATGCCAACCGTGAATTCCATCCGGAAGCAAGCGTTGTCTCCGTCGGAAATGTGAAGATCGGCGGCGGCACACTGACGCTGATTGCCGGGCCGTGTACCGTCGAAAGCGAGGAGCAGATTGTTGCGATTGCAAAGCAGATTAAGGCGAGCGGCGCAGGCATTCTGCGCGGCGGTGCGTTCAAGCCGCGGACTTCTCCGTATGCGTATCAGGGCATGGGCGAAGAGGGCATCGCACTGCTGAAAACCGCACGGGCAGAGACCGGTTTGCCCATCGCAGCAGAAATCACCGATTCTGCGCAGCTTCCGCTGTTTTCCGATGTGGATCTCATTCAGGTCGGCGCACGGAGTATGCAGAATTTCTCTCTGCTCAAAGCTCTCGGCACACAGGAGAAGCCGGTCATGCTGATGCGCGGGCGTTCCGCGAGCTACGAAGAGTGGCTGATGTCTGCGGAATATATCATGTCCGGCGGCAATCACAATGTCATTTTGTGTGAGGGCGGCATCCGTACCTTTGAGCCGTCCACGCGCAATACCCTTGATCTGACTGCGATTCCGGTGCTGCGCAGGCTCACGCATCTGCCGATTCTGGTTGATCCGAGCCATGCGATCAGCCGTGCATGGATTGTTCCGGAGATTGCACCGGCTGCGGTCGCAGCAGGCGCAGACGGTCTGAGCATTGAGGTGCATCACGATCCCGAACATGCAGTCATGGACGGTCCGCAGTCGGTCAATCCCGAAGTATTTGATGCACTTGCGAAGCAGGCGCAGGCACTGCACGCATTTTTGAAATGACCCTTTTGTGATAAATCGGAGCTTAGCGGCATCATTGAGAGATGTTTTGAGGGCTCTCACGCTCCGCGGTTGAGTTTGCGATGCAAACATCAAGCCCTCAAACTCCCGCTGAGGGGATAGCGATCCCCTCAGCAGCTCCCGATCACGCCGCCAAATTCTGATTTACCGCAGAACATTTTTTTCAAGAGGATAGGAAATATGAACATTGCAATTATCGGTCTGGGACTGATCGGCGGCTCCTATGCCAAGGCGACGAAAGCACGCACGCTGCACACGGTCTACGGCTTTGACCTCGATCAGGAGGTCATGATGTTCGCGCGAATGACCGGCGCGATCGACAAGGCACTCACCGACGAACTGCTGACAGAATGTGACCTGGTACTGGTCGCGCTGCGCCCCGGGGCTGCGATCAGCTGGACAAAAGCCCATGCAGAACTGCTGGGGAAAGGCAAATGTACGGTCGTCGATATTTGCGGCGTCAAGCGTGCGGTCTGCACCGAAATGGGCGCACTCGCAGAGGCGCATGGGTATCAATACATCGGCGGACACCCGATGGCGGGCAAGGAAACCGGCGGCTTCGTCAATGCGTCGGAATCGCTGTTTGAGGGTGCGTCGATGATTCTGACGCCTGATGCACGCACCGATCTCAACATGCTCGAACTGCTGAAAAATTACTTCACGGACATCGGGTTTGCGCATCTGACGTTCTCCGATCCGGATGAGCATGACCGCATCATCGCCTACACCTCACAGCTTGCACACATTGTATCCGGCGCATATGTCAAATCCCCGACCGCACAGAAACGCCGCGGCTTTTCTGCCGGCAGTTTCCGCGATCTGACCCGTGTTGCGCGTCTGGATGAAAACATGTGGACGGAGCTGATGCTGGATAACCGCGAATACCTTGCCGATGAGCTGCGCATTCTGATTGACAATCTGAAACCGTATCTTGCCGCGCTGGAAGAAAACGATGCCGACGCTTTGCGGGAATGCCTCAAAGAGGGCAGAATCGCAAAGGCATCTGCCGGCGGAAACTGACCGGACAGTGCCGCAGCAGCTTTTCTGCCGCTGTATGGCGGCGTGCAAATGAATATCGGAACGAGAAAATTTGATTTCTTCCCTTTTACTTGCGGTTATATGGAAAAGAAATTGTAATAAAAGGTCACATCGAAAGGAAATCACCATGAATACGCAAATTTTGACCACGCCGAGCGGCGAGAGCTACCCGATTCTCACCGGAAGCGGACTGCTGAACACCTGCGGTGCAGAAATCGCAGCGATTGCCGCGCCCTGCCGTGCGATGATCGTTTCTGACAGCAACGTGGCTCCGCTCTATCTCAGCCGCGCACAGAAATCGCTTGAAGCTGCGGGCTTTTCCGTCAGTTCATTTGTTGTGCCGGCAGGCGAAGAGAGCAAGTCGGTCCGCGTGCTGGGCGAGGTGCTGGAAGCGTTCTGCGAAGCGCATCTGACGCGCACGGACCTTGCCGTGGCACTCGGCGGCGGCGTCATCGGAGACCTGACGGGTTTTGCGGCAGGCTGCTATCTGCGCGGCATGCGCTTTGTGCAGCTCCCGACCACGCTGCTCTCTGCGGTGGACGCGTCGGTCGGCGGAAAGACTGCGGTCAACCTCGACCACGGAAAAAATCTTGCGGGACTGTTCCATCAGCCGATTGCCGTGATCTGCGACACCGACACGCTGCAAACGCTGCCTGCGCATGAAATTGCAGACGGCAGTGCAGAGGCAATCAAACACGGCATTCTGGATGATCCGGCGTTGTTTGATATATACGAAAACGGCGTACCTTCTGAGAAATATGAGGAGATTATCGTGCGCTCCGTCATCTACAAATCGAAAATTGTCACAGAAGATCCCAATGAAAAAGGCGTGCGGAAAATGCTCAATCTGGGACACACGCCGGCGCATGCGATCGAGCGGCTCAGTGATTTTGCAGTCTCGCACGGACATGCCGTTGCGATGGGGCTTGCGATGATGACACGCGCAGCAGCAAAGCGCTGCATCCTCTCATTCGATGACGCGGCGCGGGTGCTCCGGACAATCGGGCGCGCCGACCTTCCGACAGCGTGCCCTTACGGCGCAGAAGAAATGGCTGAAATTGCGGCACTGGACAAAAAGGCGTCCGGCAGCAGCATCACGGTCATTTTGCCTGAGCGCATCGGGCATTGCCGCATGGAGAAAATGGCGATTTCCGAGCTGACACGTCTGTTTTCGGACGGTTTGGAGGCGCAGGCATGAATGTGATTTGTCATCGGGCGACGCTTTCGGGCAAGGTTGCGGCGATTCCGTCCAAGTCGGACGCACACCGCAAGCTGATCTGCGCGGCACTCTCGGAGAACGGCGGTTTTCTGCCGCTTCGCGCACCACATTGCGACGATATTGCGGCAACACTGCGCTGCCTCTCGGCACTCGGTGCCGGTTTTGAACAGCGTGACGGCGGCATGTTTGTGACCCCGATCACGCGGAAGCCGCATGCCGCGTTGGACTGCGGCGAAAGCGGTTCCACGCTGCGCTTTATGCTGCCGGTCGCAATGGCTGTGTGTGACGATATTTCGGTTGTCGGCTGCGGCAGACTGCCGGAGCGTCCGATCGGAACGCTGACGGATGCGATGTCCGCGCACGGCGTGCACTTTCGCGAGACAAAACTTCCGCTGCATGCGTCCGGTACGCTGACTGGCGGAATCTATGAGATTGCCGGCAATATCAGTTCGCAGTTCCTGAGCGGACTGCTGATGGCATTGCCGCTTTGTGAAGCTGACAGCATCATCCGGCTGACAACGCCGCTGCAATCCGCGGCATATGTCGAAATGACGCTCGGCGTTCTGCGGCAATTTGGTGCGAAAATTAACGTATATACGGAAGATTCGCTGCTGCGGTATCAGATTGCGGGCGGACAGCATCTGCGGATGCCGGAAGATCTCACAATTGACGGTGACTGGTCGAACGCGGCGTTCTGGCTGGCGGCGGGTGCAATGCAAACGGAACCCATTTTAATTTCGGGCTTGCACCGGGATTCGATTCAAGGAGACAAGGCGATCTGCCCGATCCTGCAAAATGCCGGAGCAAATCTGACCGAAACAGATGAGGGCATTGCTGTTTCATGTGGAACACGCGCGAATTTTGACGTATCTATGGAGGAAATCCCCGATCTGCTGCCGATTCTGGCGGTGCGTGCTGCATGCGCAAGGGCAGAGGGTGCATCTCATTTTACTCATGCGGAACGGCTGCGGCTCAAAGAGTCTGACCGGCTGACGTCAACCGCGGCAATGCTGTCCGCGCTAGGTGGACAAGTATCGGAGCTGCCGGACGGCTTGACCGTACACGGCGGCGGATTGACCGGGGGAACGGTGGATGCGCAGAATGATCATCGGCTGGTCATGGCGGCAGCAATCGCTGCGCTGCAATGCAGAGAACCGGTCAGAATTCTCGGCGCAGAGGCGGTCAATAAGTCGTATCCGCACTTCTTCGAGGACTATGCTGCGCTCGGCGGCATTATGACGGAATGCGCTGAATGATACAGTGTAAACCGTAGATTCTACTTAATAATTAAAATGATCTTGCGGTGACAAAGACGAAAGGAGACTGCATATGGCATCGAGCTTTGGCAACAGACTGCGCGTGTCTGTTTACGGCGAATCGCACGGCAGCGGCATCGGCGCACTGGTGGAGGGACTGCCCGCCGGCATTCCGGTTGATGAGGCGGCGTTGCTGCGGTTTATGGAGCGGCGGCAGGGCGGCAGGAATGCGCTTTCGACTTCGCGCAAAGAGCCGGATGTACCGGTGTTTATCTCCGGTGTGACGGACGGCAAAACCAACGGATTTCCCCTCTGCATTACGATCGCCAACACCAATACGCGCTCCGGAGATTACAACAATCTTGCGGATCAGCCGCGCCCGTCTCATGCAGATTACACGGCATTTGTCAAGTGGGACGGAAAGGCGGATATGCGCGGCGGCGGTCACTTTTCCGGACGCCTCACTGCGCCGATTTGTGCAGCCGGCGGCATTGCAAAGCAGATTCTCTCTCGGCACGGCATCTGTGTGGGTGCGCATCTGGCATCGGTGTACGGCATTGCCGACACGCCGTTCCCGATGCAGCCGGAGCCTTCTGTTTTTGACGATATTGCCGCAAAGCCGTTCCCTGTGATTTCCGACGAAAAAGGGGCGCAGATGCAGCAGGCAATTCTTGACGCAAAGACCGACGGAGATTCTGTCGGCGGCACGGTCGAATGTATGATCCTCGGATTGCCGGCAGGGCTGGGCGACCCGATGTTTGACTGCGTTGAGAGCAGACTTTCGCAGGTGCTGTTCGGGATTCCGGCGGTCAAGGGTGTGGAGTTCGGCGGCGGATTTGCGCTCTCTGACATGCGCGGTTCGGAGGCAAATGATCCTTTTCAGATGACGGAAAGCGGCGAAATTACGACGGTTTCCAATCACAGCGGCGGCATTCAGGGCGGCATCACAAACGGGATGCCGGTGCGGTTTCGCGTCGGATTCAAGCCCACGCCGTCCATCGCACTGCCGCAGAATACCGTCTCCCTCTCGGCGCGGCAGAACGCGGTGCTGGAAATTCGGGGCAGACATGACCCCTGCATTGTGCAGCGTGCGGTGCCGGTGATTGAGGCGGCGGCGGCGTTGGTGACGCTTGATCTGCTGCTTTCCGATCCGAAGAGACTTGGATGAGGGGCGGCAGATGAATCACAAAGGCACCGCGCAGATCTGTACGCCGCGTTTGATTCTGCGCAGATTTGAAGCGGATGATCTTTCGGATATGTTGCGCAACTGGGCATCGGATCCGGCGGTACAGTCGGAATACGGCGAGCCGGTTTACGAGACTGCGGAGCAGGCAAATGCTTTGCTGCAAGCGTATTTGCGCGGCTATTCACAGCCGGATTTTTACCGCTGGGCGATTGTTTTGCGGCAGAGCAGCGAGAACATCGGGCAGATTGCCTTTTGCCGTGTTTATGACGACTGTGCTGCGGCAGAGATAGAATATTGCATCGGAGCAGCGTTCTGGGGACACGGCTATGCCGGAGAAGCACTTTCTGCCGTGATCGCACACACATTTGCGCAGACGGAGTTTGTCAGGCTCGAAGCCTATCACCGTGCAGAAAATGTAAAATCGGGGCGCGTGCTGGAAAAATCTGCAATGCACCGCACGGAGACTGTCGAGCGATTTCGCCGCAGCGGAGCTGCGCCGGAGGGTGAAATCTGCTACTGCATCTGCAAAACCGCTTGTTCCGACCCGTGCGATTGATCAATCCAATCGAAAACGGAATACACAAAAAGGAGAATCCATTATGCAATTACCTGAAATCCGTGCGCAGCTGGACGTCATTGACAAGCAGCTGCTGGAACTGTTTTTGCAGCGCATGACGCTGATTGATCAGGTCGCGGACACCAAGAAGCGCGACCCTTCGCGGCCGCTTTACGATCCGGCGAGAGAACGTGAAATCCTGATGCGGGTTCGTGAGAATTCCGGCAGTGAATACGGCGATTCCGCGCATCAGCTCTGGCGCACGATTCTGGAACTTTCCCGTGCCAGACAGGCAGCACAGCTCATTCCTGCGACCTCTGTTGCGGCGCGTGTGGCTGCGATGTGTGCGCAGGAGGAGGCGGTGTTCCCGCAGACCGGACGCATTGCGGTTTCCGGTGTGGAGGGCTGCCATGCAGGTGCCGCCGCAGACAGGCTCTTCCCACGCGGGGACGTCGTGTTCATGGACGGGTTCCGTGCCGTTGTGCAGGCGGTGCAGGCGGGGCTTTGTCAGTACGGCATCCTGCCGCTCGAAAACAGCAGCTACGGCTCTGTCCGTGAGGTATATGAGCTGCTGCGCGAACCCGATCTCACGATTGTGCGCTCGGCAAGAATGCTGATCCACCATGTTTTGCTGGCGCAGAAGGATGCCGAGCTTTCTCAGATTCAGACAATCTTCACGCATGAGCAGGCGGCGGGACAGTGCAGCAGATTTATCTCTTCTCTGAACGGGGTCGATGTTGTCCCCTGCACCAGCACCGCACATGCGGCACAGCGTGCGGCAGAGGCACATGACCCGACGGTCGCGGCGATTGCGGGCGAGACCTGCGCAAAGCTCTACGGTCTTTCCGTTCTCAATGACGCGATCATGAATCAGGATGTGAATGATACGCGGTTTCTCTGCATCACCAAGGGCGCGAAATGCTATGCCGGCGCAGAGCGCATCAGCCTGATGGTCAACTGTGCCAATTCTCCCGGAGCACTGTATCAGATGATCGCAAAGATTTCCGCAGTCGGCATCAACATGTGCAAGCTGGAAAGCATCCCGATTCCGGGTACGAACTTCTCTTACCGGTTCTTCATTGATCTCGAAGCATCGCTGCATCAGGAGGGCGTGCTGGGACTGCTCTGCGAGTTGGAGCGCACATGCGATTCGCTGATTATGCTCGGTAATTATTCCGAGATTACAGGGTGATCGGGGGACATTGTGGGGACGCTCACGCTTGCGCGGTTGAGTTTGCTTCGCAAACGTCAAGTCGCCCACACCCCTGCCGGAGGGACGGCGGTCCCTCCGGACCAATGCCAACAACTTAAGCGTTATTGGCATTTACCCCGCATAAAAAATCAAATAGAATATTTGG
>JAZQNP010000045.1:0-6857 GCA_045627405.1 Oscillospiraceae bacterium | reverse complement strand
CCGTGCGACAAAAGGAAAAGCGATACAGCGGGAGGCATGACCGTTCAGAAATATGCAAGCCCGGATGCGGTGCGCATCCGGACTTTTTTTGGCGGCAGATCACGCCGGAAGAAGATGACGTTCGGCGAAAGTTGCATAAATGCGACAATATTGCGCGGCACTTTCTTGGAACGGTTTCAATCTGTATCATTGAGAGTCAGTGAATGATTGGCTTCAAATCGGCTGTTTTTGCGGCTGCTTGCAGCTTCTGCATCCTGATAGCACAAAAGTGATATAAAATTAGCGTCATATTGCCTTGACAAATACGGCGTTTCGCCTGTATGATAATAACGGATCATGTCACAGAGAAACAGCCGGCATGCCGCCGGCGCAGTCCAATGATACGAAACAGGGGGAACCAACATGAAGAAAAAAATCGGGCGAGTTCTGCTGCGGGGCATGTCCGCAGTGTTCAGCATGAGCGTACTGCTGTCGGCGGTGTCTGGGGTGACGGCAGTTCCGGCAGCGGCAGCATCCGACTGCGTGATCGACACGAGCGTGACCTATCAGACGATCCGCGGTTTCGGCGGCATCAATCTGCCGGAGTGGGTCGCACAGGGAGATATGACGGATGCGCAGGTGCAAAAAGCATTCGGCAACGGAGAGGATGAACTGGGGCTGACGATTCTGCGCATTTATGTCAGTGATGACAGCAATGCGTGGTCAAGAGCAGTGCCGACCGCAAAGCGGGCGCAGGCACTCGGTGCGACGGTTTTTGCATCGCCGTGGAATCCGCCGTCGAGCATTCGCATTTCCGGCGGCTCCAACGGTCAATACACACTTGACCGTTCGCAGTACGGCAATTATGCAGCACATCTGAACAGCTACATCAAATATATGGAAGGACAGGGCGTCAATCTTTACTCTGTCTCTGTGCAGAATGAACCGGATTATGCATCGGAGTGGACATATTGGAGTGCTGATGACTGCGCCTATTTCCTCGCAAATTACGGCAAGCAGGTCACAGCAGGCACCAATGCAAAGATGATGTCGATGGAAACATTCCAGTACGGCAAGACCTATTACAACGCGATCCTCAACAACGCGCAGGCGTTTGAAAACTGTGACCTTTTCGGCACGCATTTTTACGGTACACAGCGCAGCCAGATGGATTTCCCGGCATTGGAAAACTGCGGCAAGGACATCTGGATGACCGAAGTTTATGTTCCGGATTCCACATCCGATGCGGACACTTATCCGCAGGCGGTGCAGGTTGCAGAGAATATTCACAACGGACTGGTTGTAGGCAATATGAACGCCTATGTCTGGTGGTATATCCGCCGCAGCTACGGTCCGATGAAAGAAGACGGCAACATTTCCAAGCGCGGCTACTGTCTTGCGCAGTATTCCAAGTGGGTGCGTCCGGGCGATGTGCGAATCGAAGCAACGGAATCGCCTGACAGCAATCTTCTGATCTCCGCTTATCAAAACGATGCAGGGCAGGTCACGGTCGTTGCTGTCAATAAGGGCGACAGCGATGTGGTGCAGAATTTTGTGCTCTCAAACGGCGAAAAGATCAGCGGCGTTGACCGCTATCGCACCAGTGCGAATGAAAATCTCGCAAAGACCGCAGATATGGCGCATTCCGACAGCAATTTCTACGCCTCTCTTCCGGCTAATTCCGTATCGACGTTTGTGGTTTCCGTCGGAGAAGCGGAGCCGGATCCCGACGGGTATTATTATCACGATACCTATGAGAGCAATCTCGGCATTTGGAGCGGCCGCGGCGCAGCGTCCGTTGCGCTGTCGCAGGATACGGCATATGCCGGCAGCCAGTCGATGCTGGTCTCCGGCAGAACCGCCTCGTGGAACGGCGCGACACGCACACTCAGCACATCGGTTTTCAAGCCCGGTGAATCTTACAGTTTCAGCGCGGATGTTTGCTATACTGCCGGCAGTGCGACGGAGACGTTTTATCTGACGCTGCAATATACCGGCAGTGACGGTGAGGCGCATTATGACAAGATCGCTACCGCGACCGCCGTCAAGGGTGAATGGGTGCAGCTTGCCAATACCGATTATACGATTCCCGCAGGTGCATCGAATCTGCAAATCTATGTGGAAACGGACGCTTCAACCATTGATTTTTATGTAGATGAGGCGATCGGCGCGCCGAGAGGCACCGTGATTGCGGGACCGTCGCCGGTGCAGTTCACGCGCGGCGACATCAACGGAGACGGCAAAATCAATGTCACCGATCTCACGCTTGCCAAGCGCATTCTGCTCGGCTCACTCATAGACAGCAGTGCATCCCGTGCAGCGGATGTTGATCAGAACGGCGATGTCACGCTTGCGGACATCATCTGGTATGTCAAATTCCTCAGCAGTCAGACGGACAGCTTTCCGGATCCGGTGTAAATACTGCCAGAATGCCGGTTCAACCATATATATTTTGGTGAAATCTTTATTTCATTGAAATATCTCCCCCCTTTTTTCTCCCGTGCAGTGACGCTGTGCGGGACTTTTTCTGTCCGGAAAAAAGAGAGGGACAGGGAAACTGCGAACAGCGTCGCGGATTCCCTGTCCCTTCGGGATACAGATGTTATAACGAAACCAGATCCTTGATGGCCTCGCCGGCAAGAATCAGTCCTGCGACCGACGGTACAAACGCCGTAGACCCGGGAATATCTCTTCGCACCGTGCATTTGCGTGTGCCGGGCGGACAGATGCAGTGTTTCCGGCAGGAGATGGACATATCTTCCAGCGGACGCATTGGCACTTCTTCGGAATAGACCACTTTGAGCTTTTTGACGCCGCGCTTGCGCAGTTCATAGCGCATGACGCGTGCCAGCGGACAGACCTTGGTCTTGTAAATATCGGCAACGCGGAACGCCGTCGGGTCGAGTTTATTGCCTGCACCCATGCAGGAGATGACCGGCACGCCTGCCGCTTTCGCCTGCATGATGATTTCCAGTTTGCCCTTGACCGTATCAATCGCGTCAATCACATAGTCGTACTGGGAAAAATCAAATTGATCCGCCGTATCGGGCATATAAAAGCATTTGTATGTATGAACTGTAATGTCGGGGCAGATGTCGTGTACGCGCGCTTCTGCCACATCGACCTTGTATTGCCCGACTGTGCTGCGCGCGGCAATGATCTGCCGGTTGATGTTTGTCAGGCAGACCTTGTCATCGTCAATCAGATCGAGCGTGCCGATGCCGCTTCTTGCCAGTGCTTCAACGGCATAGCCGCCGACGCCGCCGATGCCGAAGACAGCCACTCTTGCCTGTGAGAGCCGCTCCATTGCATCCTTGCCGAGCAGAAGCTGTGTGCGTGAAAATTGATTCAGCATGTATGTGTTTCCTCCAATGGTGTGCGGTGAAATTGCCGCAGCATTCACGCCTGCGGATAGGTGAGCCGGAAGTCGCGGAACACGGTTTGTGCGGCATTTTCCGGCGCAGGATTGTACGCGTAGAGAGCCAGCATCACGCCTGTGAAATTGCCTGCGGTTTCTGTGGAGAGATATTTTGTTTCCAGCGCACCCATATCTATTTTTGTATCGCCGCACACTGCGCTGAAATGATAGTTAATTGCATCGCCCTCAATGAACAGCGAGATTTGTTCTGCGCCGTACGGAAGCGGCACAGCATCTTCGTGTATCAAGCCGCCAAGCTGCACACGCCGTACCAGACAGCGTGCATTCTGCCGCTGCTCGACAAAAAGGTCATAATGCTGTGTGCCGGTCATATAGACGGTCACGCCCGCTTCTTGTGGAGCGAGAGACATATCCACAGAAAGCCGGAATGCAGCTTCTTTTTGCCGCATACCAAGCCATGTGGGGGAATCCTCCTCCGAAGAAAGCGGAGTCTGTGTGCCTTGCAGAATGAAACGGTGTTCCGAGCATGAATAATTCAGCCCGTGCGGATTTTGCAGAAAGACCCATGCGTTTGCATCGGCAAAGGTGAATGCCGTCTGTTTTTGCTGTACAACCGATGCCGGGATGCGGTCGGTTTCCATTTCCAGACGGGATGTTCCGTCAACACCCGCAGTAAACCAGCCGTCGGCGTCAAATGTCACCGGTACAAGACAGACTTCTCTTCCTGTGATGTGGTGCATGACCCACTGATGAATCTGCCGGAAGCCGAGATGCACCATCCACCAGTTGCCCTGCGGGTCGTCCACGAGGTCTGCGTGTCCCGCCCCTTGCAGCAGATAACCGCCGAGGTTGCGGTTTGTCAGCACCGGATTGTGCGGATATGCAGCAAAGGGACCGTAGGGGGAATTGCCGCGTGCATAGATGACCATATGACCGTATTCGGTGCCGCCCTCAGCAGCCATGAGATAGTAATAGTTTCCGATGTGATACAGATGCGGGCTTTCGAGAAATCTTCCGCCGGCACCGCCCCAGATTGCTTTTGTTTCGGAGATGCGCTTTCCGGTTGTGATGTCGATTTCACATTGCAGCACAGCACTGTGTCCGTCTGCGTCGCTGCCGTTGCTCATAAAATACGCCTTGCCGTCCTCAAAGAAGAGCGAGGGATCAATGCCCTCCTGATCGACATAGACCGGATCGGACCATTCGCCGTAGATGTCATCCGTCCAGACGTAGAAATGTCCGCCGTTTGTGACGTTTGTGGTCACCATGTAAAACCTGCCGTTGTGATGCCGGATGGTCGGCGCATAGATGCCGCCGACGGAGTTGGCATTTTGCAGCGGGAGCTGGGAGGGGCGTGTCAGGACATGTCCGATCTGTGTCCAGTTGACGAGATCACGGCTTTCAAAGAGCGGCACGCCCGGGAAATACTGAAACGAGCTGCACACAAGATAATAGGTATCACCGACGCGGCAGATGCTGGGATCGGGGTAACAGCCGGAAATGACAGGGTTCTGATAGTTCATGTTAGAGTACCTCCGAATCGCTTTGCAGATCGGCAGTTTTGCCGTTGGTTGCGGCGAGGAAGGCTTCGGGCGAGAGGAAGATCTGCGTGCCGAGCCGACCGCCGCTGACGATGATTTCCTCAAATTGCAGAGCCGCCTGATCGAGAAAAACAGGATGGTCTTTTTTCATGCCGATTGCCGTGCAGCCGCCGCGGATATACCCCGTGACAGCCTGAATCTCCTTGACCGGCAGCAGAGAAAGGGATTTCTCGCCGGCAGCAGCGGCAGCCTTTTTGAGGTCCATTGTCGCGGTCCCCTGCATGACAAACGCATAGTATGCGCCGCTTTTCCCGCTGCACATCAGTGTTTTGAAGCTCTGCTCCGGAGACTGTCCGAGCATTTCCGCGATCTGCACCGCGTCTGTAAATTCGCTGCATTCGTAAAAATTCAGCCGGTGCGGAAGCTTTTTCTGTTCGAGAATGCGCATGGCATTGGTTTTCTGCTGTTTGCTCATTGCAGTTTCTCCTTTTCAGTTGTGTCAGTTGTGTCAGTTGCGTCGGTTGCGTCGGTTGCGTCGGGCAGCGGCTGGCAGCCGTCCCACGGCTTGCCGCGGAAGAGACGGTTGCAGATCACCAGACCGACAAATGCCCAGCAGACGCCGAAGAGTATGCCTGCCAGCACATCGGTCGGGTAATGCACATAGAGATACATTCTGGAAAATGCAATTAACACAGCGAAGAGGAGCGCGGCGGTACCGTATTTTTTATTCCACAGAAAGACGGAAGTTGCGACTGCGAACGAAGCCTGCGTATGACCGGAGGGGAATGAGAAATCTGTCGGAGCCGCGATTAGCAGTGCGATTGCCGTGTTGATGTCATAGGGTCGGATGCGGGCGACGGCGGGCTTGATCAGCAGATTGCCGATGACCAGACCGAGGATCAGGGCGATGGCAGCGACATGCGCATATTTGCGGGTCGGCTTATAGGCGAAGCCGAGGAGCGTCAGAGCGATCCAGAACCAGCCGCCGTTGCCGAAAAAGGTAATGACAGGCATGATGCGATCCAGCAGACCGCAGCGCAGGTTGTTCTGAATCCAGTCCAGAACGGCAAATTCCCAGCTCATCGTATTGAAATTCCTTTCTGTTTCGTACGAAGCGGAGTTTGTACCGGCTCCGATTTCGCGCCAAAAGAGTACAATAGATTATATCATACCGCAGAGCGGTTTGTCAACAGGAATCCATGACGAAAACACCGGCGCAGTCAAAAGATGCACCGGTGTTTTTTGCGTATACAGAGGCTTAAACCGCAGCAAAGCCCTTTTCCAGATCAGCGATAATGTCGTCGATATGCTCGGTACCGATGGACAGACGGATGGTTGCCTGCGTGATGCCCTGATCGGCAAGCTCTTCATCGGTCAGCTGGGAGTGTGTTGTCGTTGCCGGATGGATGACCAGCGATTTGACGTCTGCGACATTTGCGAGCAGAGAGAAGATTTCGAGATGGTCAATGAAGGCATGTGCTTCTTTCTGACCGCCCTTGATCTCAAAGGTGAAGATGCTGCCGCCGCCGTTCGGGAAATATTTCTCGTAAAGTGCATGATCGGGATGCTCCGGCAGAGACGGATGGTTGACCTTTGCGACCTTCGGGTGATTTTTCAGATACGCAATGACTTTTTTGGTGTTTTCCGCATGGCGTTCCAAACGCAGCGACAGTGTTTCTGTGCCTTGCAGCAGCAGGAATGCCGCGAACGGAGAGATTGCCGCGCCCTGATCGCGCAGGAGAATCGCGCGGATATAGGTCACAAAAGCAGCCGGACCGACTGCATCTGCAAAGGAGATGCCGTGATAGCTCGGATTCGGTGCCGCGATGGGTGCGTATTTGCCGGATGCCTTCCAGTCGAACTTACCGGAATCGACAATCACGCCGCCGAGCGTTGTGCCGTGGCCGCCGATGAACTTGGTTGGTCAGTCTGCCGTAGATGTTGCCGGCATCGGCAAG
>JAZQNP010000044.1:0-9198 GCA_045627405.1 Oscillospiraceae bacterium | reverse complement strand
TAGGGCGTGTTGACACTAAGCCTAACACGCGTCTTTTTGGCTGATTTTGCCCCGTTCGTCGTTAAAAATCCTTGCCGGGCGACAGCCCGCCTGCGGATTTTTGCCTTGAACGGAACAAAATCATCTCAAAAATCCGCATATTATTATAGAGTCAACACGCCCTAGATTTGCGCGGAATAATTCGGTGCTTCTTTCGTGATGTAGATGTCATGCGGATGGCTCTCTTTCAAGCCCGCACCGGTGATGCGCACAAACTTTGCTCGCTCATGCAGCGTCGGAATATCCGCACAGCCGCAGTAGCCCATACCGGAACGGATGCCGCCGCAGAGCTGGAACACCGTATCGGCAACCAGCCCCTTGTAAGGCACTCTTCCTTCGACGCCTTCCGGTACCAGCTTCTTGGCACCCTCCTGGAAATACCGATCCTTTGAGCCGCACTCCATCGCGCCGAGCGAACCCATGCCGCGATAGACCTTGAACTGTCTGCCCTGATAGATTTCCGTCGCGCCCGGTGCCTCGTCACAGCCTGCAAACAGGCTGCCGAGCATCACAACACTCGCGCCTGCCGCCAGTGCCTTGACAATATCGCCCGAATACTTGATGCCGCCGTCTGCGATGACCGGAATATTGTGCTTCTCGGCAACGCATGCCGCATCGTAGATTGCCGTGATCTGCGGCACGCCGATGCCCGCGACGACACGCGTGGTACAGATCGAACCGGGTCCGATGCCGACCTTAATCGCATCCGCACCCGCAGAAATCAGTGCCTCTGCGCCCTCTGCCGTTGCGATGTTGCCCGCGATGACCGGCATGTTCGGATAGGCTTCCTTGATCAGTTTCAGGCAGCGGATGATATTCGCGCTGTGACCGTGCGCGCTGTCCAGCACCAGCACATCCGCCTTTGCGTCGATCAGTGCGCCGGCACGTTCCAGTACGTCATTTGTCACGCCGATTGCAGCACCGCAGAGCAGTCTGCCGCTGGTATCACGCGCGGAATTCGGATATTTCACCGATTTTTCGATGTCCTTAATTGTGATCAGACCACGGAGAATGCCGTTGTCATCCACGATCGGCAGCTTCTCGATCTTGTGCGAGCGCAGAATCTCCTGTGCCTCTGCCAGCGTCGTGCCGACCGGCGCGGTCACGAGATTGTCCTTCGTCATCACATCGCGGATCCGCAAATTGAAATCAGTCAAAAACCGCATATCACGGTTTGTGATGATGCCGACCAGATGGCCCTCTTTGTCCACAATCGGCACGCCGGAGATTTTATATTTACCCATCAGCTCATCCGCATCATAGACAAACCGATCCTCTGTCAGCGAAAACGGATTGACGATGACGCCGTTCTCCGAACGCTTTACCTTGTCAACCTCATCGCACTGCTGTTCAATCGTCATGTTCTTGTGGATGATACCGATGCCGCCCTCACGCGCAATCGCAATCGCCATTTTCGATTCGGTGACGGTATCCATTGCGGAGGTCATGATCGGCGTATTCAGCATCACATCACCCGCAAGGCGCGTGCCGAGATGAATCTGATTCGGGGTTACATCCGATTCACCCGGAACCAGCAGCACATCGTCAAAAGTCAGACCTTCCTTTGCAAATTTGTTCGCATTTTCAAGCATACTCTTCTACTCCTTTACCGTCCGTTCATCCTGTTTCATCCGTTTCTATCATAAGCCGGGGCTGCATCCGCCCCGCGCTCAGTGATCCTGTTCGAGCAGGCGGCACAGTGCCTGCAAATCCTCTTTGTTGTAAAATTCCAGTGTCAGCGTGCCTTTTTTTCTGCCGCCCTGCACCTTCACCTTGCGCCCCAGCAGATTGCTCAGACTGATTTCCGTCTCCTCAAAATAAATCTGATCGGGCGTTTTCTGCTTCGGCAGTGCCGGCAGATCGGTCTGCCGCTGGGCGAGCTGTTCGATCTCGCGCACCGTGATCTTATCCTCCGCTGCACGCGCTGCACATTGCAGCAGCAGCTCCTCATCCTTGATTGCGGCAAGTGCCTTTGCATGTCCGACGGTGATCTTGCCCTTTTCCAGCAGATCCTGCACCTGCGCCGGAAGATTCAGCAGGCGCAGTGCATTTGCAACTGCGGGGCGGGAACGTCCGACTGTCTTTGCGACTTCCTCCTGCGTCATTGCATATTGCTGCATCAGTGCCTGATAACCGAGTGCTTCTTCGATCGGATTGAGGTTTTCGCGTTGGAGATTCTCAATCAGTGCGATCTGGCTTGCCTCACTGTCGGTGAGATCGCGGATGATCACCGGCACCTCCGAGAGTCCGATGCGCTTTGCGGCGCGCCATCTGCGCTCTCCTGCCACAATCTGATAGCGTTTCTCCGCGACGGGTCTGACCACAATCGGCTGCAACATGCCGTGCGCCTGAATGGACTCGGCAAGCTCTGTGATCGTATCATCATCAAATCGTTTGCGCGGCTGTGCGCGGTTTTGTTCGATTTCCGAAAGCCGGAGCGTCTGCACACCGGTCTGCGTATCAACGGCATTGTCCTCCAACAGCGAACCGAGTCCGCCGCCGAGGCCGCCTTTGCCTCTTGCCATAGTATCGCCTGCCTCTCATCGGAAGTATCGGGGTGATTCTTTATTTCTTGCGGAAAATAAACGTCTTCGGCTTTTTATCCGGCACCAGCGGTTCACCGAGGATCTCATGCGCCACCATCTCATATGCCTCCGCGCCCTTTGACGATCTGTCGTAATAGAACACGGGCTTGCCGTGGCTCGGTGCCTCAGAGAGCCGCACATTCCGCGGAATCTTCGTCTCAAACACCTGATCCGGAAAATATTTCTGCACCTCTTCGACGACCTGCAATGCAAGATTCAGTCTCGCATCAAACATCGTGAACAAAATGCCTTCCAGATGCAGTCCGGCGTTGTACTTGCTGCGCACAATCCGGATGGTTTCATTGAGCTGCGCCAGACCTTCCAGCGCAAGATACTCTGCCGTCATCGGGATCAGCACCGTATCCGCCGCAACCAGATTGTTCAGTGTAATCAGGCTCAGCGACGGCGGGCAGTCCAGCAAAATGATGTCATAGCTCATGCGGCAGGTCATCAGTGCCATTTTCAGACGCTGCAACCGGCTGTCCAGCTCGACCAGATCAATTTCCGCGCCCGCAAGTGCCGAAACTGCCGGCACCAGACTGACATTCTCAAATTCCGTTTCCAACACCGCATCCTGCACGCGCGCATTGCCGATCAGCACATCGTAGCAGGAGCATGCCAGCGATTTCTTCGACACGCCGAGTCCCGTTGTGGTGTTGCCCTGCGCGTCCGTGTCGATGCACAGCACCTTCTTGCCGCGCATCCCGAAATATGCCGCGAGGCTGACGACAGTGGTCGATTTTCCGACACCGCCCTTTTGATTCGCAACAGCGATGATTTTACCCATACACTCTGCGCCTCCGTTCTCTTGTCCGTCCGGGCGGCATCTGCCGTGCTGCCCTTTGTATTTACCTTATATTATAGCATATCCCGCCGGAATTGTAAAGGGGTAACACGGCGGATTCCGCCGGTGCGGTGCCGTTTTCAGGCAGAGAAAAAACGCCCGGATTTCTGTTGAAATTCGGGCATTCTTCATAACTGTTCCGCACGCGCGGATTTTCACTCACTTTGCATCAGTTTCGCCGTGCATGACGAACCAGAATTCGGACCCCTCTCCGACCTTGCTGTTGACGCCGAAGGCATAGTCATGCAGCCGCAGAATTGCCTTGACAATCGACAGTCCCAGTCCGGTTCCGACGACCTCCCGCTTGTAATTTTCACTGCGGTAGTATTTGTCGAAAATGCGCGACAGCGTTTCCTGATCCATGCCCTCTCCGGTATCGCGCACTGCAATGCGGATTCCCTCCTGCATGTGTGTCATCGTGACAAACACCTGCCTGTCGTCGCCGGTATAGTTCATCGCATTGTTCATGAGATTGCAGATGACCTGCTCGATCTTGCCCGCGTCACAGCATACTGTTGCTTCGCCGTCAGTTTCCAGCGTGAACTGATAGCCCGATACCGTACTCAGTCCGCGGTAGCGGTCCACAATCTCGCGCAGACGCTGCTCCATGTCAACAGTCGTGCGTTCCAGCTTCTGCTTGCCGTTTTCCAGCTTGGACAGATCGAGAATATCGTTGACCAGCGCAGTCAGCCGGTCGGTTTCCTCGATAATCACCTGCAAATGCTCCCCGCGCTTGACCGGATTGTCACCGGAAAGATCGCGGATCATCTCCGCATAGGCTTTCAGCATCGTCAGCGGCGTGCGCAGGTCATGCGACGCGTTTGCGACCAGATCGCGCTGCATCATATCCACGCGGTTGATCTCGCGGCTGGCATAGGTCAGTGTCTCCGCAAGGCAGTCCGCCTCATAATAGCCCCCGCCGCGGAATTTGATGTCATAGTTGCCGTGGGCAAGCTGCTGCGCATCCTCCGTGACCTGCACGATCGGTCTGGCAAGCCGTTTGGAGACGACAAACGAAATCACAAAGCCAATCAGAATCAGGATTGCCGTAATCATGATCAGCTGCCGTTTCAGAATCGTAACCGTCGCACCCACCGGTTCCAGCGGGGTGTTGAGCAGAAGATACCCTTCCGGCTCGTCCGCCGAACCGATCACACAGGCGTAAACCAGAATGTCTGTCTGTGTGAAATTGTTTGTCACCTTGCCGTAGATGACGCCGGTTTCCGATTCCTTGACCAGCGCGATGATGCGCCGCGACTGATTGTTCAGTCCGTGGATCATGCAGTTGACACCCAGCACATGGGCATCCCGTCCCCAGACGGTTCGCTCGTAGCGGTCCCGCACTTCAATGCACATGTCATTGCGGAGCGCGAGGTCTAAAAACGCATCTTCATAATCGCCGGTCTCATAGATTTCCAGCATGCGCTCTGCCGTGCGGATGATGTCGCCGGTTTTCATGCGGTTGTAGAAATTCTGCAAAAACAGAATCTGACAAAGCCACAGCAGCAAAAAAACTGCAACCGCAAACACCATAAACCACAGGAAGATATGCGCACGCATCGTCAGATGCTTCCGGCACGGTTTATTATGCTTCAAATTTATATCCCATTCCTCTCAGCGTGACGATGAATTTCCGATATTCACCGAGGCTGTTGCGGAGCATTTTGATGTGCGTATCGACCGTGCGGTCATCCCCGAAGAAGTCATAGCCCCAAACCTCTTCCAGCAGCTTGTTCCGCGTCAGTGCGAGATTGCGGTTCTTGACAAGGTAGAAGAGCAGGTCATATTCCTTCGGAGTCATATTCGCCTTTTCGCCGTTGACATAGACCTCTCTGCCAGCCATGTCAATTTCCAGCCCCTCAAACGTCATGCGCTTGGGGATTTCCGTCTGCGGCGCACTCTTTCTTGAACAAACCGCCTTGACACGCGCCATCAGCTCTTTCGGGGAGAACGGCTTTACAACATAATCGTCAACGCCCAGCTCAAAGCCGAAGAGCTTGTCATATTCTTCTCCGCGCGCCGACAGCATGATGATCGGCGTCTGCTTGGTCTTCCGGATCTCCTTGCAGGCAGAAAAGCCGTCCAGCCGCGGCATCATGATGTCGAGAATGATAATGTCGTAATCATTCTCACGGACCTTTGCGACTGCCTCCATGCCGTCCTCCGCCTCGTCAACCGCATAGCCTTCAAACTCTGCGTATTCACGCACCACGCGGCGGATATTGATCTCGTCATCCACAATCAGAAGCTTCATATGTTTGTCCTCCGAGAAGCAAGTTGGAAGAGAAGCAAGCGGCGGGCTTCACACGCCTTTTGCCCCAAATGTTAAGATAATTTGAGTATAACAGATAAATATGAATATTTCGTGAACGGCGGGCGAAAATCCTCTGTATGCGCATCTGCCGGCGGCATGTTCCTGCGCGGCTTTGCATATACTGCACAGAACACCGATGGATTCACGAAAGGAATGAACACAGGATGATTTTCAAAGCAAAGCAACGCTTCCTCCGCTGCACGGCAGTCCTGCTCTGTACATCCGCATTTGCAGTCGCTGCACTGTATCTTGTTCCGGTCATGCAGTCCGTACAGGTCGGTCAGGCACTCTCTTTGTCAGATGCCGCCGCCGCAGCCGCTCCCCAAACCGCAGAAACAACCGCTTCCGCTGCCTCCGACGCTGCTGCATCCGACGCCGCCTCTGAAACAAACACCGTTCCCATCCTCCGGCGGCAAGCCGCTGCGCCGCAAAGCAATGTCATCACATGGGAATCCGAAAGCTCTGCTGCGATGCACAACGCCCGTCTCTATCAGAATCCGCTCACGAACATCGCAGGTTCCATCGTCAAAAAGCATTACGGCAAACAGTCCGGCACCATGTTTTTCGCCCTCGACAACGGCGGACAGGTCCGCAACTCCACCTTCTGGAACAATGCCGATCTCCTTGCAGAAAGCCGCATTCTGCCCGATCTCGACCTCAAAACCGGCGGCACGCCGATGGTTCTGATTTATCACACGCATACAACGGAAAGCTATCAGGAAACCGATGCCGGCGTTTACGATGCGGCATATAATTTTCGCACAACAGAACCGGATCGGAATATGGTCGCTGTCGGGGACGCGATTGCAGAGCAGCTCGCCGCTGCCGGTATCGGCGTTGTTCATGCGGAGGAAATCCACGACTACCCGGTCTGGAACAAGAGCTATTCACGCAGTGCCGAAACCATCAAGGCAATTCTGGAAGAATATCCCAGCATCTGCATCGCGCTGGACATTCACCGCGACGCCATCACCTCCGGCACAACCGTCTACGCGCCGGTCACTGAGATCGACGGCAAACAGTCCGCACAGATCATGATTATCTCCGGCTGTGACGACGGCACAATGAATCTGCCCGATTACCGCGATAATTTTCATCTCGCAAGTATATTGCAGCAAACTGCGGAAACAATGTATGCAGGCTTCACGCGTCCGATCATGTTTGATTACCGCAAATATAATCAGGATCTCACCCACGGCAGCCTGCTGATCGAAGTCGGCTCACAGGGCAATACGCTCGACGAAGCGACCTATGCCGGTGAGCTGCTGGGGCAGGCACTCTCCGCTGTCATCTTACAGCTTGCAGAGGGGGCATCCGACTGATTGAGAAAACGAGGTGCATCATCGAGTGAACCGCAGAAAAAAAGCCGCGTTCTACGCGGCAATCATCTATTTCTCATGTGCAGGGCTGGGCTTTGGCATGCTCAAAGCCGCGCAGCAAACCCGCCGCACGCTTTACGGCGGCCAGCCGGTCATGGCACAGTGCATCCCTGCAAATCCGGATACGGATACCGGCACCTATACTGTCGCGCTCGGCGGCGGAGAATGGACCTTCCGTCTCTCACTTCCGCAGCTTGCAGCCAGGGCAGAAGCAATCGCAGACCGGCTCCCTCCGTGTACCGCAAACTGTCTGCTGCGGCTCGCAGGATATGCAGAAACACTCGCGGATCAGACCGCGGCACGGCTCAGCGAATAATATGTATGCTGCTCCTGATAATACTGATTCAGCTCACCGCGGTAAACCAGATGTGCGTTCGGCAGATGCCGCAGATCGTCCGGCGAATACAGACATGCCGGCTTTTCCAGCTCCACGCCGCACTCTTGCAGCACATATGCGACAAACTGCGAACAGACAAACTTATTGTGCAGCTCCCGCTCCTTTTGCAGTTTCACCCAGAGCAGCCCCATCAGGCTGTATGAATACTGCTTGCGGCATGCACGGAAATAGGCGATCAGGCTCTTCAAATGCAGATATTGTGCATCCGTGAGGTGAATTGCGTAGATTTCGCAGGGGATATTGTCAAATTTTCCGAGTGTTCCCGCGCCGACTACCTCCGGATTAAAGCTCGCAGGAAGCGGAATCGGCTTATAATTACGGCTGAAACTGTATAATTCATTCAGTGAAGCATCCAGTGCGATAGAAGCATGGGAATACGGTTTGCGCGTCACAATGCGGATCGCTTTTGCAACGCCGGTTCCCGTACATGTCACCACCACATAAATCGCATGCTTCTTTTGAGAAGCGGCAGCAGTCATTGTTTGTATTCCTTTCCCATAAATGTATTTTTTCTTTTTTTATTCAGAAATTTTGAAAAAGGTCTTGCAAAAAAATGCCGTATCTGTTATAATAAGAGATGTGCTTAGCGCAAACCGCGCGGCAGATCAGATATGCGCCCGTAGCTCAGCTGGATAGAGTGTCAGACTCCGACTCTGAAGGTCGTGCGTTCGAATCGCATCGGGCGTATCCCATGCACCGTATCATTGGATGCGGTGCTTTTTGCTGCCGGAGAGCGTGTCGGATCGCCTGCGGAGGCTCTCTGCTCGAATCACATCGGGTGTATCCGAACAGCGCACCGTAATGATGCGGCATTTTTGCACAATCAAAATCAACGTATCTACGCACATACGCACATGTTAATCTGCATTGCTTGTGCAATACGCCGGAATATGCTATGCTGAAATCACAGAGCGAGGAGCTGCGCAGAGCCGGTACGGCATCTTCGCCTCACACATCGAAAGGAGCTGTGATCACCATGTTAAGTGATAATCTGAAAAATCTCCGCAAGGAGAAAGGAATGTCGCAGGAGGAGCTTGCGTCGCGTGTATTCGTCGTGCGGCAGACCGTGTCAAAATGGGAGAAGGGGCTTTCTGTCCCCGATGCCGATGCACTGGAAAAGCTCGCGGAGACACTGGATGTCCCCGTCAGCAAGCTGCTCGGCACGCCGGTCGAACATCCGAAGGACAAGGACGAACTCGCCTTGCAGCTCTCGCGCATCAACGAGCAGCTTGTCATCCGCAACCGCCGCAGCAGCCGCATCTGGAAAGTCGTGCGCACGATACTCATTACAATCGGCATCCTCATTGTGTTGTTTTTCGCTGCCACGATTGTCAGTGTTTGCCTGCTGCGTGCGGCAAAGACCGGCGGAACCAACGTCACAGACAGCGATCTGCCGGAATATTTCTATTACGATAAAGAAGCAGACAGCACATATATCGTCACGGAATTGCCCTGACTTTCACCGTCCCCTCATGCGGAGGGGGCGGCTTTTTTATTCTTCCGCTTCGGCAAACTGCGATTCATGCCGCGTGAAGAAATCCGTCCGCGGCGGCAGGAATTTCAGCTTGTGGTTCGGCTCTGTGAACGCCGTCAGCGGCTCAAAAATCGTATCCCACGACCAGATCCGCTCATCCACCTGC
>JAZQNP010000043.1:0-36955 GCA_045627405.1 Oscillospiraceae bacterium | reverse complement strand
AGTTTGCAAAGCAAACGTGCGCGAGCAGAGGGCTCTGCCCTCTGGACACCTGCCGGAGGGACAGCGGTCCCTCCGGACCTCCCTATGATTGCGCGTTCGCCGCCAAATTCCGATTTATGTTAGTAAAAATTATAGCACGACATCGCTGCACTGGCAAAAAAACGCCATAGTACTTCTGACCTTGCATCAGAAATACTATGGCTTAAAACTTCTATATCAGTGCCGCACTTATGGGGACGGGGATTTTTATATAGGGGAGTCTGAGGGCTTGATGTTTGCATCGCAAACGCAACCGCGGAGCGTGAGAGCCCTCAAAACATCTCTCAATGATGCAGGTAAGCTCTGATTTACAAATAATCACAGAGGGATCACGCGGCCGACCGGTTTACGGAGCAGGGGGCTTGGGATTTCTTCGAGCAGGATGACGCAGTGCGCGGCGATGCCGAGTTCCTGACCGGTAAAGCCGAGTTTTTCTTCGGTTGTTGCCTTGATGCTGATTTGGTTCATAGAGCAGCCGATGACGGCGCAGAAATTCTTTCGCATCTGCTCAATAAACGGAGCCAGCTTGGGTCTTTGCGCCAGGACAGTTGCATCGAGATTTCCGAGCTGCCAGCCCTGTTTTTGAATCAGGCTGTTGACATAGCGGAGCAGAACCAGGCTGTCCGCGCCGGAATAGCGCGGATCGGAATCGGGGAAATGCTGACCGATGTCACCGAGTGCGAGTGCGCCGAGCATCGCATCCATGACCGCATGGGTCAGTACATCGGCGTCGGAATGACCGAGCAGACCGAGCGAATGCGGAATATCCACGCCGCCGATGATGAGCCTTCTGCCTTCTGTGAGCTGATGCACGTCATAGCCGTGTCCGATTCGGATATGTGCCATGTTACGCCTCTCCTTTCCGATCGCACAGCATGCTGTCAAGCAAAGCCTCTGCGATCACAAAATCCTCCGGTGTTGTCAGCTTGATATTGGAATATGAGCCAGCAGTCATCGTGACACGGACACCGAGAGCCTCGATCAGCTGACAGTCATCGGTATAGTCCTTTTTGTCGGCATCAGCCTGTCTGAGCGCATCCGCATAGAGCTGCCGTGAAAAGACCTGCGGTGTTTGCGTGAGCCAGAGCTGATCGCGCTGCGGCGTATTTGTAATGATGCCGTTCTGAACGACTTTGATCGTGTCCTTGACCGGTGCGCCGAGTGTAGCTGCGCCGGTTTTTCTGGCGTCTCCGATGACATGTTCAATGTCTTCCGGCAGCACGAGCGGGCGTGCGCCGTCATGAATCGCAACATATTTTGCATCGGAGCGCAGTGCGAGGAATCCGTTTCTGACGCTTTGCTGCCGCGTAGCACCGCCGGCAATGACGGTGACAGGGCGGCTGAGGAGATATTCGATCTCCGAGAGCGCGCGCCGGAATTCGTCTGTATCCTGTTCCCGGCAGATAACAAGAAGCTCCGCGATGCTTTCGCATTGGCAAAAGCTGCGGAGCACCTGATGAAGAACCGTTGTATTGCCGAGCGGATGCAGGATCTTATGTATGCCGCCCATTCTGGTTGCGTTTCCCGCGCAGACCAGAATGGCAGCCGTATCCGCCTGTTTCATAAAATCAGTCGATGCCGGGGGCTTTTGTGCCGCAGACGCCGCAGAACATGGCGTCATCCTGCAACGGGGTGCCGCAGTTGGGGCAGATGTTCTGTGCGGGCGCATCATTTGCATTTGCATCGGCGTCGGAAGCCGGCTCGTCCTTCGGGACGGCATGACCGCAGACTGCGCAGAACACCGCATCCGCAGCGAGTGCTGCGCCGCAGACTTCGCAGGTCTTTGCACCGACAGCAGTCGCCTCTGCGGGGGACGGCTCAACGGGAACCGGCTCACCGCAGTAAGGACAGAAGCTGGCATCTGTGCCAAAGGTTCTGCCGCAGAATTTGCATGTCAGCGAACCGGTCAGAATTTCCAGCTCATGCTGCATGGCGGCGAGATCCGCCTGCAAGGCAGCGATTTCACCGAAGACTTCCGCATATTCCGGAGCCGGAGAAGCGGCATTTTCGGCATAGAACTGTTCACCGACGGTACGGTAGCGGTTGCGGAGTTCATTTTCGACCGATGCGATTTCTTTGCGCACGCGGTTTTTATCCGCGAGAATCTTCGCACTGTCGGAAGCCTGCTTGACCGTCTTGGAGACGGAAGCTGTAATCTTATCAATAAATTCCATTGGCATAGTGTAAGAATCCTCCTTTTTGGGTGCATACAGCTTGCGCAGATGCACACTTTTTTACATTATAACACACCTGCACTGTATTTGTCAACCGTTCTTTGCGGCAGGAAGAAAACCGCCGCGATGCCGACTGCGAGAACGAGTGTGACTGCCGCGCCGCCTTCGGGACCGAATGCGCCGCCGTTGAGCCATGTATGCCCGTCATTTTGCACGAAGCGGAAGATCGTGGCAGGAATCTCGATGCCGGACACGTTCAGCCCGAAGAGATTGCCCTGTGCCGCGTTCCACATGGAGTGGAGTGCAGCGACGCCGAAGATGCTGTCTGTGCGGAGAAAGTACAGAGCGGCAAAGAGTCCGAACAGCGTGAGATTGCAGACTGCAAAGAACGAGATGCCGTCATTGAACAGATGAGCGGCTGAAAAGAGCACAGAGCTGATGCCGACGGCGGCAAGCGGACTGTGATGCGTGCCGACTGTCATCATAAAGTAGCCGCGGAAGTTCAGTTCCTCGCTGAATCCCTGAATCATCCAGGCACAGAGAAACGCGAGCATATAGCCGAACGGGATGCGGGTTTCGGTTCCGCTGAATGACAGCCCGCCGCCTGCCCATGAAATCAGGACCGCCGCACTCATCATCAGAATGCCGACGCCTGCGCCGATGAGATAATCGGAGAGGGCTTTTTTTCGCGTGAGCCCCATCGAGCGGATGCTTCTGTGTTCGATGGCAAGGCAGTAGACAAAGCACAGCGCGATGCAGACAGCAGTCAGAAAAAGCATGAGCAGAAGCGAGCCTGCCGAGCTGAGGTCGATTTCCGCAGTGCCGGTTTCCCGATATGCTCTTATGAGCGCGGGGATCATCGCAATATTCAAGATGACAGCCTGCGTCATCTGGTTGATGATTTCAAATGAGAGAAAGATCAGCAGATTGAGGACGGTGCTTTTGATGACGCGCTGTTTCGGTTCCTGTCTGATGCGGGTGAATACAGGGCGTGCTTCGGTCAGTCGGATGCTGTTTTTCATGGAGTTCCTCCAAAGGCGTAAGGATGTATTACCGTTCCTGCTGATAGCCGTCCATGCGCTCAAAGCCGTCGAGCAGAACATCCTTGCGTTTGAATGCGGCTGCGGTGCCGCGTGCGACGCAGGTGAGCGGATCATCTGCCTTGCGGCACTTGACGCCGAGCTGACGGGAGAGATAGGGTTCCAGTCCGCCGAGCAGTGCGCCGCCGCCGGTCAGGAGAATGCCGTTTGCGCAAATATCACCGACAAGCTCCGGCGGTGTTTCTTCGAGCGTTCTGCGGATCATTTCCACGATTGCGGTGATGTCGTCTTCGAGTGCCTCAAACAGCTCCACCTCACTGAGGTCACACTGTTCGGGCAATCCGCGCGGAATGGATCTGCCCTTGACGGACTGCATGACATCATCTGCCGGATCATAGAGATTGCAGAGCGATTTTTTGATTTGTTCGGCAGTTTTCGCACCGAGCAGAATCTGATATTTATTCTGGACATATCGGATGACGGACTGATCGAAGCGGTTTCCTGCGACCTTGACAGAGCGTGCGGTGACAATGCCGTTCATGGAGACAACCGCAACGTCGGTGGTGCCGCCGCCGATGTCAACGACCATGTTGCCGACGGGCTTGTTGATGGGAATGTCCGCGCCGATGAGTGCAGCAAGCGGCTCCTGGATGAGATGAACTCTGCGGGAACCCGTACTCTGCGCCGCGTCGAGGATGGCGCGTTTTTCGACTTCCGTGATGAGCGACGGCACACAGATGATGATGCGCGGCTTGACGACCGGATGTCCGGCAGTCGCGAAAATGAACTCGCGGATGAGTGCCTGCGTGAGAATGTCATCGGAGATGACGCCGTCTTGCAGGGGATGCACGACCGCGATATGAGAGGGGGCTCTGCCCTCCATTTTGGCGGCTTCCGTGCCGACGGCGGTGACGCGTTCGGTGCGTTTGTTGAATGCGATGACCGACGGCTCATTGAGGACAACGCCCTTGTTGTTTTTAGTGATGATAATATTTGCCGTTCCGAGATCAATGCCAATATCCATGTGATTTCCATTCCTTTCGCGGTATCTTGCGGCTTGTGGAAGGAGCCGGTCTCAAAGAGAAGAAGCGTCGTGCAGTGTCAGCACCATGTCCGTGTATGCAGAGTGTTGGGGAACGAAGCCGAGTTTTTCATAGACAGGTCTGCCCATTTTGGTTGCACCGAGGACAATGCGGTCAAGCTGCTGCGCCCTTGCATCGGCAATCAGCATTTGCATGAGCTTTGTCGCAATTCCGCAGCCGCGGTACTGCGGCACAGTGTACACGCCGAGGACCGTTCCGCTTTTCCCGCTTGGAAAAAACGGGTTGGCGGGCTTTTCCGTACAGCAGAGAATGACATTTCCTGCAAGTGTGCCGTCCGGAAGTGCAGCGGCATTGACAAAGCAGTCGCGCCCGAGATGCGCAGCAAAATAAAGCGGGAGCTGCTGTGAAATCTGTGTGCGCATACCGGGTGTCATTTCCCCGAGATCCTCTGTGAGATAAGCAAGGCGCAGGCGGCAAAGCTCCGGAATATCAGCGGTGTCCGCCGCGCGGAAAGTCAGTGTATCCGTTGTCATGTGAAGCAGTCTCCTTTTTGTCTGAGGGCTTGTCGTGCAGCCGGTAGGCAGCCGCTGCGACATATACTTTTCCGGCACCGATTTCGCGGAGCAGTGCCGTGCATGTTCGCATGGTGCTTCCGGTTGTGAGAACATCATCGACGAGCAGAACCGTCTGCCCGTGCAAATCGGCATCGGTATGCTGAAAGCGCAGAGACGCATAGATTTCGCGAACCTTTGCGGGGAGCTGGTGCTGCCGCAGGGTTTCCCCGAATTCACAGAGCAGATCGCTGCGGGTTTTGCAGTGCAGCTCTGCGGCGAGAGCTTTTCCGAGCAGCTCCGTGTGGGCATAGCCCTGTATCCGCCGCCGCTGCTTTGTGACCGGCACCCATGTGACACAGCCGATGTCCGCAGGATCGACAATCTCACGGACGGCATCGGCAAGCACACCGGCGGCATAGCGGTGAAACCCGCGTTTTCCGTCTTTCAGCGCGAGGATGCCGCGTCTGGCAGCTCCCGCGTAGGCAAAGGCACCCGCACATCCGTCCCACAGGACATCTGCATTGGCGGCATGCTGCCGCATCCATGCGGCATTGTCAGTGCGCAGGGTACGAAGTTCTGCGATGCAGTCCGTGCAGAGCAGGGCATCATGGCTGATCCGTGCGCCGCAGCAGCCGCACCGGCTGGGATAGAGCAGATGCAGCAGCAGTGCCGGAATATTCCGCACCGGCATCGTCATCACACCTTTTTTCGTATTTTACATGTACGGAGATGCTGCTTTTGCGCATCGGTGATCCGGTAGCTTTCGATGCATTTCTGAACGGTCATATTGTGAACCGTCTCCGGCAGTTTCCGCTCGTCAATATAAGAGATGACGGCATCATACTGTTTTGCAAGAGCCGTGGCGAAGTACCACGCCTGCATCATGTTGATATAGTATGCGTCCGACCGGATCGCGGCAACAAGCGCAGGATATTCGGGCAGGAATCTGTCATCGAGAAAGTAGCGCATGAGCATTCCGACGGCATAGCGCACCGTATAGGTGTGTGCAGACAGAAGCCATGTGTGAATAGAAGGGAGCAGCTTTTCCGGATCTTTCCCGAAAACCTTTGGCGAGAACTGATCGCAGGTTGCCCAGTTGTCAATCATCGGAAGAAAGCGTTCGGTCAGCTCCATGCACTTCCCGAAATCCTTTTCCTCGGAGATGAGAAATGCGTGCAGCTGATTTTCTTCAAAATATATGTGCGGAAGTGCGGAGAGAAAGGCGTTCGCATCAGGTTTTTTTGCGAGTGCCTTTGCAAATTTCCGCAGCATCGGTGTCCGCACGCCGATGACAGCGTCCGGCGAGATGTTAGGCAGCAGTTTTGCCTGAAACGCGGCATACTGTGCGTCACGCATTGAAAGAAGCGTCTTTGTGATTTCGTTTACGGTCATCATCTATCTCCGGTTTTTGTTTCCGGCACTTCCGCCTGAATCATATCACTGAGGCAGGAAAAGCGCAGGGTCCGTTCATGATTGGATACCATCATGCGCACTTTTGCGGGGGAACCGACAAGAATGAGCAGTTTTTTTGCACGCGTGACGGCAGTGTAGAGCAGACTGCGGTAGCTGAGGCGGTCGGAGCCTTCGGGCAGCATGAGGATCACGGCTTCAAATTCGCTTCCCTGACTTTTATGTACGGTAACGGCATAGGCGAGTTCGAGCTGATCGAGCTGTGTCTGCTGATAGGTGACGACGCGCCCGTCAAAATCGACACGCATGGCTTTGGTTTCCCGATCGACGGAAAGCACGGTTCCCATATCGCCGTTAAAGATACCGGTACCGTGTTCGCCGTCCTTTGTCCATTCCGCCTCATACTGATTCTGCGTCTGCATGACCTTATCGCCCTCGCGGAAGGTATAGAGCAGATTCTTGACGATTGCCTTGCCGTATTGCGGCGGATTGACTGCCTCTTGCAGGAGCTTATTGAGTGCGGCGGTGCCGAGAATACCTTTGCGTGTGGGGGAGATCACCTGAATATCGCTGACCGGAGAAAAGCCGAATGCGGCAGGCAGTCTGCGGCAGTAGAGATCGCGCAGAAAATCGGCAGCCTCATAGGCATTGCGCCGGTCAAAGAAGAAAAAGTCGCTGTTTTTGTCCGTGAGATCGGGCATATCGCCGTTTACAATCGCATGCGCACTCCGGACGATGCAGCTTTCCTGTGCCTGCCGGAAGATTTCAGTGAGGCGCACAACGGGCAGTCTGCCGCAGGCGATGAGCGTATGCAGGAGATGCCCGGCTCCGACGGACGGGAGCTGATCCTCGTCCCCGACGAGAATAATTCTGCATGAAAGCCTTGCAGCGCGCAGCAGCCCCTCAAAGAGCAGCGTATCGACCATGGAAACCTCGTCAATGATGATGACATCGGCACGCAGCGGACTGTTTTCGTTGTGCTGAAAGATGAGCTGACCGTATTCGTCGTAATCGGTGCCGAGCAGCCGGTGGATGGTTTTTGCCTCGCAGCCGGTGAGTTCGGTCATACGCTTGGCGGCTCTGCCGGTGGGGGCTGCAAGCAGAACGGTACTGCCTGCCCGCTTGCAGAGATGGATTACCGCATTGAGCGTCGTGGTTTTTCCGGTTCCGGGGCCGCCTGTCAGCACCATAATCCCGCGGGAAAACGCGCAGGCGATTGCCTGTTTTTGGAGATCGGCATATTGCGTGCCGGTCTCCTGCTCCTCCCGCGCAATCGCGCTTGTGCAGTCAAAATCCTCCGGCGGAGAAAAGGCGAGCATTGCGGCGATTCTGCCGGCGATGAAGTCCTCGGCACGGTAATATGCTTCGAGATAAACATATTCTCTTCCGGAGACGGAATAAGAAAACAGAATCTGGTTTTCGAGTGCTTCCTGATAGGCGCAGAGAATGTCAGTTTCTGCGACGGAAAGCACCTGAATCGAAATATTCAGAAATTCCGCAAAGGGCAGACAGGTATGTCCTTCTGCTGCGGCGTTTTCCAGCACCCACGCAAAGCCGGCAGAAAGACGCTTGACGGAACTGAGCGGAATTCCGAGCTTTTGTGCGATTTGCTCTGCCTTTCGGAATTCGAGTGCGATGCCGGGGCTGCACAGCCGGTAGGGATTTTCTTTGATGACTTCCCATGCAGCGGTTCCGAAGCGTCTGTACGCTTTCATGGCAACGGATGCGGCGATGCCGAATTCGGCAAGCTTTCCCATCAGGCTGCGCAGCCCGAAGATTTCCTGTGCAGCGGCAGCGATGTCCTCACATTTCTGCGGAGAGATGCCCTTGATGCGGCAGAGCTTCTGCGGCTCTTTTTCGATGACTTGCAGCGTGAATTCTCCGAACTCCCTGACGATGCGTTTTGCAAGTGCTTTTCCGATGCCGGGGATGACGCCGCTTGCAAGATAGCGTTCGATATTGACAACCGAAGAGGGGAGCGTGCGCACGCAGCTTTCGACCTTGAACTGCTGTCCGAACCGCGGATGGTTGACATAGCAGCCGGTGAGTTCGAGTTCTTCGCCGGGTTCGGGTTTTCCGAGGTCACCGACGACGGTGATGAGTTCGTCTTCCGTTTCAAGATAGGCGACAGTAAAGGAGTGGTCGTCGTTGGAAAAGCCGACTTCATCGACCGTTCCCCGCAAAATCTGTACCGTGTCTTTCTGCATGGATTCCCCTCCTCTCTGAAAAAGCATACATATTTATTATACTGCTTTTTTGAGAGAATTGCAACCGTTTTCCGCACAATTTTTGCAAAAAAAGCAACCGCTGCCGGATGAAGCTCCGACAGCGGAATCAAATGCATATTGAGGGAACACCGCACAAGGATCAGCCGGATTTCGGTACCTTTGCGATGATTCTGCCGGCGAAATCGTTGAAGTTCTGGGTTTGGAGGATCACTCTGCCCGGTCCGGTCAGTCTGGTGAGGAAGAGACCCTCTCCGCCGAGGAGAATGTTGCCGAGTCCTTTGACCGTTTCGATTTCGTACTGTACATCCGGAGAAAATGCGACAACATTGCCGGTATCGACTTTGAGCACCTGTCCCGGTGCGAGATCGTATGTGACAATATCGCCGTCGATTTCAAGAAAAGCAATACCGGTGCCGGAGAGCTTTTGGAGGATGAATCCTTCGCCGCCGAAAAGACCGCTCGTGATTTTCTTTGTGAAGGTGACATCGAGCTGGACGCTCTGTTCTGCACAGAGAAACGCGCCCTTCTGGCAGATGAGCGGTGTCTGCGCGACATCGACTGCGATGACAGAACCCGGAACCGTAGAGCCGAATGCAATGCGGACGTTATCTGCCTCAGCCGTGTAATTTGCCATGAACATGGATTCACCTGCAAACAGTCTGCCGATGCTCTTTCCGATGCCGCCGCGGGCATTGGTGGCCATTTTGAGACCTTCTGTCTGCCAGATCATGCCGCCGGACTGGGTAAACATAGATTCTCCGCGCATGAGCGTACACTCGACCGCCGGAACAGTCTGACCGATAATTTGGTATTGCATAATTCATCATCCTTTCATCCTTTTTCGGCGCGGATTGCCACGCACCGTTAACATTATTATAACACCGCACCGGATGGATGTCAAGCGGGAAACGGTGATTTTTACGTGGCTGTGTGCGGATGCAGTCAAGTGGAACTTGCAATTCCGTGCGGGATGTGGTATAATAAGGAATAAGGAAAACGAGAGTGAGGATTACACATGCGAATTCGACATAAGCCGTGGGCAAGACCGGAGCTTGCCGCATCGCGGATCTGCACGGACATTCCGCAGGCAAAGGCACTGCGGGGGCAGTGGCGGGCGCAGTTTGCGGTTCCCGATCAGCCGCTGTATATTGAGCTGGGCTGCGGAAAAGGCGGCTGGGTGTCGCAGGCAGCAGTCCGCGATCCGCAGATCAATTTTCTGGCATTTGACATCAAATCCGAGATGCTCGGCATGGCACGCCGCAAGACGGAAGCTGCGTTTGCGGCGGCAGGCAGATCACCGGAGAATATCCGCCTGTCGATTCTGAATATTGAGCATATCACGGAGGTGCTTTCGCCGGAGGACGGCGTGGACCGCATGTACATCAACTTCTGCAATCCGTGGCCGAAGATGAGCCATAAGAAACGCCGTCTGACGCATCCGAAGCAGCTTTTGCAGTACGCATCTCTGCTGCGGGGGACGCTGCACTTCAAGACGGATGATTTGGATTTGTTCACGGAATCGCTGGAATACTTTGCGGAATGCGGCTGGACTGTGCTGACACAGACGACCGATCTGCATGCAGCGGAGCCGGCAGATAATATCCGCACAGAGCATGAGAATATGTTTGCGGAAGAGGGAAAGAAGATCTGCTTTCTGATTGCGGAGCCGCCGGCAGGTGCATACGGTGCGCCGCCGAAAGCATACGAGAAGAAAAAAGCAGCAGCTTCGGAGGAATCGGATGAACTGGGAGTGGAAGAAGCAAAGCCGTGACGGAAAGCGGTTTTTTCACGCAGGCATCGGAACGGCGGATGCCGCCGGCACAGCGCACCCTGCCTCGGAGATTCCGATGCAGGAGGGGATGCGTCTGCTGTTTGCAAAGGCAGTGGAACGCTGGTGGAAGCTTGTGCTGATCGGCGCGGTGCTTGGAAAACTGATGCACAAAAAGAAAAAGTAAGAGGGATATTCCGTGGAAATCAGGGATGCGCGCATAGATGCCGGAAATGCGTTTGACTTTGGCAGAACGGCATCGGATTATGCAAAATACCGGGATATTTACCCGGAGGAGTTTTATCAGCGGATTGTCCGGCGCGGCTTGTGCTGCAAAGGGCAGCGCGTGCTGGATGTCGGCACCGGCACGGGTGTTCTGCCGCGGAACATGTACAGATTCGGTGCAGACTGGACCGGCACCGATATTTCACCCGAACAGATTGCGCAGGCAAAGCAGCTGGCTGCGGACGGGAACATGCCGATCGGGTTCGTCACGTCTGCCGCAGAGAATCTGCCGTATGATGACGGCAGCTTCGATGTGATTACGGCATGTCAGTGCTTTTGGTATTTTGACCATGAAACAGTGCTCCCGCGGTTTGCAGAGCTGCTGAAAGACGACGGCTGTCTTTTGATCCTGTATATGGCATGGCTGCCCTATGAGGATGCGGTTGCAGGCGAGAGTGAAAAGCTGGTGCTGCGTTACAGTCCGGCATGGACGGGCGCAGGTGAGACACGGCATCCGATTGCGATACCGGATGCGGCATACTGCTGTTTTGACTTGGAGGCGCATGAGGAATATGATTTGCATGTGCCGTTTACAAGGGAGAGCTGGCACGGCAGAATGAGAGCGTGCAGAGGCGTGGGCGCATCGCTGTCGGACGAGGCACTTTCGGCGTGGGATGCAGAACACCGCGCGCTGCTGGAACAGATCGCGCCGGAGCAGTTTACAGTGCTGCATTATGCGGCGATGGCAGTGCTGCGAAAAAAAGGAACGGCGTGACAGAAGAGGAGGGATTTCCTTGGAGACGATTTTGATACGGAATGTCCGCGCAGTCGATGAAACGCGTGACGGGATCTGCGATCTGTTTCTGGATGCGGGCAGGATTGCGGAAATCGGGCAGAATCTTGCATGCGCTGCGGACCGCGTGATCGACGGCAGCGGACTTACGGCAATGCCGGGTCTGTTTGACATGCATGTGCATTTTCGGGATCCCGGACAGACGCACAAGGAGGATTTGTATACCGGCAGCGTGGCAGCACTCGCAGGCGGCGTGACGGGTGTGCTCTGTATGCCGAATACGGTGCCTGCGATGGATTCGCCGGCACAGATTGCGGATATTTTAAACCGTGCGAAGGAGACCGGTGTTGACGTGCATCAGGCAGGCTGCCTGACGCTCGGGCTGAGGGGCGAGACGCTTGCGGACTATGCCGCACTGAAAGAAGCCGGTGCGACGGCACTGTCCGATGACGGCAGACCGGTGCCGACCGCGGAGATGATGGAGGAAGCACTGCTGCGGGCAAAGGAAGCCGGATTGCCGGTTGTCTCACACTGTGAAGATCTTTCGATCATTGACGGCGGCATCATCAACAAAGGCGCAGTGTCGGAGCAGCTCGGCGTCAAAGGCATGGATCGCGCATCGGAGGATTCCGTGACGGAGCGCGATCTCAATGCCGCACTGAAAACCGGCGCACAGCTGCATATCTGCCATGTTTCCACGCGCGGTGCGATTGATGCGGTACGCCGCGCAAAGGCAGCGGGCGGCAGCGTGAGCTGCGAGACGGCACCGCATTATTTCATGCTGACGGAAGAGCTGCTTCTGAAACGCGATGCCGATTACCGGATGAACCCGCCGCTGCGCACGGAGGATGACAGGCAGGCGGTGATTGAGGGACTTCTGGACGGCACGATTGACTGTATTATCACCGATCATGCGCCGCATGCGCCGGAGGAGAAAGCCGATTTTCTGAAAGCACCGAACGGGATCGTCGGCTTGGAGACATCGCTTGCCGCGACACTGACCGCCCTGTATCACACGGGCAGGCTG
This sequence comes from Oscillospiraceae bacterium, assembly GCA_045627405.1. GTDB lineage: Bacteria > Bacillota > Clostridia > Oscillospirales > Ruminococcaceae > Firm-04. The sequence goes on along the minus strand of JAZQNP010000043.1, from coordinate 24,654 downwards.
CCGCTGACGGCGATTGTGCGGCTGATGAGCAGTGCGCCGCGCCGGTTGCTGCATCTGCCGGTGCATTCGCTTGCAGAGGGGGAGCTGGCAGATCTGATTCTGGTGGATCTGAACCGGAAGTGGACAGTGGATCCGTCCGCATTCCGTTCCAAATCGCGCAATACGGCGTTCAAGGGCATGACATTGACCGGCAAAAATATGATGACGATCACAGGCGGCAGAATCCGCTATGAAGCTGCAATCTGAATGACACAAAACAAGGGAGGAAAACGCGATGAGTCCAGTCAGAAAACCCGCAGGCGCACTTGGTGCGCCGAGTGCGCCGGATGCACCGAAAGCAAAGAAAGCTGCACCGAGAAAAGCGGCACCGAAGAGAGCGGCAGCACCGCCGCCGGATCGCGGACCGGGCGGACCGGGCGGTCCGTGGCATGATGCGCCTCCGCCTCCGCCGCCTCCGAGACCGCGCCGCAGACGGAAACAGTCTCCGACAACGAAATTGAAGCGCAAGATCGCAAAGGTCACGGGCATTCCGACGACTGCAAGCGGACGCAAGCGCAAGGCAGAGCGGATTGTCAGTAATTTTCTGATTGATCAGCTTGACAAGATCGACAAGAAGAAATGAACCAAAAGGAGTGTATTCACATGAAAGAGCTGTTAGCACTTTTGAAGCAGAATGCCCGGCTGAGCAACACAGAGCTGGCTGCGATGCTCGGAAAAACCGAAGCGGAGGTCGCCGCGCAGATTTCGGATCTGGAACATGCAGGTGTCATCCGGGGATACAGCGTCATTCTCGATGAGGAGTTGGCTGACAGAGATGCCGTTTCGGCATACATTGAGATGAAAGTAACACCGCAGCCGGACTGCGGTTTTGACGAACTCGCACGGATGATCACAGGCTTTGAGGAGGTCGAATCGGTGACGCTGATGTCGGGCGGATATGATCTGGGTCTGACGATCAACGGCTCCGGACTGCGCGATATTGCGACATTTGTGGCGCAGCGTCTTGCGACACTGGACGGTGTGCTTTCCACAAGGACGCATTTTGTACTGAAACGGTATAAGGAGAAAGGGATCCTGATTCAGGAGGAGCCGGGGGATGAAAGAGGTGTGTACCTGTGAATTATGAGCAGATCATGTCGCAGCGTGCGCAGTCACTCCGCCCCTCACCGATCCGCCGCTTCTTCGATCTTGCCGAGACGATGGACAATGTGATTTCGCTCGGTGTCGGAGAGCCGGATTTCCGTACTCCGTGGCCGATCCGGCAGGCGGCAATCAGCACGCTGGAACGGCAGGCGATTTTCTACGGAGCCAATTCAGGTCTGTTGCAGCTTCGGGAAGAGATTTCACATTATATGCAGCGGAAATATGCGATGCAATACTCTGCGGAGGACGAGCTGCTTGTGACAGTCGGCGGCTCGGAGGCGGTTGACCTGACATTCCGCGCGCTGCTCAATCCCGGTGACGAGGTGCTGGTGACGGAGCCGTGCTTTGTGTGCTATGCGCCGCTGATCGAGATGGCGGACGGCGTTGCAGTGCCGCTCCCGACGAAAGAGGAGAACAGCTTCCGGCTGACGGCGGAGGAGCTGCGTGCAGCGATCACACCGAAGACCAAGCTGCTGATGCTGTCATATCCGAACAATCCGACGGGCGCGATCATGACGAAAGAGGACTATGAAGCGATTGCAGAGGTGCTGCGCGGCACGGATATTATGGTGTTGTCGGATGAGATTTACTCCGAGCTGACTTACGGCTCAAAGCACTGTTCACTGGCACAGATTCCGGATATGCGTGAGCGGGTGGTTGTCGTCAACGGCTTTTCCAAGGCGTTTGCGATGACGGGCTGGCGTCTTGGCTGGATGGCAGCTCCTGCACCGATCATCGCGCAGGCGCGGAAGATTCACCAGTATGCGATTATGTGTGCGCCGATGGTCAGCCAGCGTGCGGCGATTGAGGCTCTGCGGCACTGTGACGCCGAGGCAGCACACATGGCGGAGGAATACGATCACAGACGGCGGTTCCTGCTGGAACGCTTTGCGGAGATGGGACTGCGGTGTTTCCCGGCTGCGGGCGCATTTTACCTGTTCCCGAGCATCGAGTCCACGGGAATGGACAGCGATACATTCTGCGAGACGCTGCTGCAAGAGGAGCGCGTCGCAGTGGTCCCCGGTTCGGCGTTCGGCGAGAGCGGCAGACAGAATATCCGCATTTCCTATGCGTATTCGCTGAAACATCTTGCCGAGGCGGCAAACCGCATAGAACACTTTTTGGCGCGGCACAGAGGATGAATACATCAGCCGGAGATTTTTATCTCCGGCTTTCCTTTTTTAAAATGTTATTGCTGCAATGAAAAGATATTGCAGAGCAGCGCATCCTGCGGATTCCGGTGTGTTGTTTGAATTGCCGATAATAACTTAAATGATTGACTGCAAACTCGTTTTTTTGGAGAAATTACCAAAGAACATTTGACTTTTCTCATATGGCATATTATAATGGAATTATAGGAAGCGGACAGAGGCTCCGCATGTTTTGTATGCGACAAACAGAAAAAGGGGAGGATTTCTTATGAAGCGGTTTAGAAAGCCGGCATTTCTGACGGCACTGGCTGTGACAGCGACAACAGCAACATCATTTGCTGCGCTGCCCTCGCTGACGGCTTATGCTGCAAACGGTGCAGGCGGATACACATGGGTTGCGACATCCGGTTATCAGGAGGCGACCACATCCGTCACAGATTCCAACGGCAAGACAACGGTTGCATTTACCAATGCAGGCGACGCCAATCCCGATACGGGTAACGGCGGTGAGTACGCAGGCTTCTGCACGGAAAACGGCGACGGCTGGGACTGGTCGGAGTACACGCAGCTCACATTCACTGTCACCAATAACTGTTCGGCGGAGATCAATTTCGGACTCGCGCTCGGCACCGGTTCCAACTGGGCATGGATCCAGTCGAACAACACCGCAGGCATTGCAGGTGGCGCATCTGCAACACTCAGCTACTATTTCAAGGCGGATGAGTGGTCGTATGACGGCGAAGTTTGCTCCGTTTCCAATCTGTACGATGTGCATCGCATCAACATGATGGTCAGCTCGCCGTATCAGGCAAGTCTGATCACCGGTTCGGTTGTGATCTCTGATATGTCGCTGGGCGGCAGCGGCAGTGTCGTTGTCGAGCCGAAGGACGGTTTTTATGTGGACGGCACTGTGCTCCGCGATGCGAACGGCAATCCGTTTATCATGCGCGGCACGAGCTATGAGTATGCGTGGTTCACCTGGGATCATGATCCGGCAGATGCCCTGAAAGAAATGGCAAATTACGGCGCGAATGCGGTTCGCATCGTGCTGGCAGACGGCGACAAGTGGTCAAAGATCAGCTCGGGCCAGGTCGCAAACCTGATTGAGCAGTGCGAAAAGAACAAGATGATTGCTGTTCTGGAAGTCCATGATGCAACGGGCAATAACAACGAAAGCGCGATCATCAATGCGGCAAATTATTTTGCGGAAATCGCAAATGTATTGAAGGGCCATGAAGACACTGTCATCATCAACATTGCAAACGAGTGGATGGAATCGACAAATGACACGGCATGGCAGACCGGCTGGACTAACGCGATCAAGGTTGTCCGCAATGCGGGTCTGACGCACTGCATCATGTGTGATGCCGGCGGTTACGGTCAGGGTGCCTCTACGATCATCAACAGCGGCGCGGCGGTGCTTGCAGCAGATCCGGAGAAAAACTGCATGTTCTCGATCCACATGTACAGCAGCGCAGGTAAGGATGCTTCAACCATCAAGGGTACGATTGATGCGATGGCAGTGCGCAACCTTTGTCTGGTTGTCGGTGAATTCGCACAGAAAGACGACTGGGGCGATGTGGACGAAGGCTACATCATGAGCTACTGCGAACAGACGAAGACCGGCTGGCTGGCTTGGAGTTGGTACGGCAACAGCTCTGCTTATATGGATATGAGCAGCGCGAATGTCGGCGGCACCCTGTCGAGCGACTGGGGCAATGTCGTTGTCAACGGCACCTACGGCTGGAAGAATACCGCAGAGATCTGCACGGTTTACACACAGACATCGGGCAGCACAACAAGCTCTTCCGGTACGACGACAACGACGACAACGACCACGACGACCACGACGACCACAACGACGACAACCACGACCACGACGGATGATTCGTACACATTTGAGGTTCAGAAATATGCGGTGGATCTGCCGGCAGGCGATAAGACCGGCATGACACTGACGGTGTCGTTTGCTGGCGCAGCGACAGCATCCATCGGCGGTGCAGTCGGCTTTGGCCACAATGCAGATGACTGGACAAATCTGGAATGGAGCGGCAATGCGGACTCCGACGGAAATCTGACTGTTGAAATTGATCTTTCTGAAGTCGCATCCGACATCACATCCGCTGAGATTCAGGTTTGGTGGTCGAATATCTGGAATGCATCGACTGCATCGAGTGTAGATCAGCCGGTTGAGATGACAGGATATGAAATCTCCGGCGGCAATACGGATAAAACAGCGGTCTGGGGCGATGCAGATGAGAACGGTGCGTGTGAGCTTTCCGATGCAGTCATGCTGGCGAAGGCAGTCGCTTCCATCGGTGAGCTTTCGGCGCAGGGCAAGGTCAACTGTGATGTCTACGCAGACGGCAAAACAGACGGTTCCGATCTGGCGATTGTGCTGAAACTGATCTCCGGCAGCATGAAGCAGGCGGATATGCCGGTTATCCCGTAAAAACAACAGCATTTCCTGCTTAGGCCATAATAATAATTAAGCCCGAAAACGGTTTCTTTCATCCGTTTTCGGGCTTTTTTATATGAAAAGTTCAGCTCAGTTTTTCATATTCATGACGCTTGGGCCGGTCAAGCAGCTTCTGTACGGCTTCCCGCACATTGGCTTCTTCATACAGCACTGCATACAATGCCTCTGTGATCGGCATTTCGACGTCGTAGCGTTTGGCGAGTCCGTATGCCGCATGACAGCAGTAATATCCCTCAACCGTACCGACCTCTGCGACAGCATCCGCAGGACGCTTTCCCTGACCGATCAGAATGCCGGCGCGGCGGTTTCGGCTGTGCATACTCGTGCAGGTGAAGATCTGATCACCAAGACCTGTCAGTCCTGCAAAGGTGTTCGTGCGGGAACCCAGCGCATGACCCAGACGCGTAATCTCATGCAGACCGCGTGTCATCAGCATGGCTTTGGTATTGTCACCGAAGCCGAGACCGTCGCTGACGCCCGCGCACAGTGCAATGACATTCTTCAATGCGCCGCCCAGCTCACAGCCGGTTACATCGTCGTTGATATACACACGGAAATTAGAGGAGCTGAACCATTCCTGCACCAGATATGCCGCTGTCGCGCTGGAAGATGCCGCGACCACACTGGTCGGCACGCCGCGTCCGACCTCTTCGGCGTGGGAGGGACCGGTCAGGACAACATAGGTTCCCTGCGGCAGCTCCTCGGCAAACACCGTACTCATCAGCTTGAAGGTGTTCTCTTCAATGCCCTTGCCCGCGTTGCAGACAATCGTACCTTCTTTCAGATGGGGTCTGACTTTTGCACAGGTCTCACGCACATATGCCGATGGGATCGCGAACAGCACAAGGTCGCTGTCCTCAATGACCGTAATATCCGTGGTCAGCGAGACACCGATCGGAATTTTCACGCCCGGAAGCGTTTTCTTCTGTTCACCGTCGCGGCGCATTGCCTCGATTTCTTCGGGCAGGGCACTCCAAATCGTCACATCATGCTGCTGGGTATTGTAAAGCATTACGGCGAGTGCGGTTCCGAAACCGCCGCCGAGCACTGTGATTTTCGCCATTTGTCTGCACTCCTATCGTAAAATCATTTTTCTGCGGGCGGATTCTGCTGTCCGCTGCCCGCATTGGAATTGCCGTTTGCGCGGTTTCTCGGCGGGAACCGACGGCGGTGATTCTGTCCGCCGGTGCGTTCGCTCTTTGCAGCATTCTGCTTCTGCACCTGCTCCGGATGCTCAACAATCGCCCGATGCTCAGTGAAGTCCATATCAATCGGGATCGGCGTTGCCGTGCTGCGGTGTGGCTGTGCGCCGTTCTTTTGTTCGGACTGCCGTGCCGCATTGCGCTGCTGCTTTTCTCCGAATTCCTCGTGCAGCAGACTGCTTGCTGCCGGGTTTGCCGGTTCCGCTTTTTCCTGAGCAGGCTTCTGTGGCTCGGGACGCGGCGGCTTCTGCTGTTTTTGTGCTTGCTGCGTCTCTGTATCCTGCTGCTGCTTGCCCGAATTACGGGAATTGTCACTGTTTTGGTTTTTTTGTCCGGCAGGCGGCTGTGCCTTTACATCGCGGTCGCGGCGCAGATCTTCTTTTGTCATGCGGCGGCTGGTATCCGTGAGACGTTCCACGCTGTCGCGGCTCACAGTCACCGGCACATCCGAGTTTTCAGGCTTGACGCGCAGCATGCCGGTGATCAGGTTTGCTTCGATAACATATGCACGCACCTGCGGCTCGCCCGGCAGCAGCACCGTCGAACCGACTTTCGGCGTCAGCTTGATCAGTTCCTCGTACACAGGGCTTTCATACCGCAGACAGCACATCAGTCTGCCGCACGCGCCCGAAATCTTTGCCGGATTGAGGGCAAGCCCCTGTTCCTTTGCGATTTTAATGGAAATCGGCTGGAAATTGTTGAGATACCCCTTGCAGCAGAATTCTCTGCCGCAGATGCCCAGACCGCCCAGCAGCTTTGCTTCGTCGCGGTCACCGATCTGCCGCAGCTCGATGCGGACGTGAAAAGCCAGTGCGAGGTCTTTCACCAGCTCGCGGAAATCGACACGCGATTCTGCGGTGAAGTAGAAAATCAGCTTGTTGCTGTCAAATCCGCACTCCACATCAATCAGATTCATCGGCAGACCGCGCTTTTCGATCCGTTCCCGGCAGTAACGCTCGGCTTCTGCGATATACGCACGGTTCTTTTCCAGAATTTGCAGATCTTCCTCGTTTGCAAGCCGCAGAATCGGCTTTAACGGCGCATTGACGGCACTGTCCTGCACTGCATGGCGGCGAGCCGCAACCTCTCCGCATTCCTGTCCTCTTGCCGTTTCCACGACAACATAGCTGCCCTCTGCGGGATTCAGATCACCCGGCGCGAAATAATACATTTTCCCGCCGCTTTTGAATTTTACTCCGATCACTTCAATCATATTCGTTACTCTTTCTGTTCAGTTTGCTCTATAAATCGTGGCGAATCGCGCTTCCTCGCATCCGCACAAATGATTATGCTTCTGCTAATGCCGCACACAGTGCCGTGACTGCCAGCGGCGCACCGACATTGCCGTCCAGATCGGCAAGTGCCTCCGCGATTGCATTGTGCATCGCAGCCGTCCGTGTCGGCGTCAGATTCGGCGCGAGCTGGTGAGCCGCACTGCTGTCACAGCCAAGCCGTCCGAACGCTCCGTTCAGCGACAGCACTGCCGCGTCACGCAGCTGCATATCCAGCAGTTCCAGTGTTCTCCGCAGTACATCCTTGTCAGCAGCGGCTGCTGTCAGAAGCCGCAGCAGCGCATATTCATCCTGCTGTGCGAGTGCGCCCGTCAGAGCAGATGCGGATTCCGCAGCCTGCTTCATTGCCCCGTCGCTCAGATACGCGATACATTTTCCGATGTTGCCGCAAAACCGCGTCAGTGCCGTTTGAATATCCGAGGGCGAATAGTTCAGGCGCGTCAGTGCCGAAGCGCATTCGTCCTCTGTCACCGGAAACACCGCCTTTGCCGTCATACGCGAGAGCAAAGTCGGCAGCAGCACGCCAGCAGTCTCCGCGGTGAACACAAAACATGCGTGCGGCAGCGGCTCCTCCACCGATTTCAGCAGCGCGTTCTGTGCCTGCACGGTCATGCCGTCGGCATCGGTGAACAAAAACACGCGCAGTGCGCCGTTGTTCGGCAAGACAGCAGCCTCTTTCCGGATGCTGCGTGCCGTTTCTACCGAAAAGCCGCCGCGCTTGCCCGAATGCTCTGCATACATCACATCCGGATGCGCGTCTTCCAGCATCAGTTGGCAGCTTTTGCATCTGCCGCACGGTGCATGCGTGCTGTTCTCACAGAGAGCCAGCATCGTATACCAGCGTGCGATCAGCTTTTTTCCGCATCCGCGTTCTCCGTGCAGCAGCAGTGCATGCGGCAGATGCTGTTTTTGTTTCATCTGCCGCAGTTCGTCCAGAAGCCAGTCATTTCCGGCAACAACCGGCATCGTTTCCATGCTCACAGCTTTTCAAACCGCTCGATGTTTGTGACAAAGATAGTCGCGCCGCCCACCTGTACTTCCAGCGGCATCGACGGCACCTGTCCGGTTGCCGGTGTTCCGTAGGTCGGTGTTGACGGAACAAACTGCTTTCTGTGGTGGCATTTCTGCTGCACCACACTGATGACTGCGTCCACCTCAGGCTCTTCAACACAGATCAGAAATGTCGTATTGCCGGAGCTGAGAAAGCTGCCCGATGATGCGAGTTTCGTCGCACGAAAGCCGTTTTTCGCCAGTGCCTTGGAGACAGCCGCACTGTCATCTCCGTTCACAACAGCAAAAATCAGTTTCATTTGGATCAACCTCATTCCCATATGTAATTTCGGTTTCATATCTTATTATCTCCCGCGTATGCACAGAGATATCCATAATTATTATACCACAGAATTTTCGTTTGCGCAAGGGGGGAACTGCGAAAAAAAGCCGCAGTCCCGTGCGGATGCACAAAACTGCGCTTTTTCTCAATGAAATTCCATTGTCGGATTCAGCGATGCAGGCGATTTCCATCGGATTCCGTAATCGCTGCGCAAAATCATGCGCTTTGCCATCCAGTACTCCTTGCAGTAATCGTAATAGCCGCGCTCATGCTCCAAAGCCTCGTCGATTTTTTCCTCCAATTCGTACCGGATTGCCAGATATTCCGGCGTCAGCTCCACAGGATCCGAGAGAACAGCATCTTCCTTGGCTTCTTCCAGATCCTCCGCAACGGCGTTCCAGCCCTCATTTCCGAGGTCGGAGAGCAGCTGCTGCATCAGCTCTGCGCTGACACCTTCCCTTGTGTTCTGTGCATAGCTGCAAATGGTATACGCACTGTCACGCAGATCCAGCAGCTCACCGTTTTCCAGAACCGTCACGCCCTGCGCCAGAAGCTGCCGCACACATTCATGCGTGCGCTTGGCATATGCGACCGCCTCCGGCCACCAGCGCACTTCCGCATAAGTATCCGCCGTCTGTTGGCAGTATCGCAGACAGTCCGACCATTTTCCGTCTGTTTCCAGCATCACGAGCGCGTTCTGACTCCGCACGATTGCCGGGTGCGCGCGCCAGAGGTCGCTGCTCATCGCATGAAACTGCTGCACAAGCAGACAGGCGTACAGCTGATCGACAGCAAGATCTGCCGTCGGATGTGCATCCATTGCGTTTGCAACGCGATCCAGCATCCGCTCGCTGAAATCCACGCCGATTTCGGCTGCGCGTTCGCTGTTCAGACGTTCGAGATAAGCGAGCATCTTCTCCTGTTTTTCCTGCTCGGAATGCTCCGCGCTTTGCAGCAGGATCTCCAACTCATCTCCGAGAGCTTTCAGTTCCTGATTTTTTTCCTCATCATGGACATCGCGTTTATACAGCATGCTTCCGCCTCCTTCTGATGTCACTGTGCAACGCCTCGTTCGGCAACGCCTCGTTCGGCAACGCCTCGTTCGGCAACGCCTCGTTCGGCAACGCCTCGTTTGGGCGATGCTTTGTTTTATCATACCATATTCCGCATGGGATGTCAAGCGATTTTTTAGACTATGACGAAATCCGACATTTGAAAAAACAATCCGTCAGCCGAATGCTGCGGACAGTTTGTGCAAAAAAGAGAAAATAATCAGGTGCTGTCGGAAACACTTGCTTTTTCATACGAAATCTGTTATACTATGAAATATGTGTTGTATAATCGGAGGAAGTGCGCGATTTTGCATGTCCGGGATTGTACGGCAGGACGCACCATTTTGATTTACGGAGGTATCTTATGACTGCGGTTTCTGAGAAAAACGAAGAACAAAATCTCAATATTACCCTGAAAAATGAAGAAAGAGAAAACGGCGTTGTTGTCTCCTTTCCCGCGCTCATGCGAAACTGCAAGCGGTATCTCATCGCTTGGCTGCTTTTTTCGGTCATACTCGGCGGTATCATCACCGGCATCAGCATTCTGCTGAGTGCATCTTCGGCAAATCCGGTGACGACGCTCGTCGGTTTCACCTATCCGGGCATCGAAAACGGCAAGAATCCCGACGGCACAGATTTTGAATCCGCTTCGCTCAAATCACCGGTTGTCATTTCCGCAGCACTGACCGAGTGCAATCTGGGTCAGGAGCTTGTTGAGACGGTGCGTGAGAATATCATCATTAAGCCGATCATTCCCTCCGATGCGATTGACCGCATTACCGTTTATGCAAACATCTATGAAAATGCGTCCAGCGGTCAGCTCTCCGCAGGCGAGGCGATGCTCGATGTGGATTGGTATTCCTCCCAGTTCCAGCTCAAATTTGACTACAAGGATGCCGGACTCAAACGCGATGAGGCTGCCGATCTGCTGAATGCGATCACCATATCCTACCGCAATTATTTTATCCAGACATACGGCTATAACAACGCACTGGGCAATGCACTGAAAGTATTGGATTACAATCAATATGACTATGCTGAGGCTGTGGATATGTTTGATTCTTCTCTTTCCACACTCCGCAGCTATGTGAACAATCTTGCCGGCGATGACGATGTGCGTTTTCGCTCCACTGTGACCGGCTACACCTTCGCTGATCTGCGTTCTTCCATTGATGCAGTGCGTGAGCTGGACCTTGACCTCATTTCTTCTTATATTTCCCAGAACAATGTCACCAAGGATAAGGACAGACTGGAAGCGTATTATGAATACCGCATCGAACTGCTGAATGACGACAAGATCGTCTACGAACAGAGACTCGCTTCCATTAAGGAATCCATCGACTCCTATGAAAAGGACAGCATTTATATCTTCGCAAACGACGTCAATACGCAGTCTACCACCGCTTCCGATCAGTATGACAAGATGATCGCGCAGAAGATTTCCACGCAGACAAGCCTTTCTGAGACGACCCAGCGCATCGACTACTACAACCGCCGGCTCACCGTTCTGCGCAAGAACACCATCGGCACCACCGATAAGGTCGCAAAGACGGAAGCTGATCTTGCAAATGTCAGCGAAAAGGTCAATCAGCTTGTCGAACTCGTCGAGCTGACTGCCGATGACTATTATCAGAATTATTCTCTCATCAACGCGTACAGCGTGCTGGTTCCTGCAACATCCGCAGTGTCACAGTCTGTTGTTGACGGCATTCACCGCGCGATTGTACCTGCCATCGGACTGGAACTGCTTCTCTTCGTTGTATTCCTTGTGATTGTCTTTGTCGCGGCACTGAAAGAAGCAAATCCTGCCAATCAACAGGCAGTTGCAGAAGCAAAAGCGGCCGCTGATGATCTGCCGGAGAAAGCAGAAGGAACATCCGACGGAGATTCCAAAACCGAAAACAATAAAAAGAAGAAATAAAGATTGAATAAAAAATGCGTCCTCTTTTCCAAACGAAAAGAGGACGCTGCTTTTCTATGCAATAAAAAACGGTATCTGCGTGACCCGCAGTACCGTTTTTTTCATTCCCTTACGGTTCGATTTTGTACATGTCTGCTGCGTGTTCTTTGGTGACGTACTCGTTGATTTCTGCCACACGGACACGCATGGTTTTCTGACCGAACGCGATTTCAATCAAATCTCCGATCTTGACCTCATACGAGGCGCGCGCCGGTTTGCCGTTGACTGATACACGCCCTGTATCACATGCCTCATTCGCCACTGTCCGTCGCTTCATCAGGCGCGATACTTTCAGATATTTGTCAAGCCTCATTTTTTGTTCACGGCTTCTTTCAGGGATTTCGATGCACGGAATGCCGGAGCATTTTTCGCCGGCACGGTCATCTTTTTGCCCGAGCGGGGATTCTTCGTTTCCTTTGCCTTGCGCTCATGAATCTCAAATGTACCGAGGCCGGTCAGGTGTACTTTTTCACCTGCGATCAGAGATTCGATGATGACGTCTGTCACGAGGGTGAGTGCCTCGTCTGCTTCCTTGCGGGTGCAGTTGCCTTTCTGTGTCAGTGCAGTAATCAGTTCGATTTTTGTCATGGTTACATCCTCCACATTCTATTCTCTGTATCTTTTTTTCATCCGCAGATGCGGATACAGAAACAACGATTGCGGCGTATCTTTATTTCTGCCGCAGCGTCTCCTTTGCCTGCGCCCAGTACTGATCCAGCTCTTCCAGCGGCATTGTGTTCATCTGTTTGCCGTCTGCTGTCAGAAGCCGTTCTGTCTCTGTGAAGCGCGCGAGGAATTTTTGGGAAGCATCCCGCAGTGCAGTTTCTGCGTCGATATGCAGATGCCGCGCCGTATTGACGCAGGAAAAGAGCAGATCGCCCATTTCCTCTTCCATTTGTGCTGCATCGCCCTGCTGCATTGCTTCTGCCAGCTCGTCCGTTTCCCTGCGGATGTACTGAAACGCATCCTCTGCGGATGTCCAGTCCATTCCCGCACGGCCGGCACGTTTTCCGAGCTTCTGCGCATACATCAGTGCCGGCAACGCCTGACACACACCTTGCAGCGTCTCCGAAGCAGTTTTCTGCTGCTTGGTTTCCTGCTTGATGCTGTCCCAGTTTTTCAGCACCTCATCGCTTCCCGATACACTGACATCACCGAACACATGCGGATGCCGCACAACCAGCTTCCGGCACAGTTCATCGCAGATGTCGTCAAAGGTAAAATGCGACTGTTCCGCTTCGATCTGGCAGTGGAACACCACCTGCAACAGCACATCGCCAAGCTCCTCGCGCAGCATCGGCACACTGTTGCAGTCGATCGCCTCGACCGCTTCATAGCATTCTTCCAGAAAGTCCTGGCGAATGCTCTGGTGTGTCTGCTCCTTATCCCAGGGGCAGCCGTTTTCGCTGCGGAGAGCCTGCATAATTTGCAGCAGCTCATTGATGCCGTAATGCGGACAGTTCCGCAGTGCGGCAAGCATTTCCTCGCTCGTTCTCATATTGTTACTATATCTTACCTCATTTTTTTGGAAAATGCAAGCGTTTTTTGCGTATCTGCAAACATTTCCTACTGTTCTGACAAATCACGGATCATTTATCCCGCCAAATTCGTTATATTAAACAATCAGCGGTCCAAGAAGCCGACCTTGTGGTATACCTTTGACAGTGTTTTCCGCGTCAGCCGGTATGCCTGCTCACTGCCTGTTTTCATGCAGTCCAGCAGATATTGCTTATCTGCGCTGAGACGCGCAAACTCACTCCGCACCGGTTCCAGATGATCCGCGACCGCTTCTCCGACGGCAATTTTGAAATCGCCGTAGCCCTTGCCTGCGAATTCAGACTCGATCTCTTCCATTGTCCTGCCGGTCACAACGCTGTAAATTGTCATCAGGTTGTTGATGCCGTCTTTGCCCTCACGGTAGCAGACCTCTGCTTCGGAGTCTGTCACCGCGCGCTTGAACTTGCGCAGGATGGTATCCTTGTCGTCCAGAATAAACACGCACGCGTTTGCGTTGTCATCGGATTTGGACATCTTCTTTGTCGGATCTTGCAGCGACATCAGCCGCGCACCGCTCTTCGGGAAATAGCCGTCCGGCACAGTAAAGGTCTCACCGAAACGCTGATTAAACCGGATTGCAATATTGCGTGCCAGTTCCAGATGCTGCTTCTGGTCTGCGCCGATCGGGACAAGATCCGCATTGTATGCCAGAATATCCGCCGCCATCAGAACGGGGTAAGTAAACAGTCCGGCGTTGATATTGTCTGCGTGACGCGCACTCTTGTCTTTGAACTGCGTCATGCGGTTCAGTTCACCGAACATGGTCGAGCAGGAGAGAATCCAGCTCAGTTCCGCATGGTTTGGATTCTGGCTCTGCACGAATGTAATGCTGCGCTTCGGATCCATGCCGCAGGCGAGCATCAGCGCAAACGCCCGCATGGTATTGGCACGCAGGTCTTTCGGCTCCTGCATGACCGTAATTGCATGGAGGTCTGCAATCGCATAGATGCACTCATACTGCTCCTGCAATGCGTCCCAGTTGCGCACTGCGCCGATATAATTGCCCAGCGTAAATACGCCCGTCGGCTGAATCGCACTGAAAATGCGCTGCTTCTTCGGCTGGGTGGTCTGTTCTGCCATAATTTCGCTCTCCTTATTTCAGTGCTGCGTTCGGGCTGATATTATCTTTTTTGTCCTTCATCTGTGCAGACCGCAGCTCACCCATCAGCCGCTGATACAGATTGATGAGTCCGCGCTGCTGCGGATCCGTATTAGCTGCGGAATGATCCACTTCCAGACGGTAAATGCCGCCGCTGGTCAGGATGTACACAAAGTGAAGTCTGCCGCTGGGGAGTTCGAGGTTTTTCACCTTCGGCATTTCCTCAGTGATCATCTTCGATGCGTATGCAACCAGCACACGCGCTGCCTGCACGACACCCGGATAACGCTGTGCGGCACCGGAATAGTCCGTGCCGTTGCTGAAATACAGGTTTGCGGCACCGTTGACATAGCAGGCGAGCGTCGTGATGACGTCGCGGCCCATCGGCATATCCACAACCACACCGAATGTGGTGCTTTCGGTCATAAACTGTGTGAAATTCGAGGGAGAGAGACGGAGCGCATGCATTCTGGTCGTCAGATACGGCTTGCTCACCGGGATTCTCCGCGCAAAAGCATTTTGATCTGCCATAGTTTCATAAATCCTTTCCAAATTCAGGGCTGCCTGCCGAGACCGGCTGCCGGATTTGTGCGAAAGCACACGACTATTATAACACATATTTTCAGAATTTGCAACATATTTTTCATCATAGCACAACTTTTTTCGCTGCAAAGGAGGCACTGTCATGGAACACCGGAGTGAATCCGTTCTGCGCGGGTCTGTCTGGCTGATGGCATCTGCGGTGCTGGCAAAGCTGCTCGGTGCCGTGTTTCGCATCCCGCTGACCGCACTGCTCGGCGGTTCGGGCATGGGATATTATTCGTGTGCTTACGGACTGTTTCTGCCGGTGTTTGCCCTGTCTGTTACGGGCATGAACACCGCTGTTGCCGCGCTGACTGCGCAGATGCGTGCAAAAGGGGACCGCGTCTCCGCAGAACGCATTGCCGCAAATGCAAAGCGCATGTTCGGCATTGCGGGTGCGGCAGGCAGCATTGTTCTCTTTTTGTCGGCAGATGCACTCTGCGGCACACTGCTTCAAAATCCGCATGCTGCACTTGCCGTCAAGTGTTTCTCGCCCGCGGTCTGGTTCTGCTGCATCAACGCCGTGCTGCGCGGACTGCATGAAGGGCGGCGCACCATGCAGCCGACTGCCGTTTCGCAGGTTGCAGAGGGCATCGGGCGCGTGCTGTTCGGTTTGCTGCTCTGCGTGCTGGTACTTCATTTTCCGAATCAGATCAAACAGTATCTGCCGGGCGGCACGACGACTGCGGAGGCTGCTGCTGCTGCCGCAATCCTCGGCGTCACGATCTCGACCGCCGTCGGCACGCTGACGCTGCTTTGTTTTCGACTGCATCCGCGCAGGGAGCCGATTCCGCAGTACAAACCGGATAAAGCCTCAGACCGCGCCCTGCGGCGCGCCTTGCTCGGCATTCTGCTGCCTGTTGCCGCCGCCTCTCTTGTCACAAATCTCACGACGCTCATCGACCTTGCGGCAGGTCTGCGGGTGCTTTCCGGCGTGATGCTGCGGGATCCGCTGCGCTTCGGGCTTTCCGCAGCCGTCTCTTCACAGGAAGCATCGGAATATGCCAACTTTTGCTACGGAGCCTATTCCGGTCTTGCGGTGACGGTGTTCAATCTTGTTCCGTCTGTCACGAATATGCTCGGCAAAGGCGTACTGCCTGCATTTGCTGAGAGCTTTGTCCGGCATGATTCTGATGCTGTGCAGCATCACGCGGAAACGGTGCTGCGGCGGACTGCCTTTCTTGCATTTCCGGCAGGGCTCGGCATTGCCGTGCTTGCCGAGCCGATTCTTATGCTGCTGTTTGCATCCCGTGCGCAGGAGGTTGCCGCAGCAGCACCGCCGCTTGTGTGGCTCGGAGCCGCCGTGCTGCCCGCCGCCTGTGCGTATCCGCTGTTCAGTATGATGCAGGCTGCCGGCTTTGCAGGCGATACGGTCACGGTCATGCTGATCGGTGCAGCAGTCAAGCTCGCCGGCAATCTTCTGCTCATCCCGCATATGGGTCTGCGCGGTGCAGCGATTGCCACTGCAATCTGCTATCTCTGCATTTTTCTTCTGGCGTATGGTTTTTTCCGCAGACGCACGGGTGCCTGTCTGCATATCGCAGCGATCTTCGGGAAAACGCTGGCAGCAGCATGTTTCTGCGCGGCGGCAGCACGCACCGTTTACACGCTGCTCATCTCCGGTACATCCCGCATGGCTGCGCTGACGGCGGCGGTCATCGCAGGCGGAAGCAGTTATCTCATTGCATATCTGCTGCTGCCGGCTTCAAAATCTCAAACGAAAATACCTGAAATTTTCATGAAGAATTCTTAAATCCTTCTGATGATTTTGCATTTCTCGTTGCGCTTCGGCAGAAACCGTGGTATAATATCCGCGAAAGGGGCGCAAAACACATGCAATCACAGAAAAAACATCTATTTTCAGCCGGTGTTGCAGTCACAGCCGTGCTGTGTATCTGCGGCACAATGTCTGCAATCGGCTGCACGCGCACTGAAAACACCGCTGCATCCTCTCCGACAGCCGAAATCACAACGGCAACGACCCGAATCACAACTGCGGTGCAGACAACTGCTCTGCCGGAGTCCGATACCGCATATACGACGGAAACCGCAGCCACTGTACCTGATGACGGCTGGATGCTCACACTTGTCAACAGCACCCATCCGCTGCCCGACCATTACCCGGATGACATCGAACTCGTCACGCTCTCGAACGGAACCGCTGTGGATGCACGCATTTATCCCGCCTTGCAGGAGATGTTTGACGATATGCGCGCGGAGGGCATCTATCCCACAGTGCGGGAGGGATTTCGCACACACGAGGATCAGGAGGAAATTCTGCAAACGCGCATCCAAAGCTATATCACACAGGGATTTTCAGCCGATGAAGCAGAAAGCCTTGCGCGGCAGTATGTTGCAGAACCCGGTACCAGTGAGCATGAGCTTGGGCTTGCAGTGGACATCAATGCCGCAGCAGACGGCGGCAGCACGCCGGACGCTGTTTACGGCTGGCTCGCACAAAACGCTTACCGGTACGGCTTTATTCTGCGGTATCCCGACGGGAAATCCGAGATCACCGGCATTCAATATGAGCCGTGGCACTACCGCTATGTCGGCACCGATGCTGCTGCCGAAATCTATCTGGTGCAGATCACGCTCGAAGAATATCTCGGCGCGGAATGAAGCGGCAAAACTTTCTGATTTCCTGTTGAAAAAAACAGAAAAGAGCGTGTTTGCGGGAGATTCCTGCGCAGGCATGTTGAAAACTCTGTTGAAACTGTTTAAAATACAAGGAAATTGCGATTTTGGCATTTCATACCGCGGATAAAGGAGGACAGATCGTGGCAACATATCCATGCCCGCAAGTTTGTTTGCGGACATTTGTTGAGAAAGGAAAGGCAATTTCGCATGAAAAAGCAAATGCTGCCTGTGCTTCTGACGGCTGCACTGGGCTGCTTCGTGTTTGCGGGCTGCGGAGATACTTCGACAGCTGAGCATGGTGCGGAGACAACCAGTACGCGTCGTGTTACGGAAACGACCGCAACGACCGGGTCAACAGCAGACTCGACCGTGACCACGACAGAGACCACTGTCCGGACGGAAGACACAGACATTCTGCACGACAACAGCACACGAACAGAGGAACGGACAGATCACGGCATTCTGGATGACGCAGAGAGCATGCTGGATGACATGGGTGACACCGTTACAAGCGTGCTGACAGAGGCGACACGGGAAATTCACAACAACGATTAACCGTTGACCGATGTATTTCTGATGTGTCCGCATTGACAAAAAGAACGGAGAGAACCGGAGACCCTGTGTCACCGGTTCTTTTCGCCTTTTTCATCTTGTTGGTACGGTTCTCTGCGATCCGAATATTGAAATAAAATTTTTGCGCGATCTTCGACACGGTTCGACTCAAAAGCCGTGTTTTATCTGTATTATCGTCGAAAAGGTACTTGACATATCCCTTTGCGTTCTGGTATAATGTCTTTGTAATGCGCGCGTTTTACAGAAATCAACACACCACTACATCTTACTACAAAATTAAACAATTCGATCATTAAGGAGACATAACAATGCAAAAACAGCAACGCATTCTTATCGGGGATATTGGAAATGCATTTGCAACGATCTGTGCGGATCACTTCCGCAGAAGGGGCGTATGGGCAACAACATGTCCGCAGGGGATTGAAGAACTGCGTGCGGCAATCCGCCGAGACCATCCGGATATGCTTCTGCTTTCAACAGACAGTTTGTTTATGGATTATACTTACTTTGCAGACGAAATCCACAGAATTTACGATATTCGCGTCACGCTGCTGGTCAGCACGGAAAACGCATTTCTGGAACATTCCGTGCACCGCGCCGGCATCGACTGTCTGATGATGCCTGCAAATATGAACGAACTGGCTCTGCTTCTGACAAAACAATTCCGCCTTTCCTGTCATGGAGAGGATGAGCAGCCGAGTAAAATGGACCTGGAAATAGAAATAACCAACCTGCTGTATGGATTTGGCATATCTGCGAATCTGCGCGGATTTCATTATCTGCGCCGTGCAATTATGACGGCGTATGCGATTTCGGGCAGGAGCAGCGTCATGATGACGGATATTTATCCTGCGGTCGCAGAGCGGTTTCAGAGTACGGTCGGACGTGTGGAACGCGCGATCCGTCATGCAATTACGCAGGCGTGGAATATGCCGATTTCCGATCAGGCGTTTTCGTACCGCAGACTGCCTGTGATGCAGAATCACAAGCCGACGAATTCCGAGTTTATTGCCTTTGCGGTTGACCGCTTAAAACTCCGGCACGCAGACGGCAAGGATATGGCGATGGAGTAAAGTTTTTGTTGATGCGCGCATTTCAAACCTGAAAAAAACTATAATTTTTCTCAAATTTTGTCTGAGACTACAAAAACAGCACCCGAAATTCAGCAATTTGCCGCTGGATTCAGGGTGCTGTTTGTGCTATAATGAACGTAAAAGAGATTGCAGTGTATATGCTGCGTACAGTTGCTTTATTTTGATTTGTTTTTGGGGTGATTCGTATGAAGAAAACGAACATTCTGCGTGCGGCTGCCGGTCTGATCGCCGGTGTGTGCTCGGCTGCGGCAATGCCGTTTGCAGCGTATGCTGCACCCGCGGTGTCTTTGGAGACGCTGCTTCGGAACGCATGGGAAAATCAGACGGCATCCGTATCCGTCTCCTCCTATAACATGCCGTTTTCGGATTTTCAGGAGACATATTATCATCTGCTTTATACCGATGCCAAATGGTTCAATGTCGGCTCCGGATTCAAATACAGCACAAATTCCCGCGGATATGTCAATCAGGTTGTGATTGAGTACAATTACGCTGCTGCGGATCTGCCGGAAATGCAGAACGCATTTGATGAGAAAGTTGCGGAACTGGCGGCTGCTTGTCAGGAAAGCTGGACAGATGCGGAAAAGGTGCTGTTTTTCCATGATTATCTTGCGACTGCCTGTGCATATGATATGAGTTATACCTACTATGACGCCTATGCCGCGCTGCTCGGCGGGTCGGCGGTCTGTCAGGGCTATGCACTCGCGCTTTGTGTCCTCTGTCGGGAGGTCGGCATTCCCTGCTATGCACTGGGATGTGACTCGCTTGCTCACATGTGGAATGTGGTGCAGATCGACGGAAAATGGTATCATGTGGATGTGACCGATGATGACGGCGCGCCCGACCGGCTTGGCTGTGCTGCCCATGCGTATCTGCTCTGTTCGGATGCTGCAATGCAGGCGGATTCGCACCATGCAGCGAGCGACTGGGAAATCTTTTGTGAGGGCGAAACAATCACCTGTCAGTCCGATGCCTATGAAGATATGTTCTGGAAGTATGCTCTGGATGCGGTGACACCGATGGAGGACGGCACATGGATTCTCACCGTGCAGTCCGATCCCGCTTCCGTCAAAAAGCTCTCTGATATTTCCGCAACACTGATGTGCTGCACGATAGACGGCAGTGCGGAGGCACTGTATCAGTACAGCACATACTGGAAAGCACCGGACAACGGTATTTACACCAACTGCTATTCCATAGCAGAGGTGTTCGGCGGCCGCATTTACTATACGACACCGACCGAAATCAAATCGACTGCGCTTGACGGCAGCGATTTGCAGACGCTCTATACACTGACATCGGCAGAGCAGGCATTCGGCTCTGTTTACGGAATGTCGATTGACAGCAGCGGTTTGCTGACATATGAGCTGATGGCATTTCCGGGCTTTGAAGATGAAACCTATACCATGAACGCGGAATACCGCACATTGCAGCTGGAAATGCCGGGCGGATCGGACACGGAAACAACGCCCACGACCACTACAACAACTACAACCACAACGACAACCACAACTACAACCACAACAACGACCACTACTACAACAACCACGACGACCACCACGACGACCGCTTCAACAACATCGGAAACCACAACCACCACGACATCTGCGGAAACGGAGACTTCCACCACTTCGCAGGTTCAGCCGCTGAACGGAGATCTCAACGAAGACGGTGTGCTGAGTCTGGCGGACATTGTGATGATGCAAAAGCACCTGACCACGGAAGCCTCGCTGCCGGACGCACGGCTGCGCATTGCGGACATCAGCGGGGACAGAAAGGTCAATGCCATTGATCTCTCTTTGCTGAAACAGCTTTTGCTTCTTGCGTGAGATTCTGCGGATTTTCATGAAAAAACAGTATCCCGCTTTTTCTGCGGGATACTGTTTTTATTTTGAATATGCTTTCGCTCACTTTTCGCGGGATTGCTGACGGAGCATTTCAATCAGCTTTTTGGGCGTCGGCGGATTGCCGCGGTACAGAACCAGCATCCGATAGATCACAGCCGCTGCAAGCACAACCAAAATGACGGTTACGGCAAGAATCAGCGCAGAGATGCAGCCGGTCAGCAGACTGAGCTTTCCGAGTACCAGTTCGCCCGGATTGATCAGCAGTGCCGTGAACGGAAAATACCGCAGCCATGCAGCGGAAGAGATCATTGTGAGGTCATCTGCCGCATCGGACGGCGAACCGATGCACATCAGCATACTGAACACCAGCACCAGAACAAAAACAATGTTGGTTTTGTTGAGGTCCTCTGTCTTTGAGGCGAGTGCGCCTGCCACCGAGCTGAGGGAGAGATACAGAAGAAATCCGAGTGCGAGGATCAGCAGTCCGAGCGGCAGCCCGCTGAGGGAAAAGAGGGAGCTGCTGTCCATGATTTGATTGATGATCACAACCGCTTCGGTATCTGTATCGGGAATCATCGAGGATGCAAACATGGCACCTGCAACACTGCCGGCGATTCCGCAGAACAGCCATGTCAGGATTTGCAGCACGGCTGCACAGGCTGTCGCCAGAAGCTTGCCTGCCATCAGCGCGAACGGATGCACCGCCGTCAGAATCGTCTCCATGAGCTTTGAAGTTTTTTCCAGCATGACGCTGTTTGCCATGCTCTGACCGTAAAAGACGACCATCATATAGACCAGCATCATCATGAAGAACGGCAGGATGAAGCCGAGGATTTCTGCCATCATATCCGTGTCGTCGCTTTCGGCTTCGTTATCGGGAGAGAGTGCGACCGTTTCTGCCGTAACCGGCATGGAGAGCAGCATTGCTTCTTCTGCGGACAGCTCTGCTTTTTGCAGAAGAACCGCAGAAAACATGCCGGCAGATTCGTCTGCAAAGCTGCTTGCTCTGCTGCGGGAGATGTTTGTGTTCTCCGGCAGATAGACGGACAGAAGATAGGTTTCGTCGGGTTTTGTCACGCGCAGAATGACGGTGTTTGCGGCATCTTCACCGGAAGCGGATGCCGCCGCATCCACAGCTTCATCCATTGCGGCAAATGCCGTGAATGTGATCTTTTCGCTGATTACACTGTAATCGGCTTCTCCTGCGGTCTCATCGACGACAAACACCGTCCGGATCTGATCGCTGTCATCCTCGTTTTCATCCGAAGCCGCAGCCGTGATGCCGAGAAAAATCAGCGGGATGCCGATCAGCAGCAGTGCTGCGATTACGACGGTAGAGATCAACCAGCCTTTGGAAAGACAGGTCTGCTTAAACGAAAAACAGAATACCTTTCCGGTACCGGACAAAGGATTATGATTCATGTGTATCCTCCTTTCCGGCGGCGGCTTTTTCAGCAGCGCGGTTTTCTTTCAGCATTTGCTGGATCTGACGGAATTTCGGGAAGCTGCCGCGGTAGAGCAGCATCATGCGGTAGACAGCTCCTGCGAGACGCGCCAGCAGATATGCCGTGACCGCCTGCAAGACAAGCGCGAGTATGAAAACCGGCAGGCTGATTTTTCCGCAGATGAAATTCGGCAGTGCCGTAAAGATGGAGGTTATCGGAAACAGTGCGCAGAAATAGTTGACGGCATCGCTTTCCATTGCCGGCGTCAGAGAAGCGGTCAGATAGCCGACCATGATAAACAGCACAACCGCAAGGCTTGCCTGCTGGGTATCCTCCGTTTTGGAGCAGCACGATCCGACAATGCCGCTGAAAAACGCACAGATTGCATACGCCAGAAGCAGGCAGACAGCCAGCAGCAGCACCGTGCCGATGCTGATATGCAGCGTGGACAGATCTGCGTCAAAGACTGTGCGGAAGAATTCTCCGACGAAACTGACATCGCCGGAGGACTTGGCGATGAAATAAGAGCAGATCAGTCCGGTAATGACCACACCGACGCCGATGAAGAGCATGCAGGAAGCGGCAATGATTTTGCCGGTAAGCAGCGCAGCTGGTGCAACGCTGACCAGCAGCGACTCTACGAGCTTGGACACTTTTTCTTCCATGCAGAGCTGGAAAATATAGCTCATCGCCAGTGCGCTGAGGATTAGAACCAGATATGCGTAGGCGAGATTGACAAACATGTGGGTGAAGGTGTCGGTCTCGGAAACGGTCCCTGCCTGATAATCTGCGACCGTCAGCACCTGCATGGGCATTGCCTTGCTGTTGACGATGATTTCCTGTGCCTCCGAGATATTTGCCGTTCGGAGAATTGCCTGATGCAGCGTATCTGTCAGGACATTTGCAAGCGTCTGCGCATCGGCAGAGGTGACTGCGCTGTTTTCGCCGTAATAGGTACGGATGTCAATGCCGTATCCGCTTTCCGCCGCGGAGATCACGACGGCAGCAGAATGCGGCTCCTCGTCGAGCATCGTTGCGAGCTTTTTTCCTTTGGCATCGGTCTCCTCTGCTTTGACAGAAGCATAGCGTTCGTCGGAAGAACGGATGTCATCCTCACTGACGGTGAAAGGCGTTTCATTTTGCAGATAGATCTGCTTGATTTCCGTCTGCGTGATCTCAGATTCCCCGCCGCTGATCAGCCGCATCAGCGGAAATGCAGCCAGTGCCAGTATAAACAGTATAATCAGAAAAATGCGCACCGACATTGCTTTATAATGCTGCTGCATGGTGTAGCGAAAGACGGTGCGGGTGCCGCGCAGGGCGTTACGATTCGGTGTCTTCATGTGCATCGCCCACCTTTTCCACGAAGATCTCATGCAGACTCGGCTCTCTCAGTTCAAAGGTGACGAGCGGGATGCCGTCAGAGACAAGCGTTTTCAGCAGGGCATTCGCCTGTTCATCGCCTGAGACTCTGCACTGATAGGAAAAGCCGACCGAGGAGAGAATCCGGACACCGGCAGCTTCGATCTGCGGCCGCAGATCCTGCTCTGCCTTGATGAACAGATTGATTCTGCCGTAGCTCTTTTTGATCTCGGCAAGGTTGCCCTGCAAAACGGTTTTGCTGCGGTTGAGAATCGTGAGATCGGTGCAGAATTCCTCAATGACAGCCATCTGGTGGCTGGACATGATGAGATATTTGCCTTTTTCGATTTCTTCATGGATAATGCTTTTGAAAAGGTCAGTATTGACAGGGTCAAGACCCGAAAGCGGTTCGTCGAGGATCAGCAGCTCCGGATCACTGAGCAGTGCGAGCATGAACTGAATTTTCTGCTGGTTGCCCTTAGAGAGCTGATCTGCTTTCTTGGGCTTCGCCGCTCTGCCGTTCTGTGCTTTCGGCGGATAGAGATATTCGGTGGCTTCCAGCCGTTCCGCCCAATAGGCAATGCGCTTTTTTGCCTCAGCTTTCGGGACACCGCGCAGCGCGGCAAAATACATGAGCTGATCCATGAGTGTGTTTTTGGGGTACAGTCCGCGTTCTTCTGCGAGGTATCCGACATTGCAGTTTTGCAGTGTCAGCGGTGCGCCGTTCCATTCGACCGTGCCGCTGTCCTTGGAGAGCATGCCGAGGATCATGCGGATGGAGGTCGTTTTGCCCGCCCCGTTTGTGCCGAGGAGTGCGTAAACACCCGGTGCATCCATGCGGAA
>JAZQNP010000042.1:0-5694 GCA_045627405.1 Oscillospiraceae bacterium | reverse complement strand
CCGGAGGGACCGCCGTCCCTCCGGCAGGGGTGTGGGGACAGCGTCCCCACAATGTCCCCCGATCACGCCGCCAAATTCTGATTTATCACAGGCACACAGACTGAATGATGAGAATTTCGGGTGGATTAAACAGGCGGAGTTTACCGAGTCCGCCGCTGACAATCATCCGATGTGTCCCGATGCGGAACATGCCCTTATCATACCGCGGGAAGAATGTTCGCTCCGGCGACAGCAGACCGCCGACATACGGCAGACGAACGGCACCGCCGTGAACATGCCCCGATAACGTCAGTGCAGCCCCCCATTCGGCATATGCCGGAAAACTAAGCGGATTGTGCGCGAGCAAAACGGTGTGCGGACTGCATTTGCCCAGATGCCGCGTCAGTGTGTTTGCGGTGCAAATTCGCTTTCCTTTGAACCCGAACATCCCCCCGCCGCGGTAATAATCCGGGGAGAGATGCAGACCCGCAAACTGCCATGCACCGATCCGGACGGTTTCATTTTCGAGCAAAGTGATACCGCAGTCCTGCGCGGTCTGCCGGAACTGCAAAAACAGTGTCGGCGGCAGATCCGCCTCATGATTGCCCGTGACTGCCAGCACCGGCGCAATCTGCCGCAGCGCGCGCATAAGATGCGCTGTTTCCGTCAGGTCGGAGACAGTCCGTGAGACCAGATCACCGGTTATGACAATCAGCTCCGGATGCTGTGCCGCGACAGTCTGAATGAGGCGGCAGTTGTGTCTGCCGAACCGCCGCTTGTGCAGATCTGCGATGACCGCTGTGCGGGGCAGACCGGCAAGCGGCACGCGGTATTCCTGCACCCGCAGAAGCAGCGTATTTTCCGCTGCCCCCCAGACTGCAACCGGTATCGCCGCCGCAGCCAGCGTGCGCAGCAACTTGCCGGAATGTTCCTGTTTCTTCACTGGTTTATCAGATCTCCTTTCGGGACAAAAGTTGACATATGAGAAGTCATAATCCGAGAAGCATGCGGGGATTCCCTCCGCCGCGCTGCCGCGCACAGGCGGCTGTATGCGGAATCGAATCCGCTGCGCATCTGAATTCGCCTCGCTGTTTTGTATATCGGATGTTTTCAGTATAGCATATCCGCACAAAAAAAGCAAGTGCGCATAATAGAAAGCGGGAGCCGAAGGCTGACGGCTCCCGCTCTCTGTCTGCACGTTACATTCATGAGCGCAGACGCGTTCCTGCGGTGCTGCGGCGCGGACGGGGAATCAGTCCGAAGCTGATTTCCAGTGCGTTGTCCACCTCGCGCAGCACATCTTCGGGGACCTCTCCCATACAGCTTTTCAGCCGTTGCTTGTCAATGGTACGGATCTGTTCCAGCAGAATGATGCTGTCCTTCGTCAGACCGCAGCTTTCGGCACTGAGGGAAATGTGTGTCGGGAGCTTTGCTTTTCCGCACCTGCTTGTGATTGCTGCTGCAATCACGGTCGGGCTGTACCGGTTGCCGACATCATTCTGGATGATCAGCACCGGACGGATGCCGCCCTGCTCCGACCCCACCACCGGACTGAGGTCTGCATAGTAAATCTCTCCGCGTTTGACTGTCAACATAACTCGCTGTTTCCTTTCATCTTTCGTTTTTTGCATACCTGATGTATCGGGCTGCTGATTTCAGTTTGCCCAGCGAAAGAGCTCTATAATCAGGCTGCCGGCTTTTTTGTATTATTGTATGTCGAACGCTGCGGAAACGTGCAGGAAGCGCGAAGATGGAATAATCTGTATATTCTCTGTCAATAATGAGAAAGAGCGGTACCGGGGGCATGATTTTCACCCGATTTTCACTTCTTCCTACTTGACAAATAGGTAGATTGGTGCTATACTGTAATTGCCTACTTTACAGGTAGTTAAATGTTTGTGTCCGCCGTGTTTCTGCGGCGAACTGATAAGGAGGAATCCCCATGATCTATGCAGACAATGCCGCAACGACAAAGATGAGCAAGGCGGCGATTGCTGCGATGCTGCCCTATATGGAGGAGCATTTCGGAAATCCGTCCAGCCTGTATGCGTTCGGACAGGATGCAAAGGAAGCACTTGAAGACGCCAGGGCACGCATCGCAAAATGCCTTGGCGCAGACCCGAAGGAAATCACCTTTACCTCCGGCGGCAGCGAAGCGGACAATCAGGCGATCCGGACTGCGGCGGCACTCGGTGCGAAAAAAGGAAAGAAACATATTATCTCGACAGCGTTTGAGCATCACGCGGTGCTGCATACGCTCGATGCGCTGAAAAAAGAAGGCTTCGAGATCACACTGCTCGATGTCCATGAGAACGGCATCGTCACGGCAGAAGAGGTTGCCGCGGCAATCCGCGAGGATACCTGCCTTGTAACGGTCATGTACGCGAACAATGAGATCGGCACCGTGCAGCCGATTGCTGAGATCGGCACAGTCTGCCGCGAAAAGGGCGTGCTGTTCCACACGGACGCGGTACAGGCTGTGGGGCATCTGCATATTGATGTGCAGGCAGAGAATATCGACATGCTCTCGCTTTCCGGTCATAAGTTCCACGGACCCAAGGGCATCGGCGTACTGTATGCAAAGAAGGGCATCCGCCTCGAAAATCTGATTTACGGCGGCGCACAGGAGCGCAATAAGCGTGCCGGCACGGAGAATATTCCGGCGATTGCAGGCATGGCAGCCGCACTCGAAGAAAACCTTGCGCATCTCGATGAAAACAATGCACGGCTCATCCGGCTGCGCGACCGGCTCATCGCAGGATTGAGCGAGATTCCGCACAGCATTTTAAACGGCGATGCGGTTCGCCGTCTGCCCTCGAATGTCAGCTTCTGCTTTGAGGCGATTGAGGGAGAATCCATGCTGCTGCTGCTCGACGACAAGGGCATCTGCGCATCCTCCGGCAGTGCATGTACCTCCGGCTCGCTCGACCCGAGTCACGTCATTATGGCAATCGGCAGACCGCATGAGGTCGCGCACGGCTCGCTGCGTCTCTCGCTCGGTGAGGATACTACCGAGGAGGACATTGACACGCTGATCCGTGAAGTCAAGGCGGTCGTGGAATATCTGAGAAACATGTCTCCGATCTGGCGGAGCCAGATGGCAGGCAAGACGGACTTTGTATTGATGTGAGGGAAGATTATGGCACTTTACAGCGAAAAGGTTATGGATCATTTCCGCAATCCGCGGAATGTCGGCGTGATCGAGGATGCAAACGGCATCGGTGAAGTCGGCAACGCCAAGTGCGGCGATATTATGAAGATCTATCTGAAAATCGAGGGAGAACGCGGCAGCGAAGTTGTATCGGATGTCAAGTTTGAGACATTCGGCTGCGGCAGTGCGATTGCATCCAGCTCGATGGCAACCGAACTGATCATGGGCAAGCCGCTCTCGGACGCACTCCAACTGACGAACAAAGCGGTGACAGAAGCCCTCGACGGACTGCCGGCACATAAGCTGCACTGCTCTGTCCTCGCAGAAGAGGCGATCAAGGCGGCTGTCAAGGATTATTATGACCGCAACGGTATTTCCTATGATCCGGAACAGTTCAAGGAAGCACCGGAACCGAGCTGCTCGGTTTGAATGATGAGCGGAAAGGCATTGATTGCGATGAGCGGCGGCGTGGATTCCAGCGTCGCCGCTTATCTGACGGTACAGGCAGGATATTCCTGCATCGGCTGCACCATGAAGCTGTATGAAAATGAGGACGCGGGCATCGAGCGGAGCAGAACCTGCTGTTCCCTCGACGACGTAGAGGACGCACGCAGTGTCGCCTTCCGGCTCGGCATGCCCTATTATGTTTTCAATTTTACCGAGCAGTTCCGCGAGCAGGTCATCGGAAAATTCACCGCATGTTATCTGCGCGGGGAAACGCCAAACCCCTGCATCGACTGCAACCGCTTCATGAAATTTGAACAGCTCCTCGCCCGTGCGCAGCAACTCGGATGCGATAAGATCGTCACCGGTCACTATGCACGGATCGAACAGACAGAAACCGGCTATCTGCTGAAAAAAGCCGCGGATGCGTCAAAGGATCAGAGCTATGTGCTCTACATGCTGACGCAGGCGCAGCTTTCGCATATACTGTTTCCGCTGGGCGAACTGCAAAAATCACAGACGCGTGAAATTGCAGCCGCACAGGGCTTTGTCAATGCACAGAAACGGGATTCGCAGGATATTTGCTTTGTGCCGGACGGAGACTATGCCCGCGTCATCGAAATGCAGACCGGCACCCATGCAGAACCGGGTGATTTTGTGGATACCGCCGGCAATGTACTCGGCAGACATCAGGGCATCATTCATTACACAGTCGGACAGCGGCGCGGACTCGGACTTGAACTCGGAAAAGTTGCTTATGTCTGCGGGATTGATGCGGCAAAGAACCGCGTCATCATCGGAGATCATGCAGATCTGTTCTCCGATACGGTTACAGTGCGCGATGTCAACTGGATCTCCGGCGCGCCGCCCGCAGGCGAAATCCGTTGCAGCGCGAAAATCCGCTACCGGCATCCGGAGCAGCCCGCAGTGCTGCGATTTCTTGATGCCGATACCGTGATGCTGAAATTTGATGCGCCGCAGCGTGCGGTGACAGCCGGACAGGCAGCCGTCTTCTATGACGGGGAGATTGTGCTGGGCGGCGGTACGATTGTGTATCATTAAATCAGCTGCCGGATGCAGCGTGCAGCACCGCCGTATTCACCACAATCGCCTGCTGATACATCGCATTGTACGCCGTTTCAACGGCAGCGCGGTCATAGGCAATGACAGCGTCATCCGCCAGAGAATCCGAGAAATAATACGAATTTTCATCATAACCGATCAGGAGCAGCGCGTGTTCGGGACGCAGAAAGGTAAACCATGTGCCGTCGGGCAGAAACCAGCTGTGTCCCTCCTGCACCGGAGCCATGTCAATGGTAGCCCAGAGCATGACGGGTTCCCCGCGGTCAATATAAGCCGCACAGAGTGTTTCCAGCGGCATATTGCGCTGCACGATCGCAAGACTTGGCATCATCGCGTTGATCGCCTTTTCCATCGCGCCGCTGTAACAGCCGTAGCCGTCGGAGCGCGCAGGATCACCGATGAAGAATTCCCACGGGCTTTCCGCGTGCAGCGCACCGTCTGAACCGAGCGTTGGATAGTCCGCGACCGGCAGATACTGCGCAATGAATGTATCTGTGTCGATGTCGATGCCGTAATATTGGAGCAGACCGACAGCCGCAAGACTTTCGCAGGCGGTCGCATAATTGCGCGTCTGTGTCAGATGCGGAACATCGGCAATCAGCACAGTGCCGCTTTCCTTCGTCACCCGTTCGGCGTATGCGGCAGTTGTTGTCGTCACAGCTTCGGTTGTGGTCTCTGTTGCAGTTGTTGTTGCAGCAGATGGCGGAGTTTCGATCGTCTGCACAATCCCGCCGCCGGACTGCTCGTGCGTGCCGCAGCCGCAGCAGATGACCGCAATGCAGCTTACAGTCAAAAGATGTGTGATTTTGTTTCTCATCTCTGTGCCGCCCCTTTAATTTGACATTTGTTTTTCTTAATTATAGCCGATTCTCGAAAGAATGTCAATCAAAAACGCGAATCGCCCAAAAATCAGAATTTGCGCGGCGTGATCGGGGGACATTGTGGGGACGCTGTCCCCACACCCCTGCCGGAGGGACGGCGGTCCCTCCGGACCTCCCTGTACAAAAAATCCCCGTCCCCGGACGGGGACCGGGATT
>JAZQNP010000041.1:0-10020 GCA_045627405.1 Oscillospiraceae bacterium | reverse complement strand
ATTTAAGGGGAAATCCGCATCAAATAATGATAATACCGAAGATACTTCAGTAATTGAGACAAAAAGCCCGCAGGAACAGATTGAAGATGCATTGAACGAACTGAATGATGAACTTGCAAGCGACTTGATGACAGAGATTATGAAAATCTCTCCGTATGAGTTCGAGCGTCTGGTTGTGAAGCTCCTGATTAAGATGGGCTATGGAAAGCCGGAAGAAAATAAGGATGCTGTCACAGTAAAATCCGGCGACGAAGGAATTGATGGCGTTGTCAGTTCCGATAAATTCGGATTTGATTCGATCTATATTCAGGCAAAGCAGTGGAAAACCGACAACACAGTCGGCAGACCGGAGATTCAGAAATTTCTTGGCGCACTCGCAGGACAAGGCGCATCAAAGGGCATCTTTATCACGACAGCAAAGTTTTCAAAGGAAGCCGAAGCCTATGCCGCCAAGCAACTGCACAGTAAGATCATCCTGGTCGATGGTGAACGCCTCACAAAACTGATGATCGAATATGATTTGGGCGTATCAACGGTACACGCTTATCTCATCAAGCGGATTGATTCCGATTTCTTTAGCGATGATGTATAATAAAAGTACGGGAACCGACACACAGCCGGTTCCCGTTTCGTTATACCCTTTTGCAGTTGAAGACTATCTTCTACACGAATACATCCGCGGCGGTTCCTGCGGCGCATGCCTTGCAGGATTTGGAGGACGGGAAACTTGACGAACTACGTATTAGCCAGCGTTTCTATGTGATTTCGCTATGCTTTGTTTTCGCTTGGTTTCAGTCATTATTTGCAGATCTGCGGCAGTCATCCGTTCTCTGCCGCTTCTGTGATTTGCACAGGATGGGCTGCGGTGGTTTCAGTTTCCGTATCGGATGATGCAGTAATCGGTGCAGTGATTGAAGTCGTCACAGTGGTTGCGGCGGTCGTGGTCGTAGTAGTTGTCGTGGTAGTTGTCGTGGTAGTTGTCATGGTGGTGGTCGTGGTCGTTGTGGTGAGCGTGGCGGCATATGCGGCTGCGATTTCCTGCGCACAGAAAGCCACATTCTGCACAAAGGTCACGTCCGGCGTATAATTCGTTGCGCCGCTTAAAATCACCAGAATGTACGGATGCGCCCCGTCCACATAACAGACCTCATGATACTGTGCCGAAATGCTGCCGTATTTCACCGCGATGTCATTGCCGCTGCCAATTGCATCACGCACATAGCTCTGCACGGAATTGACAAGCGCATTCCAAGCGATGCGCCAGCATTCTCCGGCATCGGACATCTTTTGGATATTCGCCATGGATGTGCGCATAAAGGCAGCAGTCACAGACGGAAATCTTGTGTTCTGACTGATCGAGACCGAATAGCCCCACGACCGCACCATTGCATTGAAGCCGTCGATGCCGAAGAGATACACCAGCATGTCATAGGCAACATTGTCAGAGTACCGCATCGCATAATCAATGAGCTGAGAGATCCTGTACACTTTGCCGTATCCGCCGAGCCGGATGATGCCGGCACCGCCGTGATACCACGAGCTTGTGTATGTAATTGTTTCATCCAGGCTCCGCACGCCGGCGGAAAGCTGCGTGCAGCAGTAATAGACATACGGCAGCTTGATGAGGCTTGCACCGGAGATTGCCGTATCCGGGTGATAGGAGTAGAGTGTTTCGCCGTCCATGCTGTAAACCAGAACGGCACAGTTCTTGTTATACTTTTTGATGAGCTTGTCCATTTGTGTCCGGCAGTCCGGCGGAGCAGTTGTGACCGGTACGGTGGTCTGCGGCGGTGCGGTGGTCTGCGGCGGTACCGCGGGTGCCGTTGTGACGGCTGCACGGGCGGAAACGGAAGCAGTTGTCGTTTTGGAAGAACACAATGTTGTTTCGGTTTGCGCAGCAGTTGTGACGCTTGCGGTTGTTTTGGACGTTGCAGCAGTGGTTGCGGTTGTGACCGTTGCAGCGGTTGTTTCGGTTGTTTCCGTGATGATCACGGTCGTATCTGCTGCGAGGTCATCCCTCGATGCTGCGCCGCAGGAAGAAAGCAGAAGCAGTCCTGCGATCAGGGGCAGGATCCGAAATATCCGTTTCATATCAAACTCCTCAAATCTGTTTGTGTGCTGATGTTCTGCCGTTTTTTGCCGTAACGGGAGCTGTGCCTTTTCACAAGCTCTGACCGTATTATAGCATATTCAGACATAAATCGCAAGTTGTATATTTATATTATATCGTAAGTCAGTACATCTATTAAGATAACAGCATCCGATCAAACCATCTTCCTTTCCGCACATACTCCGGCCGTCTTTCATATGATAAGATCAAACAGAAAGGAGCCGAAGTATGTATTCCAATTCCTCACAATTTCCGCTGCTGCCGCTTCTGCCGCTGCTGCGAACTCGTCCGCAGGCGATTGCCGATGTCACAGGCAGTGAAGCGTATCCTGCCATCAGCGGCACAGTCAGATTCTGGCAGACACAGTCCGGCGTCATTGTATACACAGAGATCCGCGGACTGCCCTCTTCGCAGGCAACCTGCGGCGACCGCTTTTTTGCATACCATATCCATGACGGCGGATCCTGCACCGGCAACAGCGATGATCCGTTTGCGGATGCCGGTACCCATGACAATCCGGATGACTGCCCGCATCCTGCCCACGCAGGAGATCTGCCGCCGCTGCTTGAAAACCGCGGCTATGCGCTGTCAATTATCCTGACAAACCGGATTTGCATACAGGAGATCATCGGAAAGGCAGTCATCATACACAGTCAGCCGGATGATTTCACCACACAGCCCTCGGGAAACGCCGGTACAAAAATTGCATGCGGCATCATTCATCGCAACGCACCCTGCCGCTGAACAGGGTATGAAATCCCGCGCAGAGGTCATACTATCTCTGATTCATCAACAGAGAGAAGGGATCCATCTGAACAAAACCTGTCTGGTGATTGTCGATCTGCAAAACGGATTCATCAACGAACACACCTGTCATCTCCCGCGAAAGATTGCAGATTATCTCACAAATCACCGATTCAGCTGCATTGCCGCAACACAATACTGCAATACGCCGGACACTGCCTGCTATCGGTTCGGCGGGTGGCGGGACTGCATGGCAAACACACCTGCCGCAGAGCTGGTACCGGAAATTCTGCCTCATGTACAGCTTATTTTTGAGAAGCAGTCTTTTTCCGGTTTTACACAGGCATTTCAGGATTTTCTGACAGCGCAGCATTTTGATATGCTGTATTTCTGCGGCGTAAACACCGACTGCTGTGTGCTGGCGACTGTCTTTTCCTGTTATGATGCCGTTCAGGACTGTGCCGTGATTGAAGATCTGTGCGCATCGACGCTCGGCGAAGAGAAACATCGGAACGCAATGACTTTGCTGAAAGACAATCTCCCGGCATCGCGTATAATCTCTTCCGATTCGGCAACAATAACTGCGGGGTGATAACCATGGCAAAAAAGGGTATGAAACGTCCCGACTACACGAAAAAGCCGAAGAATGACGTCAGACCGGTGCCGGAGATTCAAGGGAAAACAAAAGGCACAGACGGATACGGCAGCTACGACACCGACCTTGCCGGAGATAATCTTCGCAACGACATTCCGACTGCGGACTTATAACCGAACGCACCGGCTGAACAGTTCAGCCGGTGCTGCTTTTTTGAGCGGCGTAACCGCGGCACAGCCGCTATGGATATTTCGCTCATATTTCCGCGACAGGATATAAACATAATATGGAAAGCTACAAATTTTCATCAGTTCGGCAAAAAGCATTGAGAACACAGAAAAATCGTAGTATAATGAAAACCGTTCCGATTATGAAATGGAGATGAAGTGAAATGGAAGCAATATCCAAAAAACCGACTGAGGAAAAACTCAAACCAAAGCTTTTTTCTGTCCTCAAACAATATTCCGGACAGCAGTTCATCAAGGATCTGATCGCCGGTGTGATTGTAGCGATCATCGCGCTGCCGCTGTCCATCGCACTGGCACTTGCATCCGGCGTCAATCCGGAGCAGGGACTCTATACTGCGATTGTTGCCGGTTTTCTGGTCTCACTGCTCGGCGGAAGCCGTGTGCAGATCGCCGGTCCGACTGCCGCATTTGCAACCATCGTCGCAGGAATCGTTGCATCAGAGGGCATGGACGGACTTGTCATCTCGACGGTGATGGCAGGCGTCATCATGATCGTTATGGGCATCTGTCGTCTCGGTAAGCTCATCAAGTACATCCCCGGTACCATCACCGCCGGATTCACCTTTGGCATCGCCGTGACCATTGTCATCGGGCAGGTCAAAGACTTTCTCGGTCTGACCTTCCAAAACGCGCCGATTGAAACCGTCGATAAGGTCACGGAAATTGTCCGCTGCATCGGCACATTCAACTGGCAGGCGGCACTGATCGGCGTCATCGCGCTTGCCGTTCTGATTCTCTGGCCGAAAAAGCTCGAAATAATCCCCGCTTCCCTGATCGCAGTCATTGTCTGCGCCGCCATCGTCAAGCTGACGGATATGAATGTCAACACCATCGGGGATCTCTATACGATTTCCTCTGCGCCGCCGAAATTCACTGTGCCTGCATTCACCTTTGCCCGCATACGCTCTTTGATCTCGCCGGCATTCACGATTGCACTGCTTGCATCGGTGGAGTCTCTGCTCTCCTGCGTGGTCGCAGACGGCATGATCGGCTCCAAGCACCGCTCCAACATGGAGCTGATTGCACAGGGTGCAGCCAATATCGGTTCCGCACTCTTCGGCGGCATCCCCGCCACGGGTGCCATCGCAAGAACCGCTGCCAACGTCAAAAACGGCGGCCGCACACCGATTGCAGGCATTGTGCATGCAATCGTTCTGCTCATCATTCTTGTGCTGCTGATGCCCTTTGCTTCTCTGATTCCGATGCCGGCCATCGCTGCGATTCTGTTCGTTGTCGCGTATAATATGAGCGGATGGAGAAATATCCGCAACACACTGAAAACGGCTCCCAAAAGCGATATTGCAGTGCTGATTACGACGCTCGTTCTGACGGTTGTGTTTGATCTGGTCGTTGCAATCGGCATCGGCATGGTCATGGCAGCCCTGCTCTTTATGAAGCGAATGGCAGATGTCACTGAGGCGCACACATGGGTCGATGTGGATGATGAGGAAACCGATCCGGACAACATTCTCCTCAAAAAGATTCCCGCACGCACCAGAGTGTATGAAATCAACGGCCCGATGTTCTTTGCGGCATCACAAAAATTCAGTTATATGCTCAATGACTCAGATATTGATGTGCTGGTCATCCGGATGCGGAATGTCCCTGCGGTGGATGCGTCGGGTGTGGCATCGCTGGGCGATGTTGTCGCGTACTGCAACCGGCAGAATGTCCGTGTGGTCTTCTCTCATGTCAATGAACAGCCGATGCACGCAATGACGAAAGCAGGGCTGGCGGAAGCCGTCGGCGCAGAAAATTTCTGCGACCACATTGATACCGCACTGCTCCGCGCACAGCATCTCGAAGAGGAAATCCGCGCAAAGAAATCATAACCGTGAAAATCCCGCTGTCTTGCTGTTTTCAGCCGGATCAGCGGGATTTTTGTCAGCCAAGTGCCTCTGCATCGGCAAAGGTGAATTGCGGATGCAGTGCCAGATTGAGGCTCATTGCAATCAGGCGGGCTGCGTGATGCAGCAGGCGGTCAATATCACGCGGTGTGACCATCATGTTCGGCAGCGTGTCCAGTGCATCCTGTGCAGAGTCTCCGACTGCCTGTGTTACGATGGTGTGCAGATCGACAACCGTCGGAACACCGACCGCAATCACCGGCAGCCCCAGCGTGCGCGCACTCAGCTCCGCACGGCGGTTCTGCACGCCGCTGCCCGGTGAGATGCCCGCATCAGAAATCTGTACCGTCGTACCGAGCCGGCTGAGATCGGAGCAGGCAAGCGCATCAATCGCAATGACACACGCAGGCTGCACCGTTTCACGCAGTGCAGAAATCAGCTCTGCCGTTTCAATGCCGGTCTGCCCCAGTACACCGTTCGCCAGCACACTCACCTGCCGCAGATCGCGCAGAAACGCAGTATCCGGCTCATTGTCGGTCAATTCTGTCCGCAGATGCCTTGTCGCAAGCACAAGTCCGGCAGCCTGCGGTCCGAGTGCATCCGGTGTAATGTCCGCATTGCCAAGCCCTGCCACCAGCACGGCACCTTCCTCCGGCAGAAATTGCCGCAGCTCCGCCGCAAGTTCCTCCGTCTGCGCCTGCATGGCACTGCCCGTTCCGTTCAGCTCGATGCGTTCCAGCGTGAGATAACGACCCTTTCCCCGCCCGATCACCGCGCCGTGTTCGTCAGAGTCAATCTCAATCTCCGTAATCTCAAATGCTTTGCCGCGTTTGTGCAGTGTAATGCCCTCCGGAGCGTCCAGCTGCTCTGCACGCTCCACCGCAAGGTCGGTTCTGCTCTGCTGCATCTCCATCATCTCCCTGTTTCTTCATTCCGATCGCACAAAACGATGCTTGGTACTGGCTGCCGCATCGAGGATGCTTTTGTGGTTTTCACCGAAAAGAGCCTCGCTTTTCCATAAAAATTCTACCTTCTGCACGGTTGCAATTTTTCGCAATACATGGTAAAATAATACTTGGTTTGGCAGCATGTAAAGTAGCGGTCCCCACCCGTGCTGATCGAAGCGATCCCGCCATAATCGCTTTGGATTTACTGTATGCCGCTTTTCCGGAATTATTCTGAGAATCTGCGAAAAGCAGACAATCCTGCGATATGCAGGCAAACATCACGACTGCATCGTGCAGGAAGAAAAGGAGTACCATTATGGCAGCAGCAAACAACGCGCCGAAGAAGCGTCCGACACCCGAAAAGAGAGACAAGCAGAACAAGATGCGTGCAGCCCGCAACAAGGCAAGACGCTCTGAGATGAAGACCGCAATTAAGAAGGCATATGTCGGCGGCACTGACCGTACCGCAGTCATCCGCTATGCAATCAAGCGTGTGGATCAGGCATGTGCTGCCGGTCTGCTGCACAAGAACAATGCAGCACGCAAGAAGTCTCAGCTGATGAAGCTGCTCAACAAGGCAAGCTGATTCTCTCAATACGCAATGCGAAGCCGCCGCGTCCTTTCCGGATGCGGCGGCTTTTTTCATTTGCGGTTATTAGAACGGGATTTCGGTGTCGTTGATGATGATTGCAGTGAGACCTTCGGTTTCGAGCGGGGTGTCGAATGTCAGAAAATAGCGGTAACCGAACGACGACATTTCATACAGATCCGGGTTGGAGTCGTAGTAGACAATGCAGCGGCATGTGTTTGCGAGCTGCTGCTCCGTGCTGTCTGCATAGACCGCAGTCACAGCAAATTCCTTGCTGACCGTGGCTTCTGTCCACCCGAGATTGCCTGTCTCTTCCAGAACCTTCTGCGGGTCGGCACCTTTGGCATCGGTGAAGGTGATGCCCAGCGGTGAGACCGCAAAATATTCCGCATCACAGTATTCTGTGTGCAGGGCACCGTCCAGCTTTTTCAGACCAAATTCAGTTGTCTCACTGACCGTGAACAGGATTGCATCCTGTTCGGTGCTGCTCAGAGAATCCTGAAAATACGTCGGATTTCCGCCTCCGGACGGGCGTTTTGCAAGCGAAGTGTTCCAGAGCTTGTAAGTCTCTCCGGTGAGTTCGCTTTCTCCGCTTTGCAAAATGGCGGCGAAGTGGTATGCGCCGTCGTCGCCGCGTGTGCCGGCGACCTCATGCACCATCAGACTGTTCATGCCGGATTCTGTGCTCAGACCGATCGAGCTGAACAACACATCATCTGCATTCGTCGGTGCTGTATCATTGAGTTGAATATCCCAGCTCAGATACATCGCATAAGGTGTAATCAGTGCCGATTCAACCGTCACCGTTCCGAACGCATACTCCGCCGACTGGTTTATATCCATGCCGACCTTGCTGAAATCGTACTCCACTGTGCTCTCCGTCTTGTCACTGAAATACTTGGTGAAAATACTCTGGTAATCCCAGTCGTTTGCCGCGCCGACCGCAACGGTCATGCCGCCGACTGCGACTGCTGCTGCTGCCAGCGTGATGCCGATTTTCCGCATCACGGGGCGGTTCTTTTTTTTCTGCATTTCCATTGCCATAGAAATGACCTCCTCTCTGCATGAAGCACGGGGCGTCACACGTGCCGAAATCACGCGGTAATGCTGCATATCCTTCATGGTGTGACCTCCTCTCCGAGTATGTCCTTCAACAGCTTTCGCGCGCGGTAAAGCTGCGTCTGGACGGCTGTTTCCGATTGGTTTGTCATGGCGGCGATTTCCGCAACGGCATAGCCCTCACCGTAAAAAAGCTGCACGCAGAGACGATATTTCGGCGGCAGAGCTGCGACTGCCTCCCAGATGTCCGTTTCCTCCTGCGTGATGCAAAGCTCTTTCGCATCATCGAGCGGGACGGCATTTCGCCGCTTGATCGCTTTCAGCAGATTTTTACACCGGTTCACGGTCATGCGGATGAGCCATGCCTTCTCCTGCCCCTCATCGGGGAAGATGCGGTCGAGGGTAAAGCGTTTGAGGAACACATCCTGTGTGATATCCTCAGCGTCCTGCACATTCCGGCAGTAAGAAAGTGCCACGCGGTAGACCGCGCTGTGATATTTGTCATAGATTGCCGCCATTTTCTCACGGTTCATCCGCAGCACCTCCCTTTTGCTTTTGAGATCTCATATATATAACAACTGAGCAGGGCAAAATATCACAAATCATTTCAAAAAAATTCCGCTGCATAATTACATAGTTGCATACTTTCAGCGCAAACTGCAATACTATCCGGAGAAACGGAGGTGCATTTGCGTGCTGATATGCTTTCTGCGCGTGATGATTATTTATCCCATTGTCATCTTCGGCATCCGGCTGATGGGCAAGCGGCAGATCGGCGAATTGCAGCCGACGGAGCTTGTCATTGCGATGCTGATTTCCAATACTGCGACCTTGCCGCTGGAAGATCAGCAGCTTCCTCTGATGATGGGTATTATCCCTATGCTGATGCTCATTTGCTTTGAGGTGCTGCTCTCATGGGGCACCCTGCGCAGCCGCCCTCTGCGCAAGCTCCTGCTCGGCAGCCCGCAGATCATCATACGCAACGGTGTCATAGAGCAGCAGGTCATGCGCGCACTGCGTCTTTCTCTGGATGATCTTATGACCGCACTGCGCAGCCTCGGCATCTTCGATGTCAATGAGGTGCTGCTTGCGATTGTGGAGACCAACGGCGCAATTTCCGCATATCAGAAAGCAAAATACCGCAATGTCACCTGTGAAGATATGAAATTGAATCCCAAGGACGAACTGCCGCCGGAAGTGCTGATCGCAGACGGCTGCATCAGTCAGCAGGGAATGGAGTCCGTCGGATTCACCAGAGCGCGGCTGGACGGCATTCTCACGCAGCAGGGCATGGACATCAGCGAGATCTTTCTGCTGACTGCCGACCGGCAGGGCATCAAAACTCTGGTGCGCAAAAATGAAGTTTTCGCTGGAAAGGAGCAGAAAGCATGAAAACAAAGCAGCCTTTCCGTGTCAAAATCGCAGCATGGATACTGTTCAGTGTGTTTGCCGTATCTGTACTGTCTTTTTGGAATGTACAGTATCACTGCCGCAGATTGCGTGCCAAAACCGACCGCGTGACCGCGCTGATTGAAGTCGATGCGCCTGTGACAGACATCGAAGCCGCAATCCGCATCCTGCAATCACAGTGGGAAGAGGACGCGGATATGCTCGGACTGGTGCTGCCGGGACAAATGCTCTCCGATCTCAATGAGGCAATCTGCCGCCTGCCGGCTCTTTCCACAGATCGGGATGATCTTGCAGCCGAGCTGCTTTCCGTCTCTGCCGATCTGCGGCGCATCTGTGCGCAGGAAATGACCGTGCTGTAAATCAGAATTTGCGCGGCGTGATCGGGGGATACTGTGGGGACGCTGTCCCCACACCCCTGCCGGAGGGACAGCGGTCCCTCCGTACCTCCCTGTACAAAAAATCCCCGTCCCC
>JAZQNP010000040.1:0-87356 GCA_045627405.1 Oscillospiraceae bacterium | reverse complement strand
AACCGGTGCTTCATTTCGGTTCATGATCCGTCTCCTCATGCCGCAGTGCATCCAGATCCAATTCTCCGGAGAACACCGCACTGTTTTTGCCGAGCGCATCCGGAATGATCGAAAATGTGTTGGAAATACCGTCCTGTGCATCGCGGAACGGCAGCTTGGAGACGCTGGACAGCGATGCAACAGCACCATGCGTATCTCTGCCGTGCATCGGATTTGCACCCGGTGCAAGCGGCACTCCGTGCTTTCTGCCGTCCGGTGTGTTGCCCGTCTTCTTTCCGTAGACCACATTCGAGGTGATCGTCAGAATGCTCATCGTCGGAACACTGTCGCGGTAGGTGTGGTGCTTGCGGATCTTGTCCATGAATCTGTGGACAATATCCACTGCAATCTGATCGACACGGTCGTCGTCATTGCCGTACTTCGGGAAATCGCCTTCGATTTCGTAGTCCGTCACGATACCGTCCGCGTCGCGGATACACTTGACTTTTGCATACTTAATCGCGCTGAGGGAATCCGCCACAACGGAAAGCCCGGCGATGCCCGTTGCAAAATAGCGTTTTACCTCCCGGTCATGCAGGGCCATCTGCACGCGCTCATAGCAGTATTTATCGTGCATGAAATGGATGATATTGAGCGTATTGACATACAGCCCGGCAAGCCATTCCATCATCTGGTCATACTTGTCCATCACATCGTCAAAATCCAGGTAGTCCCCCGTCACAGGACGGTATTTCGGTCCCACCTGCACTTTCATGACCTCATCAACGCCGCCGTTGATTGCATAGAGCAGACATTTGGCAAGATTTGCTCTCGCGCCGAAAAACTGCATCTCCTTGCCGACGCGCATCGACGACACACAGCACGCAATCGCATAGTCGTCGCCGTGCGTCACGCGCATGAGATCGTCATTTTCATACTGAATGGAGGATGTCTGAATCGACATCTTTGCACAGAAGCGTTTGAAATTCAGCGGCAAATTGACTGACCAGAGTACAGTCATATTCGGCTCCGGTGCCGTGCCGAGATTGTTCAGCGTATTCAGATACCGGAACGAATTTTTCGTCACCATATGCCGTCCGTCCACGGACACGCCGCCGATGGATTCCGTCACCCATGTCGGGTCGCCGGAAAACAGTGCATTGTATTCGGGCGTGCGGGCAAATTTCACCATGCGCAGCTTCATGATAAAGTGGTCAATCAGCTCCTGCGCTTCGGATTCGGTGAGAACGCCCCGATCCAGATCACGCTGAATGAAAATATCGAGGAACGTGGATGTTCTGCCGAGCGACATCGCCGCACCGTTCTGCTCCTTGACCGCAGCCAAATACCCAAAATAAAGCC
The DNA here is from genome assembly GCA_045627405.1 of Oscillospiraceae bacterium. Classification (GTDB taxonomy): domain Bacteria; phylum Bacillota; class Clostridia; order Oscillospirales; family Ruminococcaceae; genus Firm-04. The sequence continues at coordinate 86,015 of JAZQNP010000040.1, read as the reverse complement.
ACTGTACAGCTTCCTGTGCATTTTTCGCAGGGCGGGAAATGTCAAACCCATAGATCGCACCGAGCTGCTTCAACTCTTCCAGCGCGCGGATTTGCTCCGACAGCTCCTCGCGCAGACGAATGTTCTTTGAAGTCATGCGGATAAAATGGGTCTCTTTCTGATGCTGCTTGTCTTCAATCAGCATGTCAATGCCGTATAAAGCGATTCTGCGGTAATCTCCGATGATCCGTCCTCTGCCGTAGGCATCGGGCAGACCGGTCAGAATCGCGGATTTGCGTGCCAGACGCATCTCCGGCGTATAGACATCGAACACGCCCTGATTATGGGTCTTTCGGTATTTCGTAAAGATGTCAACAACTTCCCGGTCCACTTCATAGCCGTATTCCCTGCAAGCCTGCTGCGCCATGCGGATTCCGCCGAACGGCTGCAAGGCACGCTTGAAGGGCTTGTCTGTCTGCAAGCCGACGATCTTTTCCAGATCGCGGTTCAGATAGCCGGCTGCATGGGAAGTGACCGTGGAGATGATCTTCGTATCCATATCCAGCACGCCGCCCGCCTCGCGCTCCTGTCGCGCAAGTTCCATGACCTGCGCCCAAAGCGTTCTGGTGGCTTCGGTCGGACCTTCCAGAAAGCTGTCATCTCCGTCATAAGGCGTATAGTTGCACTGAATAAAATCGCGTACATTTACGGAAGCACTGCTCCATTTTCCCTGAGCAAAGCCCTCCCATTCGGGTGCGAATTCCTGAAACATATTCCTGAAACCTCCCGTCAAACAAAATCAGGAGCAATCAATGCAAAGATCAGACATAGTCTACGACATCGACCCATCTTTCAAGGAATGCACGCTCCTTGTCATTGCCCTTGACCGACTGCGATGCCGCAACAATCGGCATCCACTTCTGCACATACTGCACAGCCGTGTCGCTCTTCTCACAGAACAGACGCAGATAATTCTTGGCAACGTCCTCCCGTTCGTTGAGGCAGAACAGCAGATAGGTGCGTGCTGCATCTGCGGAAGCATTGCCCTGTGTGGCATGCGCCCAGTCAATAATATAGGTGTTTCCGTCATCCCCGAGAATGATATTGGACGGGTTGAAGTCGCCGTGGCACAATTTCAGGTGCTTCGGCATGGATTCCAGCGTGGTATGCAGATCATAGCGTGTGGTCGCAGGGAAGGACGACGCAGAAATCTTGCCGTGCATCTTATCTTTCAGGCGGCTGAGCAGCGGGCATTTATATGACTGCACATTGAGCTGAATCTCCACAAACTGATCCATCAGCTCATCCAGCTTTTCCGGATGTTCATTGAACAGCTCGGTCATTGTCTTGCCCTTGACGTAATCCATGACAATCGCCCATTTTCCGTCCACATTGGTCACTTCGAGGATCTTCGGGATATGCAGACCGGTCTCCTCCACGCGCGCTGTGTTCAGGGCTTCATTCAGAATTCCCGCCTTGGAATAGCTCTCGTCAAATACCTTGTAGCAGCGGTCACCGAGTCTGTAAATCGTTTTATTGCTGCGTTCTGCAATGATCTCGTCAAATTTCATGATACGCCCTCCTCACATTATGCCTTTTTTGCCGTTCTCTTCTTGCGGGTCTTCGGGACGGGCGGCATCTCCTTTTCAACAAAGTGTCCGTCACCGTAATATGCACGCAGATACATCTCCTTGATTTCGGAGATCAACGGATAGCGCGGGTTCGCACCGGTACACTGGTCATCGAAAGCAGCCTCGCTCATTTCATCCAGCGATGCAAGGAACGTCTTCTCGTCCACGCCGTAGTCCGCGATCGTCTTTTTAATGCCGATCTGCTCTTTCAGCGTATTGACAGCTGCAATCAGGGCTTCCATCTTCTCGGTATCGGTGCTGCCGCCGAGACCGAGCGCGTCCGCAACCTCAGCATAGCGCGCCAGTGTATGCGGATGATCATACTGCGAGAAGGTACCCATTTTCGCCGGTGCTTCGGCGGCGTTGTAGCGGATGACCTCTTCAATCAGCAGTGCGTTGGCAATGCCGTGTGCAATGTGATGATAGGCACCGAGCTTATGCGCCATCGAGTGACACACGCCGAGAAACGCATTCGCAAAAGCCATACCCGCCATCGTTGCGGCATTTGCCATCTTTTCACGCGCTTTGGCATCGCTGCCGTTCTCGTAGGCACGGGGCAGATAGGTGAAGATGGATTTCAGCGACTGAATCGCAAGACCGTCGGTATAATCGGTTGCCATGACGGAAGCGTAAGCTTCCAGACAGTGCGTGACCGCGTCAATACCGGATGCGGCAGTCAGACCCTTCGGCGCGGTCATGTGCATATCCGCATCGACAATCGCCATATTCGGGAGCAGTTCATAGTCAGCAAGCGGGTACTTCACGCCGTCGCGCTGATCGGTAATGACAGCAAACGGCGTCACCTCAGAACCGGTGCCGGCAGAGGTCGGAACTGCGATAAAATACGCCTTTTCGCCCATCTTCGGGAACGTATACACTCTCTTGCGGATGTCGATAAAGCGCATTGCCATGTCCTTGAAATCCGCTTCCGGATGCTCATACAGCACCCACATGATCTTTGCTGCGTCCATCGCAGAACCGCCGCCGAGGGCAATGATCACGTCCGGCTGGAACGAAGTCATCTGTGCGGCACCCGCTTCTGCGCTCGCAAGCGTCGGATCCGGCTCCACATCAAAGAATGTGGTATGCTGAATGCCGATTTCATCGAGCTTATCCGTAATCGGCTTGGTAAATCCGTTTTTGTAGAGGAAGCTGTCGGTGACGATAAATGCGCGTTTTTTGCCCATCACGGTTTTCAGCTCATCGAGCGCGACCGGCAGACAGCCCTTCTTGATATATACTTTCTCAGGAGCTCTGAACCACAGCATATTCTCTCTCCTTACCGCAACGGTCTTGATATTGAGCAGATGCTTGACGCCGACATTTTCACTGACGGAATTGCCGCCCCACGAACCGCAGCCGAGCGTCAGGGACGGTGTCAGCTTGAAGTTGTAGAGATCACCGATGCCGCCGTGGGAAGAAGGCGTATTGACAAGAATGCGGCAGGTCTTCATGCGCTCTGCAAATTCGCTCAGGATCTCCGTTTCCGTCGTCTCATTGAGATAAATGGAAGCTGTATGACCGTAGCCGCCGTCTGCAATGAGCTGCTCCGCCTTGGAGAAAGCATCCTCAATATCCTCGGCGCGGTACATCGCAAGAACCGGAGAGAGCTTTTCATGCGCAAATTCCTCGGAGATGTCTACGCTCTCGACCTCACCGATCAGAATTTTCGTCCCCTCAGCGACTGTCACACCGGCAAGCTCCGCAATCCGGAACGCACTCTGTCCGACGATCTTTGCATTCAGCGCGCCGTTAATCAGAATCGTTTTTCTGACCTTTTCAGTTTCCTCAGATGTCAGGAAATAGCATCCGCGCTCTGCAAACTCCTGCTTCACGGCATCGTAGACAGCCTTATGCACGATGACAGACTGCTCCGACGCACAGATCATGCCGTTATCAAAGGTCTTGGAATGAATGATCGAATTGACCGCCAGCACAAGATTTGCGGTTTTGTCGATGATTGCAGGGGTATTGCCCGCGCCGACGCCGACAGCCGGCTTACCGCTGGAATATGCTGCATGCACCATGCCGGGACCGCCCGTTGCAAGAATAATATCCGCCTCTTTCATGACGGTATTGGTCATATCAAGGCTCGGCTGGTCGATCCATGAGATGATGCCCTCCGGCGCGCCTGCTGCAACAGCAGCATCCAGCACGATCTGTGCCGCCGCAATGGTGCTCTTCTTTGCACGCGGATGCGGGCTGATGATAATGGCATTGCGGGTTTTGAGCGCGATCAGGCACTTGAAGATCGCGGTCGATGTCGGGTTGGTTGTCGGGATGACAGCCGCAATGACACCGATCGGCTCTGCGATTTTCTGCATACCGTATGCCGTGTCCTCTTCGATCACGCCACAGGTCTTGACCGCTTTGTAAGCGTTGTAAATATATTCGGATGCGTAGTTGTTCTTGATGACCTTGTCCTCGACAACGCCCATGCCGGTTTCTTCAACCGCAAGCTTTGCCAGCGAAATCCGTGCTTTGTTTGCGGCAGAAGCGGCAGCAAGAAAGATCTTGTCAACCTCCTCCTGCGTGTACGAAGCAAACACCTGCTGTGCTGCTTTGACGCGTTTCAGCTCTGCTTCCAGTGCTTCCACACTGTCCACAACTGCACGATCTTTGATCTCCATTCTAATCGAACCTCCTGTCCGGCATCGCATAGATGCCTGATTCTTATCCCTATCATACCACATTCTTCCATTTTTTGCAAGGATTTTCCCTGACTATTTTATTTTACCTTTTCGCACCGCGCTTTATTCATATCGCACAACAAGATTCGGCAGAAATCAAAAACCGCATTGACAACAAGCGCGCAATATGTTATAATAGGTATGATTTGAAGTGAGGTGAGCAGGATGCGAATGGACGAAATCGGCTATCATCACAAGCATACGCCGGATTTTGTGATCGACCGGCCGAACGGTGCGGGAGACTGGCTATTTCTGATTATGAAAACGCCGTCTGTTTTTCGCATCGGCGGCACGGAACGGAAAATCCCCAAAAACAGCTTCATCATCTTTACACCCGATTTCCCGCAGTATTACCGCGCCGACGGCTGTGAATACTGCGACGACTGGATGCACTTCGGTCCGGACGACATCGAGCTCGCTTTGATGCAGGAGCTGGAAATTCCGCTGAATACACCGGTTACTCTTTCGGATGTCGCAGATATTTCTGCAATGATCCGGAATATGTGCTATGAGCAGTATTCCGCAAACCTGCATCGCACAGAAGCGGTTGATCTCTATTTTCGTCTGCTGATCTATAAACTGCACGAGAAAACAGCCGCGCAGGCGGATGCCACCAAGGTGTCCGAGCAGATGTACTTTGAAAAGCTCATGTGGATCCGGGAGTCCATTTACCGCTGGCCGGGCAGAAACTATACGATTGATGATATGGCAAAGGAGCTTTCGCTGAGCCGTTCACGGTTTCAGCATCTCTATTCCGAGACATTCGGGATCAGCATCAGTCAGGATCTGATCAAAAGCCGCATGGACAAGGCTGCCGAGCTGCTGAAAAGCACCGATCTCTCCGTCAAGGACATCGGCTGCCTGATCGGCTACCCGAACACCGCCTACCTGATTAAACTGTTCGGCAAGACCTTCGGCATCACTCCCGTGCAGTACCGCAAACGCGAAACAACCAAGCAAGATGAAGCCGATCTCCCTGCGGACTGATTCTCTGCACGAAAGGCTGCTCTCCTGTCAGTAACTTCTTGTTTTTTACGAATTCATTTTTATCACACATTACCGGTGACATATTCCATATTGCTGTCAGCAATTTTGATCTCGGAGGTTTTTTATGATACTCCTGCTCTCTGTGCTGCTTCCCTTTCTGGGCGCACTGTTTGCCGCATCCGCCTTTCAGAATCGGGCAAACCGCAATACGCCCGTTGTATCTGAAACGCCCGACACACCTGAAACACTTGACACACCGGAAACACTTGATACATCCGAAACGCCCGACACACCGGAAACAATTGATACAACTGCGCAGGAACAGGAAAGCACCGACTCCAAACAAACATTTTCTGCATACCTGCGGATGCTGCTCCCGACCGCTGCGGCAGAAAGTGCTGTGCTGCTGATTTGCAGCTGCATCGCACAGTTTCTGATGTTCCACGACAGCAGAACACTCTCTTTCATTGCATTGCTGATTTGTGTGATTCTTCCTTATGTCTATCACTATCTGCGGCTCTTTACCCCGCACAAACAAATGGCAAACGCCGTCCGCCGCATCTCTGCCGCGGCTCTGATTCTGCTTGCAGCAGAAACCCTCGTGTTCAACTGGAAAAGTATGACAACCGGAAAAACGGACGAGATCATCAAAATGGAAACCCTTGTCACGGACGGTTCGATTACAACAAAAGAAGATTGCTATGAGATCACCGGGTCCGGCTCATTGAAGTTTAACACACTGCCGGACGGGACTAACGGTCTGATCCTGAAAATCGAACGGGAAGACAGCAGCAAGCAGGAACGGTTTTTCGTCTCCGCATGGATGATGGACGGCAACAGAAGCAAAAGCTATTATACCGTCCGTCAGGATTACACCTACGGCAAGGACAGCTATTCCGTCTCATTTACACCTTATGAAAAGCTGTATTCTTTCATGCTTTCGTTTTCCAACATCTCCCAACCGATTACTGTTACCTCGGTACGCGCTGTCAGCGCACTGCCGTTTCATTTCTCGCTGCTGCGGTTCATTCTGCTGCTCAGCATCTGTGCCGTCTGCATTCTGGTGTGCGAATTCAAGCTCTATCGCTGCACCGTTTCCGATCAGACGATGCTGCGGGATGTACTGGTCTATGCTGCCACTGCACTGACGGTACTCTCCGCTTTCTGCTTCATGACACCCGATCATAAGCTGATTGAATATGATCCGGATTATAATTACAGCGGCGAAAATCCCTACGTTCAGGCTTTTGATGCGCTGTATCACGGCAGAGTCGATCTGAACATCATTCCGGATCCTGCGCTGGAAACGCTGAACAACGTCTACGACCGCTCGGAACGCGAAGAAGCGGGCGTGGATTATAAATGGGATTTTGCATATAAAGACGGAAAATATTATTCCTATTTCGGTATCGTTCCGGTTGTGACGCTGTATTTCCCGATTTTCTGGATGACCGGCAAAATTCCGACGGTGCCGTATGCAAACGCATTTTTCGGCATCTTCGCGCTTTTATTCCTCTGTCTGCTTCTGCATGAAGCGGTCAGACGGATGTTCCCGAAAGCAAATCTGCTGCTGTTCGTCTGTATGCTCCCCGTTTCGGCAGGCACAGTCGGTCTGTACTCCCTGCTGAATGTCGGAAACAGCTATAATCTCGCCGTGACAGCCGGTATGTGCTGGCTGTTGATGAGCATCTGGCTCGGACTGACAGCCTGCGGCACAAAGAAAACCGTGACCCGTTTCATCTGCTTTGCCGGCAGCGGTCTTGCACTGGCACTCTGTGCCGGCTCCCGCCCGACTATGTCTGCGGGCGCGGCAGTTCTGCTCCCGCTGTTTCTCGGCGTTCTCCTCCGCAAAAAAGAATCGCTCGTACTCCGTCTTGGCAGTGCTGCCTGTTTTGCGGTTCCGCTGTTCGCAGGTCTCATAAGCGTGTTCTGGTACAACAACGCGCGGTTTGGTTCTCCGCTGGATTTCGGCGCAGCCTATCAGCTGACGGTCAGCGATGTTCACGCGAATACCCTGAACCTCAATCTGCTTCCGGAAGCCATCGGAAACTACTTCTTCCTGATGCCGCGTGCGCTGAATACCTTCCCATACTTTGAAGTCAATTTCTATGACTTTTCTAACTCCGGCAAAATGCTCTATGCAGCTCCCTGCATCGGTGCGTTTGTCTATCCGCTGCTGCTGCTCGGCACACTGTTCATCCCTTACGGAATCACCCGCAAAAAGGATGCTGACACTCTGACCGGAAACATCACAGCTCTGCAGAAGAACGCATTTCTGATTATTTGCTTTGCGGGAGCCGTGTGCATGGCTTGGCTCGATTTCTGCATGGGCGGTATCATTCAGCGGTACACTGCTGATTTCCTGCCGCTTCTGACAATCGGCAGTATCCTCACAATCCTCTATGCCAATCAGAAAGCTCCAAGCAAATTCCGCTATATCCTGACTGTCGGCGTTGCAGCCGCCACGTTCGCAATCGTCTGGCTGCTGGAACTCGAACTGACAAACGGTAATCTTAGTAATTGCTGCCCAAATCTGTATGATACGGTGAAAAACCTGATACAGTTCTGGCGGTGAGTAAGAGTAAGAGTAATACAGAAAGGAAACCCAAATCACATGAAAAAAGTAGTCATCATCGGTGCGGGTCCGGCAGGACTGACCGCAGCATATGAGCTTCTGAAAGCGCAGGACGGCGCGTTTGAAGTCACTGTGCTGGAAGAAACGGATGTCATCGGCGGCATCTCTCAGACCGTTCGCTATCACGGAAACCGTATGGACATCGGCGGACACCGCTTCTTTTCCAAGGACGACCGCGTTATGAACTGGTGGCAGGAAATGATGCCGCGTCAGGGTAAGCCGTCATTCGACGATATAAAGCTGAAACGCAAAAAGAAGCTGGCTGAGGGCGGTCCCGATCCCGAACAAACCGACCGCGTTATGCTGGTGCGTCAGCGCGTTTCCCGCATTTACTATAAAAAGAAGTTTTTCGATTATCCGATCTCCATGAAAATGGAAACCATCAAAAACATGGGCTTCAAGACCACGATGGAAGCCGGATTCAGCTATCTCGGCGCAAGCGTGCGCAAGCTGCCGGAAACCTCGCTGGAAAACTTCTATATCAACCGCTTCGGCAAAAAGCTCTATTCCATGTTCTTTGAGGGATATACCGAAAAGCTCTGGGGCAGACATCCGCGTGAAATCTCCGCTGACTGGGGTTCACAGCGCGTCAAGGGGCTTTCCATCCGCGCCGTGCTGAAAGACATGCTGACCAAAAAATCCAAAAAGGATCAGAAGCAGGTCGAAACCTCGCTGATTGAGGAATTCTATTATCCGAAATTCGGTCCGGGTCAGCTCTGGGAGACCGTCGCTGAAACAGTGAAATCGCTCGGCGGCGAGATCCGGATGCAGTCTAAGGTTGAGAAAATCAACACAGACGGCACCGGCAAGATCCTTAGTATCACCCTCTCAAACGGGGAAACCGTTGAAGGCGATCTCTTCCTGTCCTCTATGCCGCTGCGTGATCTGGTGGTCGGCATGAACGATGTTCCCGCTGAGATCATAAAAATTGCTGAGGGTCTGCCCTACCGCGATTTTGTCACGGTCGGTCTGCTGGTCAACAAGCTGAACCTCAAAAACGAAACGGAAATCCCGACACTGGGCAATATCGTTCCGGACTGCTGGATTTATGTACAGGACACCGGCGTAAAGCTCGGTCGTATCCAGATTTTCAATAACTGGTCGCCGTATATGGTTGAGGATCCGGAAAACACGGTCTGGATCGGTCTGGAATATTTCTGCGCCGAGGGAGACAAGTTCTGGAATCTCTCCGAGGAAGCATGCGTCAGAGGCGCGATCAAAGAGCTGATCAAGATGGGCGTCATCAATGATGAAAGTGACGTGCTGGACAGCCATCGCGAGAAGATCAAAAAAGCATATCCGGCATACTTTGATACCTATGCCGAGATTGACAAGCTGACTGCATATGTCGATCAGTTCACCAATCTGAGCTGCATCGGCAGAAACGGACAGCACCGCTATAATAATATGGATCACTCCATGGCGACGGCATTTGAAGCGGTTGACAACATCCGCAGCGGTAAAACGGATAAATCCAACATCTGGAACGTCAACACCGAAAAGGAATATCACGAGGAGAAGAAAGCATGAACAGTGCGTTCAGCGAGATCAAAGAAATCTGCCGCACAAAACAATTCGGCAAGCTGTTCGTCGGGGATACCGAGAATACGCTGATTCAGTTTTTCCGGTATTGCTTCGTCGGCGGCATCGCAACAGTCGCGGATTGGGGCGCATCGTATCTGCTGTTCCACTTTGTGTTCCATGACAGTCATGCGGTTGCCGCGAATGTCATCTCCTTTGTTATCGGTCTGATTGTCAACTTTGTTCTGAGCCGGTTCTGGATCTTTAAGAATTCTAAGGTGAAGAACAAATTTGCAGAGTTTCTCGGATTTGCAGCAATCGGTCTGGTCGGTCTGCTGCTGACGGCAGGCATCACCAAGGGCTTTGAACTCTGGCTTGCGGACAAAACCGCCGCATACCAGATTCTCGGCAAGATTGTTTCTACGGCGATTGCCTTTTTCTGGAATTTCTTTGCAAGAAAATTCCTGCTCTACTCCCCGAAAAAAGAGGAGAACACCTGACATAAAATCGGCGCACACGAAGCGATATGCAGCGTGTGCGCTGTTTTATTCCCCTTGACAGCATCACGGGATTATGATAGAATATGCACAGCAGCAAAGAACATTTTCGACACAGAAATGAGGCGATTCCATGTACGAGATTGAACAGAACGAAGCACAGCCCAAATGTATCTTAGTCGGGCTGGATACAGGCGAATATGATGCAGAAGGCTCCATCGAAGAACTGGCATCCCTTGCAGACACCGCAGGCTGTACCGTTCTTCGCACGGTGATACAGTCCCGGCAGGCTCCGGAAGCTGCAACCTGCATCGGAAAAGGAAAATTGGAGGAAATTGCAGAACTGGCAAAAGGTCTGGAAGCCGATATGCTCATCTTTGATACCGAGCTGACCGGCATGCAGCTGCGCAATATCACCGATCTGACTGACTGTAAGGTTATCGACCGCACCATGCTGATTCTGGATATTTTTGCGGGAAGAGCCAGAACTGCGGAAGGCAAGGTGCAGGTTTCCCTTGCACAGTATCAATACCGCCTGACCAGACTGACCGGCAGCGGCACGGCTCTGTCGCGTCTGGGCGGCGGCATCGGCACAAGAGGTCCCGGCGAAACCAAGCTGGAAACTGACCGCAGACATATCAGAGAACGCATCACGGCACTGAAACAGTCTCTGCGCGAAATGGAAAAACACCGCAAATTCATCGGAAACCGCCGCAAAAAAGACGGCGTACTGACGGCGGCAATCGTCGGGTATACCAATGCCGGAAAATCAACGCTGTTCAATCTGCTGACAGATGCGGGTGTCCTCGCAGAAAACAAGCTCTTTGCGACTCTGGATGTCACTGCCCGCGCCCTGACGCTCCCGGACGGCAGAACCGTGCTGCTCTCGGATACGGTCGGGCTGATCCGCCGCCTGCCGCATCATCTTGTCGAGGCTTTTCGATCCACGCTGGAAGAGACCGCACAGGCAGACCTCATTCTGCATGTGCTGGATGCATCGGAGCCGGATGTGCGTGAACGCATGCAGGTCACACAGGATCTGCTCAACGATCTGGGCTGCGCGGAAATCCCGCAGGTGCATGTGCTGAACAAGGCGGATCTTGTGGATATTCCAAAACAAAACGAAACGGATACAGTCTGGATCAGTGCAAAGAGCGGTGAGGGCGTTCCGGAGCTTCTGACTGCAATCATGCACAGCCTGCCGCAGACTGCAAAACGAATGCGCCTTTGCATCCCCTATTCTGACGGCGGATTTCTGCAAATTCTGCGGGAGGAAGGAAAATTGTTTTCAGAGGAATTCACCGCGTCCGGCACACTGGTCGATGTACTGGTGGATGTCAAGCGGCAGAAACAGGCAGAACAGTACAAAATCACTGAAAACTAAAACAGCAGCCTGATTTCGGTCAGGCTGCTGTTTCAATGCGTTCACTGAATCTGTCAGGAAGCCGTCTGCGTGCAGGTCAATGTTGTGCCGTCACTCACAACGGTTACATCGCCGTCTTTGGTATAATAGGCTTCCACACCGCGTTTTTCAAGCGTCTCGTAGGTGGACGGATCTGCATCCTCGCTCTTGGAACAAGTCACAACGGTCACAGACGGATTGAAGTAGTCAAGGAACGACTCCGTGGTCGAGAGATAATGTCCGTGATACGGGAATTTCAGGAAGTCTACCTCCCCGAAACCGTATGCCATGATCTCCTGCTGACGAGCCTTTTCTGCATCGCCGGTAAACAGAAATGTGTTTTCCCCGTGCTGCATGTACAAAACAATGGAAAAGTCATTTTCCTCATCGGCACTGTAATAGGTCTGCTGTGCCGCATACAGATAAAATGCAGCATCATCGGCAGTCCATGATGTACCGGTTCCCGCTTCCATTTTTGTCAGTGTCTGCCCGACTTCTTCGACTTTTGCCATGAAATCTGCATATTCATCCGCCGTGCCGATATAATCCGGCACATAAATATTATTAATCTTCATGCGGTTGACCAGGCGCGTTGCGCCGCCGACATGATCCTTGTCATAATGTGTGATGATCAGATTGTCAATCGTGTCAATGTTCTGCGCTTCCAGAAATTTCTGTACGGTCTTGCCGTCGCCCTGCAAGCCGGCGTCCACAACTGTCACGGAGTTTTCCGTCTGAATCACAAAAGAATCCGCCTTGCCGAGCTTCCATGTCGTAATCGTCACATTGCCCGTCACCTCCGGTGCATTCCCGATACTAACCTGACTTGCAGATGTACCGGAAGAAGAACCGGAATCCTCCTCGCTCCCCTTGCATCCGGCTGCACAAAGCATCAGCATCGCCGCAGAGCAAAGTGCGCCGGCACGGGTAATCAGTTTCAAAAATGACATGTGAATATCCTCCTTATACTGTGGCATGATTGGAATATACAGCACGAATGAGCGGACGCGCAGCCGGCTGCTCTGCTGTGATCTTCACGGAAGTACGCAGCATCTGTTCTGCTTCATCAAGCTGAGACGGCTTTGCACCGTATATCGTCATCAGCGGTTCTCCCTTTCGGATTTCATCGCCGTATTTTGCTGCCAGCACAATACCCGCTGCCGGATCAACTGCATCGATTTTCTGCATGCGGCCTGCACCGAGTGCCACAGATGCACGCCCGATCTCTTCGCTGTCCATCGCGGCAATCCAGCCGCTTTGCGAAGCTGTCAGGACTCTGCTGTACCGCGCCTGCGGCAGCAATGACACATCCTCCGTCACACGCGGATCTCCGCCCTGTCCTTCGATCATCCTGCGGAAGCGATCCAGTGCCGCACCGCTTCTGACTGCCTGTTCAGCATCAGCAAGGCACTCTGCCTTTGTTCCCATGCCGGACATCAAAAGCAGCTCTGCGGCAAGCGAAATGCAGAATTGCCCAAGCTCTGTCTCTGCACCGCCGCGCAGCGTTTCCACCGCCTCCCGCACTTCCAGTGCATTGCCGATACACATGCCGAGCGGTCTGTCCATATCTGTCAGGATTGCAGTGCAATCCTTGCCGTCTGCCTTTGCCGCAGCGAGCATCAGGCGGGAAAGCTCTGCGGCATCTTCGTCTGATTTCATAAAAGCACCGCTGCCCACTTTTACATCCAGCAGAATGTGGTCAGCTCCGGTTGCAAGCTTCTTGCTCATTATGCTCGCACAAATCAGCGGGATGCTGTCTACGGTTTCGGTCACGTCGCGCAGAGCATACAGCACCTTATCAGCCGGTGCCAATTCTCCGGTCTGCATCGCGACCGCACAGCCGACATGCTCCACAAGATTCAGAAAAACCTCCGGTTGCAGTGCTGTTTTCAGTCCCGGAATGCTTTCCAGCTTGTCAATCGTTCCGCCAGTATGTCCAAGCCCTCTGCCGGACATCTTCGGCATATAAATACCACAGGCTGCCGCAATCGGTGCAAGGATCAGTGTGGTTTTATCTCCGACGCCGCCTGTACTGTGCTTATCTGCCACCGGACCGCCCAGCGAATCCCAGCGCAGAACCTGACCGGAATCGCGCATTGCCATCGTCAGTGCATCGGTTTCGGCATCGGTCAGCCCTTTGAGACAGACCGCCATCAGCCATGCAGAAAGCTGATAATCCGGAATTTTCTCTGCTCCGTCCGCCGTGATTCCGTACACAAGCTGCCGGATCTCCTGTTCACTCAGCGGTATCCCGTTTTTTGTCTTTCGGATGCATTCACCCATTCGGAAAACTGACACAAATCACACCTCCCCTTTTTGTCTATGTTCAGTATAGCATAGTTTTCTTAAAATAGCAATAAATGAAAAGAAAAACTTTGTGAAATCTATGTTAAATATCTGAAATAAGAGCAGAGCCGCTCCCTCCGGATCTGCCAATCCGTCCAGTTATGCGCCTGCATCCCGCGCATTTTCGGCAAATTTCTGCAAAAGATTAAAATATTCGCGAAATCACGGCAAAATCACTTGCAAAACGCGTGAAAATATGATATACTAATATAGACAAATTGTCAGAAGACGGAGGAATTGCATGAACCGCTCACCTGTCAACATCGCGATCGACGGACCGTCCGGTGCAGGAAAAAGCACGCTGGCACGCAGACTCGCTGCCAGACTCGGCTTTGTATATGTCGATACCGGTGCGATGTACCGCGCGATTGCTTATGAAATGATCCGGCAGAATGCAGAAACGGACGCAGAAATTTGCGCAAATCTGCAAAATCTGACCGTCACGCTCCGGTATGTAGACGGAACACAGCATGTCTTTGCGAACGGCAAGGATGTCACTGATCAGATCCGCACGCCGGAAATTTCTATGGGTGCCTCCAAGGTTTCCGCGATTCCCGCAGTACGGCAGTTTCTGCTGGATTTGCAGCGGAATCTCGCAAAAGAACAGTCCGTTGTCATGGACGGACGCGATATTGGCACAGTCGTGCTGCCGGATGCAGATGTCAAGATTTTTCTCACTGCTTCCGCTGAGAAACGCGCACTGCGCCGTTATCTGGAACTGGAAGAAAAAAAGCCCGGCACACAGCGATATGAGGATGTGCTTTCCGATGTCATCCTGCGGGACAAGCAGGATATGACACGCGAAACCGCTCCGCTCAAACAGGCTGATGATGCCGTCCTTGTCGATACCACGAATTCAGACCTCGACCAATCCGAGGAAATGCTCTACGCCGTATGCAGGGAGAAGCTCGGTCTATGAAGGGATTCTATAAATTTGCAATGCGGGTGATGTCCGTTGTGATGCCGCTGTGGTATCACATAGAGACCGAAGGTACAGAACTGCTGCCGGAAGAGGGCGGCTATCTCTATGTCAGCAATCACCGCAGCATGGCGGATCCGATTCTGATCGGTGTACAGAATCCGCAGACACAGTTTTGCTTTCTCGCAAAGCAGGAATTGTTTTCACAGGGGCTGATCGGCTGGCTGCTGAAACAGCTCGGTGCAGTCGCAATCGACCGCGGCTCCGGTGATTTATCCGCGCTGGATGAGCTGGAACAACGGCTCAAAAACGGCGAAAATGCACTGATCTTTCCGGAGGGCACCCGCTCAAAGGACGGCAAGCTCGGTCATTTCAAAACCGGCGCAGCACTGATTGCTGCACAAACCGGCGCACCGGTCGTTCCGGTCGGTATTTCGTTTGAAGGAAAACTGCATTTTCGCAGTAAAATACATGTGCAGTACGGGGCACCGTTTCATATTCCGCTGACTGATCCGGAGAATCCCTCCGCAGCGGTGCTGAAACAGATCCGGCAGGATATGACGCGGAATGTCGCCGCGCTGCTGCCGGCGGTAACCGGAGAAGCTGCTGTTCCGGAGACTGCTCCGGAAAGAAGGGAGAAAAGTTCCGTTATGATGAACCGGCGCATTGATTACGGTCGGATAGCTCTGATACTGACCGTCGTGATTCTTGGCATTTTTGCAGTAGATTTTGTTCGCCGCCTGTGGCGTGATTGGCGCGGTATGCAGGGTTCACTGACCATCAATTCCTCACAGGTGGATTCCATTTCTGATCCGATTCTTTCTCCGGAACAGACCGATGGGACAGGCAGTGTTTCGACGACAACAGGCAGCGGCGGAGTCACACCGACAGTCACCTCGACAACAGAAGCCACGCTCCCCTCGGATTACAGCATTCTGCAAATCGCTTCCTCCACAGCAAATTCCGGCAGTCTGATTCTTGTCAGCGACACACATCTCTACACCGGAACACCGGAACTGACGGCATTCAAGGATTTCACCTATGCCCATCTGCGTTTGCCGGTCACATCACTCCAAATCGAAAATATGACCATTGATCCGCTTGTCAGCATGTTCAATGATTTCTATGCGGCTACCGGATTCGGTGATATTATGATCTATGCGACCACCAATGAACCGAGTTCCGTGCAGTACGGAACCGGCATCGCAGAACGCACAACCGGTCTTTCCATTGATCTTGCAGTGCTGAACGAAGCAGCCGGCTATCACACGCCGTATACTGCTGACAGCTACTCCTGGATTGCAGAGCATGCCCATGAATATGGTTATGTGCTGCGTTATCCGGAGGGCAAGGAGGATGTAACCGGTGAATCCGCAATGTCATGGCATTATCGCTATGTCGGTGTGCCGCATGCAGCTTACATGAAAGCAAACGATCTCTGCCTGGAAGAATATCTCGAACTGCTTGCAGAATCCCATACATGGCAGGACGAGCATCTGACGGTTACCGTCAACGGCACAAACTATGAAATGTACTATGTGGAAGCAAAATCCGGTTCCAATGTCACCGAAATCCCCTATCCCACGAGTGCAGATCCGATGATCTCCGGCGACAACATGAACGGTTTTGTTGTGGCATGTGTCACCAACGGTTAATCCGCAGATTAACTACATCAAAAAGGAAGCAGGATGCAATTTGCATCCTGCTTTTCATTTTGAAATGAGCCTTATTCATTCCGACATCTGGCTGATAATCTGGAAGATGAAGAGCAGCACACAGTAGACCAGCATGGCAATCACACCGAAATTGACCCAAGCCGCTTTCGCATGTTTCCCCTTCTGAATCGCAACAGTCGGCGGCGCAACACGGAATTTCTTCCGGTTCACAATCAACAGCACAACACCGGCAATCGCCACACTGTAAATGATGATCTCATAGATAAACAGCGGTACCAGACTGCTCATCTGCGCGAAAAGCGCATCTATATTCATAGATTCCAGTGCTTCCACAATGCTGTCCAGATCAATGTTTTTCAGCACAAACGCGGAGACCACGCTGCCGAGAAAATTGATGCACATATGCAGACCGATTGTGTACTGCACCTTACCGGTACGAACATAGATAAACGCAAACAGCATGCCGAGACCGGCAGCATAAAAGAACTGCGTCAGATTGCCGTGGAACAGACCGAAGAAAATGCCGGAAATCAGAATCGCTGTGCCGTCTCCGTACTTGCGGATGCGGTCAATCAGCACCTTTCGGAAGAGCAATTCCTCGATGACCGGCGCGAACAATACTGCCATAACCGAAAAGACCAGCTGACCTTCTCCTAACACACCGTCTTCAAGAAGCGAGGAACTCGTGTCAATATGAAACAGCAGCGTCAAAAATGTGGTGAGGAATGTGCCGATCAGTGAGCCGGTAATCGCAATGCCCTCAGACATCATGAACGCTATGAGAAACTGTCCAAACTTCATGCTGTGCTTTTCCGGAGGCAGCTTTTCCATCGGCTTGGATAACAGCAAATAAATCGGAAATGCAATGAAATACATCGGCAGGAAATTGATCAGATATTTCACGTTCATTGACATGGAGTCATAGCGACTGCCGCAGACGGCAACCAAAATAATAACCAACAATTCCCCGATGATGCCATACATCACAAGATTGAGCAGCGAACGTGAATACGCCTTTTTCGCTGTTTTTACGACTGCTTCGTCATCCTGCAGCAATACAGGAGATTCCTGCGGCTGATTTACTTGATTAAGATATTCGTCCATATTTTCTCCTTATCGGAAAAGCAGCGGCAAAATCTGTCGCTGCTTTTCATCATCATTTTTTCGGATCCATCAAAATCCCGCCGGTCTTGGGATCAATACCGCTTGCACGCACTTTTTTCTCAAAGTCACGGTTGATCTTTTCCAGTTTCTTGCGGCGTTTTGCCTCTGCCGCAGAAATCGGACCGGTCGGCTCTTCGCTTGCCTGAGAAGCCTTCGGCTTCGCTGTGGAGGAAGCAGTGGTTCTCTTCTTCTTTTCCGGCATATGATACTCGGAATAGTTGATCGGTTTGCCGTCATCCACAGGCTTGTTCGGATTTTCGATACCCATGGATTCCATCAGGTCTTCCAGATCCATGACAGGTGCAGCACTGCCGGCAGGCATTCCCTGTGTCGGAGCAGTCGGAATACCGGTTTTCGGCGTCTCCGGCGGCGTGCTGTAAACCGGTTCGTTAATCGGGATCGGATTCCCCATCGCATCGTAGGTCTGGAACAGCTGTCTGCCGTCGGCACTGTAACCGACAAAGAGCGGTGTCGGTGTATCCGGTTCAGCAGGCTTCGGCGTCTGCGGTGCCGCAAACGGCTGATACTGCTGCTGTGCAACACCCGGATAACCCGCTGTCGGCTGACCGTAAACAGGCTGCTGCGGATAACCCGGCATCGGATAACCCGCCTGCGGAATCGTTGTCTGCGGCGGAGGTGCCTGCGGAATATTGAGTGTCGGCACAGTTCCGGTCTGTGCAGCAGGCTGCGCAGGAATATTCGTAATATCCGGAATTGCAGCGGGTGCTGCCGGCGTCACAGAAACAGACGGTGCGCCCAATGTAGGAGTTTCCTGAACGCTCAGAACCGGTGCGGACAAATCCGCGCCCTGCGGTGCAGTCGGCACAGTTGCCAAAGATGGCGCATTTGGTGCAGGTGCATTGCCGAGCATCAGCAGAATATCATCGAGAAAATCATTCTGAGACGAAGCAGCAGGCTGCGGAGTAACCGGAGCTGTCGGAACCGTAAACGCGCTCAGATCGTCGGTTTCCGTCGGGATGAAAGGCTGCGGTGCGGTCGGTACAGTCGGAACCGTGAATGCATCCAGACCGTCTTCCGCAGGAATCGGTGTAACATCAACAATCTCATCCTCAGAGGGAAAATGAGATGCAAAGCTCGATACAGGGGTCGGATCCGTCACAACAACGCCCGGAATAGACGTATCGGGCTGCTGTGAGAACGAATCCTGTGCAGCTCCGCCGCCGAACAGACTGTCAGCCAGACTGTCAAGCGGATCATTGGGTCTCTGCTGCTGCACGGGTGTACTCGGTACAGAGAACTGTGCCAAAATGTCGTCAGGCGCACTCAGAATCGGCGCACCGTTTGCCGCAACATCCTGTGCCGGAGCGGCATTCGGTGCAGAGAACTGCACGAGCAGATCATCGGCATTTGCAGCTGTTGCACCGGCAGCACGGTCTGTCGGAACAGTCGGTACTGCATTCGGAACGGAAGGAATCGCAAACTGCGACAGCACATCTGCGCTCTCCGGCGTCGCCCCCGGCATCGCAGGTGCGGAAGCAGGCGTCGGTGTCGGCATCGCAAACTGCGACAGCACATCGTTATTCGCGGCGATCTGTGCTGCATTCGGTGCCGGCATCGCAAACTGCGAGAGCACATCATCATTTGCAGCAGACGGCGCGGCATTCGGTGCCGGTATCGCAAACTGCGAAAGGACATCATCATTTGCAGCAGGCGGCGCGGCATTCGGTGCCGGTATCGCAAACTGCGAGAGAACATCGTTATTTGCAGCAGACGGTGCAGGCGGAACAGGCGGCAGACCCGCATTCGGTGCCGGCACGGAGATCTGCTGAGAAATCTCTGCTTCCGGTGCTTCGATCGGCTGCTCTTTCTGTTTCAGCTGCATCTGACGGCGCATGGAGGGAGGGACATATTCACCGCCCGACGAGGAAGAGGAATAAGAAGAGCCGCGCGAACCGGACGACGTGTGTGAAGACGGCATCGGCTCATCGTCCTGATGCTTGGAAGAGCGGTCTTTTTTGCGCATCTTCTCCTCTTCCTTCATCAGGGCAGCCATTTCCTTATTTGCTTCCTTGATCTGTTTTTTGGCAATGGAAGTCTTGCACTTCTCACATGTAAGCTGCACAATATCCGACATTGTGCCGACAGATGTATACATGCCGATATTCTCAGGCTTGGTGAGATTGATACCGCACGCAGTACGCTTGCCGTTTTCTGTGCCGTGAATGATCTTCGTGCTGCTTTTCGTCGTAGAAATCAGGTCAATATGCATAGGAATAAACCTCCGTAAAGGTACTTAGTCTGATACATATATTATTATACTACAAAACAGAAAAAAAATCAACACTTTTGAGAAGAAAAAAGAAAATTTGTCAAGGTTTTTGTGCATTACAGAAAAGACGGTATCAGTTTTTAGCACTCATGACGAATTATTTTCTTTTTCGACACAGTTTGTTCATATTCATCACGCGATTACGCATAAATAAGTGACAATCCGACATGTTCTGACAGCAAATCGCACAAATCGAGCAGCTTCCCTCTGTGCATTATGCTCATTTGACAAAATGACGAAAAAATCAAAAATCGCCGTCCTTTTTCGTTCCGCAGTTTCCCATGACACCATGACAACTTATGAAATACGTCAAAAAGGAGCGGAATGCCGCCGCAGCGCACACTCCGCCCATATAAAGTCAATGATTGGCTGTTCGGACCGTCACCGGCTGCACTGAGCCGTTTCCGCGCTGTGTAGTCAGTGCCGCTGCCACCGGAACCGCCAAGCTGCATCCGAGTGCCACTGCAAAACAGGGCAGATCCAGCGCGACCGTCTGAAAAACTGCTTGCAGCGGCGGCAGCAGGACGCCGGCTGCGGTGATGATCACAGAAACCAGTACTGCACCGATTAACTTTCCGTTTGAAAAATACGGTACAGAGAACAGTGTCCCCTCTTCGGATTTGCACTCAAATACATGCAAAAGCTGCGATGCGATCAGTGTGACAAGTGCTGCGGTGCGTGCAGCTTCCTGCGAACCGCTCATGCGCAGAACAGTCGTAAAGGAACCGAGCGTGGACAGTGCGATGAAAATGCCGCGAAAGACAATGCGCGACAGCAATCCGTTTGCAAAAAAGCTCTCATCTGCGGCGCGCGGCGGGCGGTGCATAATATCCGGATCAGTCGGTTCCAGTCCCAAAGCGATTGCCGGCAGCCCGTCGGTCATCAGATTGACCAGCAAAATCTGCGTCGGCAGCAGCACCATCGGCAATCCCATCAGAATGCCGAGCAGCATCGTCATCACCTCACCGATGTTGCACGCCAACAGATACCGGACAAATTTCCGGATGTTTGCATAGACCGTCCGCCCCTGCTCCACGGCTGCCACCATCGTATCAAACCGGTCATCCAGCAGAATGACATCTGCTGCCTGCCGTGTGACATCGGTGCCGTTTTTCCCCATTGCCACACCGATGTCTGCTTCCTTGACTGCGGGCGCATCATTCACGCCGTCTCCGGTCATTGCCGCAATCTTCCCCTGCGTTCGGAACGCCTTGACCAGCCGCAGCTTATGTGTCGGAGTCACACGCGCAAATACTGCATATTTCTCAATACATGCAGCCAGTTCATCATCTGTCAGACGGTCCAGCTCTGCACCCGACATCGCATATTCCGCACGGGGAATGCCTGCCCGCCGCGCAATCGCAGATGCTGTCTTCACATGATCGCCCGTCAGCATCACAACACGAATGCCCGCACGCACACATGCTGAAACCGCACGTTTTGCCTGCTCACGCGGCGGATCAATCATGCCCATCGTACCGAGGAAAACCATCTCATCCGGCTGCGAAGCCTGCTGCGGTGTCACCTTCTTTGCGAATGCGAGCATCCGCAGGGCATCCTCTGCCAGTCCGTCGGCTGCACACAGAATTTCTGCGCGTTTTTTGGGGGTCAGCGGCACTGCCTGCCCATGTGACAGATAGCTTCCGCAGTGTGATAAGATCACATCGACTGCACCCTTGCTGTACGCAGTGACATGCTGCTCCTCGCGGACAAAAACTGTCATGCTCCGCGTTTCACTCTCAAACGGAATCTCCCCGACTTGCTGCATTCGTGTCAGATTGTCTGCTGAGATCCGGCATTTCGCCGCTGCAATCAGCAGTGCCGCCTCGGTCGGATCGCCCGTAATCTCCCATTCATCCGCACGATCTGTCAGCTTTGCATGATTACACAGCACCGCACATTGCAGAAGCGGCAGAAGATCCGGTTTGCTGCGCAGACTCACCGCTGCGCCGTTCTGCTGTACATTGCCTTTTTTCTGCCAGCCGTTTCCGGTGACATCAAACTGCTCATCCGCTGTCCGGATCACCTGTACTGTCATCTTATTCTCGGTAATCGTACCGGTTTTATCAGTACAGATGACCGATGCACAGCCAAGCGTCTCAACGGCATGCAGCCGGTTGACCAGTGCATTGCGGGCAAGCATCCTGCGGACGGCAAGTGCCAGTGCGATCGTAACCGTCGCCGGCAGCCCCTCCGGAATGGCTGCAATCGCAATCGTAATACCGGTCATCAGCATGTCAAATACAGGTTCTCCGCGCAGGACCCCAGCCGCCGAAACCAGCGCACAGACCGCAAGACAAATGACTGCCACGACTTTCCCAAGCTCACCCAGCCGCTTTTGCAGCGGTGTTTCTGTGCGGTCTATATCCGAAAGAAGCTGCGAAATCTGTCCCATCTGCGTCTTTTTGCCGGTAGCAATCACAACAGCCTCCGCGTTGCCGCGTGTGACCGATGTGCCGTGATAAAGCACATCCGCCCTTCCAATGCTGTTGTCAACAGTGCCGTCCGCTGCCGTATGCGCATGCTTTTCCACCGGCTCCGATTCACCGGTCAGCACGGATTCCTCGGCATAAAGTGTTGCACAGCGAAGCACTACTGCATCCGCTGGCACACAGTCGCCCGTTTCCAGTACAATACAGTCATCCGGCACCAGCTCCGATGCCGGAAGCCGCTGCAATGTTCCGTCCCGCCAGACCTGCGCCGTCGGCGCGGTCATGCTGCGCAGGGCAAGCAAAGTCTGCTCGGTTCGGAATTCCTGCACGAATCCGAGTACGGCATTCAGCACCACAATCACCGCGATGGTCACTGCATCGGCATATTCTCCGAGCAGCGCAGAGATGACAGCCGCTGCCAGCAGAATTAACACCATAACATCCCGAAACTGCCGGAAGAAAATCCGCAGCGGATGGGAGCTTTCTTTTTTTGCAAGTGAATTATCACCGTATTCCGCACGGCGGCTTGCAGCCTCCTGTGAAGTAAGTCCCTTCATTTTCCGCACGCTCCTCTCTCTGCAACATTATGCATCTGAGAAGAAAAAAATGCCCCGTACACATCAAAAAACAGCCGAAACGCAATGGAGTATGCGTTCCGGCTGCTGTTGTTGTATCAATTTGTACCGATCAGCGCGGCCTTTGTGGCTGCGCACCGCCGCCCTGCGGAGGTTGCTGCTGCATGCGCGGACGCTTCTCAATCTGCTTGCCGAGAAAAATCTCATCCTGCTGTGTGAGCTGCATGCTGCCCTGCTTTACATAGTCAGATGCCTGATTCTTTTGTACAACAGATTTGAGCTGAGAAAGCAGCGATCCGACGGTAATACCGCCGATCATCAGCGCGATAATCAGCGCGATCAAAAAGCTGCCGCCCTCTGTCAGCATCAGCGTAATCAGATAAACCAGAATCAGCGAAAGAATCGTCACGCCGAAGAAAATGCCCCATGCTTTTCCTTTGTCCGACGGCAGATTTCCGACAAATTTTCCGGACTGTCCGTTCATCGCAAAAAAGTATTTCGTACCGTTCCATGTGGTATTGAGCAGCCACACCGGATAAAGTGCGTACTTTGCTTCACCGTGTTTAAGCTGAATGCTGTCCTGCTCCGTCTCCACGGCATCATAGCCGCGCACCGTCTTTGCAAATTCATTCAGCGTACTCTGACGGATCCGCTCATTAGCACGCGCGGCACTTGCCTCTGCGTCCGTGTCATACTTGTCCGCCAGATACCCCGACAGATAAGCACTCTGAAACTGTACCGCTTCATGAAAAGAGAACGGTTCCAGCGATTCCATCATGGTATCATCCATCTTTGCAGAACCGTCCACCGGCACATGCTCAAACGCAAGATTTCCGGCGCGTTTCACTGAAAAATGGCTTGTCTCCGTATAATCAAACTGTGCGTCGCTCCATGTGCGGAACTTCTTTGCGCGGTACTGAATATGCGCATCGACACCGGCATCAAAGAGCCAGACCGGAACATAAACGCCCTTGATTTCATCAATATGGTTCTCACTTTTAAAAACCTTCGGCAGCAGCGGTTTCCCCTCCATATGCTGCAAAAGAGATTTTTTTGCGGCATCCTTGTCCAGCTTGAACGGAATGATATAATCGGGTTTGAGTTCGCCGCTGAGCTGCCCGGTCATGATCACCGGCGCATCGCAGTACGGGCATTTGGATGCAGCCGTTGTCTGATCTGCAATGACCTCTCCGCCGCAGGACTGACAATGATACACACGCATCTGCTCTGCTTCGCCCTGCTCCCACTCACTGCCCGCTTCCGTCTCCCATGTCATATCGGATTCCGGCACGGCATCCAGTGCGGTATCGTAGCTTTGCAGCGACGACACATCTATGACGGAATCACAGAACGGGCATTTCATCTGCTGATCCGCACTGCTGAATTCCAGTTTACCGCCGCAGCATGGGCATTTATATTCGAGCATATCTGCCATATGCAAAACCTCGTTTCCTGTCTTGATCAAAAAGATGCTGCGCAGCGCGAAAACCACACCTGCACAGCATCTTTGTGTTATTTCTTACTGCACATCGCTGGCATCAAAGACGTCGCCGCACTCCGGGCAGAATTTCGGCGGGTTCGCCGGATCTTCCGGTGTCCAGCCGCACTTGTCACACTTATAAAGCGGTGCGCCTGCCGGCTTGCTCTTGCCGCACTCCGGACAGAATTTTCCCTGATTGACAGCTCCGCACTCACAAGTCCATCCGGCTGCCGGCTGCGGCTTCGGAGAAGCACACTCTGTACAGAATTTGCCCGTGTTGACCGTGCCGCAGGTGCAGGTCCAGCTGTTTGCTGCCGGTGCTGCGGGAGCCGCCGGAGCAGCCTGCTGCTGCTGTGCAGCTGCCATCGCCTGCTGCTGTGCCTGCATGTTGAACAGAGCCTGTGCGTCCATGCCGCCGGACTGCTGTGCCATACCCATGCCCATGAATCCCATCATTGCACCGTTTGGATTCTTTGCAGCATCCTGCATTGCCTGTGCCTGCGCACCGACCAGTGTAGCAGCAGCCATGCCCGGATCTCGGTTGATCGCAGCACGCTGTGCCTGCTTGATCATTTCCTCATCTTCCTTCGGGATGGTGAGGGAATTGATGGCGATGCGGCTGATGGTGATGCCGCGCGTACCCGCCCAGTCATCTTTCAGCTCTGCATTCAGAGCATCACACAGTTCCTTTGTGTGACCCGGCAGCGCGCTGTAACGGATTCCCTGCTCGGAAATCCGGGCAAATGCCGGCTGCAATGCGTTCAGGAACTCACTTTTGAGCTGCCCTTCAATCACAGATCTGGTAAATGCCTCGGACACATTGCCGCAGACATTGGAATAGAACAGAATCGGATCTGTAATGCGGTAGGTGTAAGTGCCGTTGCAGCGAACAGTCACATCGACGTCCAGACCGATGTTTGTATCGACCACGCGGAACGGAACCGGGTTCTGCGTGCCGAAGAGATTGTTCATGATCTCCTTGGTGTTAAAATAATAAATGCGCTGATCGTTTGCCGTGCTTCCGCCATAGGAGAAGTTTTCAAGCATCTTCTTGAAGGACGCGACCAGACCTGCACCGAATCCGCCTGCAAAGACGCTCGGAGCCTGAGAAGTATCATAGGTATATCCGCCCGGCTCCGCGCAGACTTCAACAACTCTGCCGTCCTCGACGATAATGCAGCACTGACCCTCTGCCACAACGACCTTACTGCCGTTCGTAATGACATTGTCATTGCCTTTGTTATTGCTTGTGTTCTGCTTGTGACCTCTTGCGACGATGACCTCACTCGGGAGGGTGTCACAATAGAAAAACTCTTTCCACTGGTCTTTCAATGTATTGCTGACGGCACCGACAGCAGCAGCGATCAAACCCATATGTAAACTCCTTTCGCACGGTGCGCAATCCTGCGCAAGTTCCGCTTGACGTATTGATGTAATGTACAGCAAGCGCGCGGTGCGCAGATCTGTACATCAAATATTATACCATTTTTCGCGGGATTTTGCAATGTATTTCTCCGAAAAAGGTACTGGCGGTTTTTACAAATTTTCATGCCGCTTCTTGTGCATGCTGCAATAATCCGGATGAATTATACAAGAAGTAAATGCAGCAGATGCGCCAAAAAGTCACTTTCGGAAATGCCAGAATGCAACCGCGCTCGCCGCGGCAACATTGAGCGAATCCACCCCGTTTCGCATCGGAATGCGAACAACATGCGCACAAGCTGCGACCGTTTCCGCATGCAGCCCCTCCCCCTCCGTACCGAGGACAAGTGCCAGCCGTTCCTCTTTTGCAATATGCAGCGCGTCAAGCGCAATCGCATCATCGGTCAGTGCCATTGCAGCCGTTCGGAACCCGAGTTTCTGCAATGTGCGCACTGCTTCTGCCGCATGCGGTGCGTCCTCGCAGTACGCCCACGGGATCTGAAAGACTGTCCCCATGCTGACACGGCAGGCACGTCGATAAAGCGGATCCGTACAGCCGGATGTCAGCAGAACAGCATCCATTTCCAGCGCGGCAGCCGAGCGGAAAATTGCGCCGAGATTCGTCGGATTCATAACATTTTCCAGCAGCACGATGCGCGACGCGCCGGCACACACAGTCTGCATATCCGGCAGCCCGATGCGCTGCATCGCACAGAGCACCCCGCGTGTCATATGAAAACCCGTAATCGTCTGCAAGGTTTCCGTATCTGCAAGATATGCCGGCACACCGTCGCACACGTCCAGAATTTGCTGTAACTGTGCATTCATCTGTTTTTTATCAATGAGAAACGAAAGCGGCTGATAGCCTGCATGCAAAGCACGCGCAATGACATTCGGACTTTCCGCGATAAAAATGCCGGTGTCCGGTTCACGAAAATGCAGAAGCTGCGGTTCAGAGCAGTTCAGAAAGCTCTGCCACTCCGATTCATTCAGTGCATGCAGCTCGACCGTTTGTGCCATATGACCCTCCTGCAAAGAAATGCGCATGTGCTTTCGCCCATGCGCATTCCGATTCATTTGATTATGCAGCCTGCAAACCGTTCATCAGTTGAACGATGCATAAACTGTATCCGTTTCCATCTGCTCCTTGACCCAAAGTGCGTCAACATCTTGGCGCAGCTTGGTCTTCTCGCCCTTCTTGATGTCATACATGTAGAGATCATCGTCAGAGATATAGAGGATGGTATTTTTGTCCGTACGGACATAGCTCACAACCTCATCTGCGATCACAGAACCGTTGCCTTCGGCGTTGTAATAAGACAGCTCAGCACCGCGCGAAGAATAATCGGTGTAGGCAAGCAGCGTGTTGTCTTCATAGATACGAACCGGATTGTAAACATCCAGATAGTAGTCGCTCATGACTTCCTTCGCGAGCAGCGTTGCAGTGCCGTCTTTGTAGGTATACAGATCGCCGTAGGTCTTGCTGCCGCTCTCAAACACATCATATGCGTAGTAGATGGTATCGTCCGTAACAGTGACCACATAGACATCCTCTTCCACATCCTCGAAGCTGTCAACCTTACCGTCACCGATCACAGCAGAATACAGATTCCGGTTGCCGTCTGTCAGATACAGACCGGAATCGGTGAAGTAGAAGCTCACACTGGAACTGGAAGAAGAATAGTAATAATCGTCATCATCATCCTGATCATTGGCACCTGTGAAGTCAGCAAGATCCTCAGCTGCCTTCTCAGAGATCTGATATTTTGCCTTTCCGTCGAAGGAAAGCAGATAGTTCTCTGCGCCGTAGTTCAGAGACAGTGTCGATCTGACATCATAAACGGAGGAGATGTCCTCGATATTGACCTTTTCGGTCACCATGTCAGCGGTGTTATAGAGGATACCGCCGATGCCGCCGTAAGATCTCTCATAGGACAGAAGCTGATCGGTAACCAGTTCTGCGCTGCCGTCATGATAGACATACAGCTCATAGATCGAAGCATCGTAGTACTCATCTTGGAGTTCTTCACGCAGATAGATACGGGTGCTTGCTTCGCTGTACACATCGTATGCATCGTAGTAAGCATCGTAATCAATAGAATAACCGGACTCGGTGTAATAGAAGCAAAAGCTCTGCCATACGGTATCGCCGCTCCAACCAAGTGCAGTAACAATCTGTTGCAGCTCGCTCTTGATGGTATCATCCACAACAAAGTAGCCCTCGGAATTCTCAGTGGACTTATACTTTGAAATAAACGCAGAGATCAGCGGCTTCGCTTCATCGGTGTCGCTCAGCTCTTCCAGAATCTCTTCGAGGCTCTCATAATACCAGTAGTTATCCTGTGTGCAGGAGCAGTAGATCTTGTCATAATCTGACAGATCGCTGTAACTGGTCAGCTTGTAATAATCATAAGAAATGGTCTCGAAATCGTCATAAGACGGTCTTGTAATGTTTGCATCGGAGCTTGCATAGGTGTCATTGACATAGTCATACAGGCTGACGGACTTACCCTTGTCAACAATATAGACAATCGTGCCTTCATCGGAGCCGAGCATTGTCACATCGCTTGCGATCTTCTCGGATTCGGAAGCAAAACCGACCGTATAGAGCGTTACGACCGTGTTGTAATCATCGTCCTCATCCTCTTTCGTGTAGAAGATGTGGTCGAGATCACTCCAACTATAAATGCTGGATACATTGGATGCAATCTTGTCTCCGCCGTTCTCAACATCCTTCGTGCTCAGCGCATACAGCGCATAACCGTCGGAATAATTACCGGTCGTGTAGACAATGCGATCCTTTTTGTCTGTGGTGAAGTCATCAACCGACTTTGCAATCTTGACGGAATCCCCGCCGTTGAAGTAATAGAGATTATCATCTTCATTCTCATACAGCACTGCACCGTCATCAAGAATGATGTAGTTATAGCGGACATTCGAGCCGATGGACTCAATGCGCTCATCGTTCTTGGAAGAATCCGCTTTGAGCTTGCCGTATTCGGCGCGGTAGAGATAGCCGCTGTATCCGTCAAACTTCGTGAAGTAGTACAGATACTTTCCGTCCGGGCTGAACCGAACCAGTCTGCTGGAAATCTCAGAGCTTCTGCTGGATGCGACCTCGATACTCTCGTCATCGCCCAGCTTCCGCATCATCTCATAGCTGCCGTCAGCAAGATACACATAAGCATTCTGCGAGCCGCCTGCCAGCGAAGAGATCGCCTTCGCGCCGACACCGCCGATTACGCCCACGCCGACGACCGCAGCAGCAGCAATCGCCACAACTTTACCCGTGTTCGACTTTTTCTGACTGTCCTCAGAAGCCGGTGCAGCCGCAGGTGCAGCCATCGCAGCGGCATTCGCGGCAGAAGCGTCAGCAGCCGGCTGTACTGCCGGTTCAACAGACGGTACCGGAGCTTCCGGCGCGGTTTCAGGTGCCTGAGGTACGCCATCGGCAGGCGTCTGCGGTGCAAACGGATCCGGAACCGGGTTGGTCACAGGTGCTTCTGCGTTCTCTGCGAGATTAAATCCGCAGGCATCGCAGAATTTGCTCTGATCATCGGTTTGTGCTCCACAATTCGGACAAAACATTCTATTTTCCTCCCGTTTCAAAATAATACAAGCGCGTTTCCGCAGCATCCGTATGCGGATTCGCGTATTGTACAAGATGTTGTGCCTGTCACTCTGCATTCTGTCTGCATATAGTTCGCGGTCAATCGCCAAAAAACGACCGTTTTCTCATATACACATGATGATTATAGCATAAAAGGCAGAAAAAAGCAACTTGATTTGTTTTGATTTGAAAGCGCGGCAAATATAATCAGCGTTTTTCACAAACTCGTAACAGATTCCGTGTAAATTATGCTGAACATGACACGCTTATGCAGCGTTTCGTTCGGAAAACTCAGATTACGTCATCCCAATTCGGCTGACGCTGCGACAAAATCTCTGCTGAATAGCGCAGAATTCCCATGGCATCAATCAGATCGACGACATCGTTTTGCGAAACATCCGCAGCTTCCCCCGCCGTATGAATATACGGCGTCTTGACAAATTTCTGAATGAGAGCAGCATTGTCAGATTCCCTCATCAGCGTCACAATGGAATAATACTGCAAGGCGCACTGGGCATCGAGGACATTGATCGTTCCGTCACAGTTGACATCGCCGCGCAGAGCCGCCGGCTCCACTATGATCTTACAGTCTTGCAGCGTGACATCGACATCATTGAAATCGGTATCATATACGATCAGGTTGGAGCTGGAAAGGGTATCGTCATAGCCGTCCTCAATATAGCAGCGATAGACGCCTGCCGCAGTTCCCTGCGGAATGCAAATATCAAAGCTCAAAAACGAGCTGTCCGGATTTTCAACAACGCCCGCAGTCCGTGGAAAATCGCCCGGACCGTACCAGAGCGCAATGTTCATCAGCTTTCCGTAAGCCTCAGAATATCCGGTATAATAAGTTGAGCCGTGTGAGACAAAGAAGCATTGCTTTGCAACGACATCATTCCCGTCTTTCTCTGTGCGCGAGGGATCACGCGTAAAATCGCCGTTTTCAATGGTCAGCGGCGCATCGCTGGAAAGGCGCACTTTCAGCGAGTAAATATCTGTATAGTTGTCAATGTACATTCCGCCCGGCACCATGACATCTCCCGATGCCAGTTCACTTTCCGTGAAGTATACGCGGTCGGCAGACATGCGGAACGTCATCTGTTCCTCAGCCGACACCGGCACAGACACAGTGCAGAACATCAAAGCAGACAGTACAGCGGCTGCCCGCAGACAGATGCGCTTAGTCATAAAAACCCCTCTCTTTCCATAGCTTAGAGCATAGATCATTCCAGATTATGCGAGGTGATACCGTGCGAAGAACACCGCCGCGCCGCGTCATCCTGCACAGCGGTGACATTCCGTATGAGCGGCTGATGCAGGCAATCCGGATCTCAGCGCAGACGGCTGCCTGCGGGGATCGCATCGTCTGCGAAAATCACCTGACAGCCCCCGCCGGGCAGATCCACGGCACAGATCATGCCGTTGCTCTCAATACCGCAGAGCTTCACGGGTTTAAGGTTGGCGACCAGAATCACCTTTTTTCCGATGAGATCGTCGGGCGCGTACCACTTTGCGATGCCGGAGACGACCTGCCGCTCGGCAATGCCGTCAAAGAGCTGTAAACAGAGCAGCTTGCTCGATTTCTTCACCTTTTCGCAGGCACGCACCTCTGCAACACGCAGATCGGACTGCGCAAAGGTGTCAATGCCGATTTCTGCGGCAAACGGCTCAGCCGCGGGAGCTTCCGGCTCCTCAGCATTGTGCGCCGCGATCATCTCCGCGATGAACTGCTCGGCATTGATGCGCTCAAACATCGGCTTTGACTCACCGACCGATGCGCCGTACTGCACACCGCCGAACACCGCATACCGGTCAAGCTCGCATTCGACTGCACGGATTTCCTCTGTTTCCGGCGTATGCACAAGAATCTTCTCCGCAGTCTCCGGCATAAACGGTTTCAGCAGCCCGCCAAGAATCCGGATACCGGAAAGCAGATGGTACAGCACCTTTGCAAGACGCGCTTTCTGTGCGGGATCCTTTGCCAGCACCCACGGTGCGGTTTCGTCGATATACTTGTTCAGACGGCTGGCAAGTGCAATCACTGCCGCGACCGCATCACTCACGCGGAATGCGTCCAGCAGCTCTAAAACCTTTGCAGCAGTGCTTTCTGCCGTCGCTTTCAGATCGGCATCAAACGCCTCATCTTGTGCCGCCGCAATCAGCTCTGCATCCGGAACAATCCCGCCGAAATACTTTCCGACCATCGCAACGGTGCGGTTCACCAGATTGCCCAGTGTATTGGCAAGATCGGAATTAAACCGCTCAATCATATTCTCATAGGTGATGGATCCGTCCTGTGCAAAAGGCATCTCAGAGAGCAGGTAGTAGCGCACGGCATCTACGCCGAATTTCTCCACAAGCTCATCTGCGTAAATGACATTTCCTTTGGACTTGCTCATCTTATCATTACCGAAGAGCATCCACGGGTGGCCGAACACACGCTTCGGAATCGGCTCTCCGAGTGCGTGGAGCATGATGACCCAGTAAATACTGTGGAAGCGGACAATATCCTTTCCGATGATATGCACATCTGCCGACCAGTATTTCTTGTACAGTTCACCGTGATTGCCGTCTGCCTCATAGCCGAGTGCCGTGATATAGTTCGAGAGCGCGTCAATCCAGATATAGATAATGTGCTTGTCATCAAACGGAACCGGAATGCCCCACTTGACCGTAGTGCGGGAGACGCAGAGATCCTGTAAGCCTTTCTTGATAAAGTTGTTCAGCATCTCTTTTTTGCGCGCTTCCGGATAGATAAAGTCCGGATGCGACTCAATATATTCCTCGATCCAGTCCTGATATTTGGAAAGTTTCAGAAAATACGCCTCTTCCTTCGCATCACGGACCGCTCTGCCGCAGTCGGGGCATTTGCCGTCAACAAGCTGCGATTCCGTCCAGAAGCTCTCGCAGGGCGTACAGTATTTGCCGACATATTCTCCCTTATAAATATCGCCCTGATCGTACAGCTTCTGGAAAATATCCTGTACACGGCGGGTATGTTCGGGGTCGGTGGTACGGATAAACTGATTGTAGGAGGTGTTCAGCAGATCGCAGATCGCTCGGATCTCACCCGCGATTTTGTCCACATGCTCCTGCGGAGAGATGCCGGCATCCTTTGCAATCTCCTCAATCTTCTGTCCGTGCTCATCGGTACCGGTCAGAAAGTAAACATCATAGCCCTGCATTCTGCGAAAACGGGCAAGCGCGTCCGTCATCACAATCTCATAGCTGTTGCCGATATGCGGCTTGCGCGATGTATACGCAATCGCAGTTGTCAGATAATACGGTTCATGCATGTCAAATGCACCCCTTTCGGAAATTTCGGATAACATTTTTATTATAGCATATTTTTGCCGATTTGTCAAAATTTCGCACTGGAAATTGCCGGAAGCCGCAGATACGGGCAAGAAACGAGCAAACTCGCTGCACTCCGGCACAGGAATGCAGCGAGTTCCGCTTATTCGGATGGATCTTCCCCGGAATCGGCTGTGTCCGCTGCTGACGGGAATGCAGCATCCAGATAGTCCTGCATGTACGATGCGCGTTCGTTGGCAAAATTGCGGATATTGTTCACGCGGTTCTGATACTCATTGTACCAGATCCAGATGGAATCATCGGTTTTTTTCAGCTCTTCCAGATAATCAAAATACCGCAGCATCTCCATGTAGCGTTCCGAGATCATGGTATCCAGCGTTTCGCCCAGACTGTCCGCAGAAAGAACGCCGTTCATCAGGCGGTTCATCTCGCTGATAAAATATGCGCGGCAGTCTTCGCGCTCTGTCAGTTTTGCAAAAAGCGGTGCATAGCGGTCGCTGGAAGGATCCAGAATCTTGGCGAGATTGTTGTAATTTGCCATCGTCTCATCCTGACCGTACAGACCGGTGGAGTAATCCATATCGTGATAGTAGAACCGCCATCTGCCGTCTGTGCGGCTGTCGGAATCGGTGCTGTATGCCTCTCCGTCCGCCGCATAATACCGGTAACATTTCTGATTGTTCTGCGGCCAGTCGTTGTTGTTGATGTAAATATTGAACGCAAAATATTCCAGATAGTTTTCCACGTCAAGGAATGCGCAGACTTCTGCATAGGCATCGTCATCGGTCAGATCCATCGAAATCAGCTCTTCATACCGCGTATTGAACGCCTCTGCTGCTTCTGCGGTCTCATCGTCATCCTCCGGCACATTTTTCTCCTGCTCCTTGCCTTCCAGAATCACATACTTGCCGTCACCGCC
This sequence comes from Oscillospiraceae bacterium, assembly GCA_045627405.1. GTDB lineage: Bacteria > Bacillota > Clostridia > Oscillospirales > Ruminococcaceae > Firm-04. The sequence continues at coordinate 52,525 of JAZQNP010000040.1, read as the reverse complement.
GCCGTACTTGTCTTTAAGCAGATCATCGCAGTACGCCTCATGAACCCAGTAAAGCCCGTAGTAGCTGCCGTTGAGATAGATGACCGCAGGCTTTACCGCCTCATAATCGCTGTATCCGGCTTCCTTTGCAAGCACCTGACAAAGCTCATCGCGGATAAAGGCAAACTGGAAATCGTTGCCGGCATTGCGCAGCACGAGCTTGTCGTACTTGGAAATCACCTCGCCGTCTGCGCCGACCGTTCCAAAGCCGTCATAGGCGAATTTGCCGTGTTCCGGATCATAGGATTTCCGCGCAAAGAGCTTCATGGATTTCAGCGATGCCATGCGCGATGCCGCTCCGAACGCACGCATGCCGCAGTCCTGTTCGAGCAGCAGCTCACCATTTGCCGAGACAAATTCCACGGAGATTCCGCGCTCATAATCTCTGCCGTGTTTTTTTGCGTTTTCGCCGTAAAAGATGCCGTCAGGTCCTTCCGTAATCTCCGCCGGATCACCGACGACCGAGATTACAAGATTGTGGAACCGTGCATTGATGTCGAATGCAGTCCAGAATGTCTGCGTCACCGTGTCTGACTCCGTGCCATCCGCAAAAAACGCTTTTGCGCGAAGCACTGCGCAGTTCGGAAAATCCCCGACATACTGTTCCAGCACGATCGGCTCGGTATACTGTTCCGAGCTTTCTGTCGGCACACTGCCGTCCAGCGTATAGCGAATGACCGCCCCCTCCGGCGCAGAAAGGGCAAGCTGGGAATAATCGGCAAGAAACCGCTGATCCGTCTGAATGACGCCGTCTGCGGTAAACTGCATGGCATCGACAGTCTGTGCGATGCGCTCCGTGCCGGAATCGACAAGACTGCTGCTGTCATTGCATCCGCAGAAGCTCAGCAGCATCACACCGGACAGGCAGAATGCCGAAAAATGTTTCAGATTCATGCGATTTCCTTTCATGTTTCTCTTTTTTCAACCATCGTGCAGCGCAGAATCAGATACTCAACCGCTGCACCGTTTACTGTTCCTTTTTCCGAATCCAGCGTTCCCTCGACTGTGATTGTATCATAGTCCCCGATGCCGCTGAAATCATCCCAATCCAGTTCCAGACCGATGCCCTCATCGGCATCGCCCGGCACCGATGCATACACAGAATAGAATTTGTTTCCGTCGTCATCCGTGGAAGGATAGAGCGTTCCGACAATATGATAGATGCCGCCGAGATAATTGTCCGGATTGTTGTACATATCACAGAGCGTGGTATAGGTCACACTTGTCTTGATATACTGCATCTCCTGCGGCACAGATGACTCGTCGGCACATGCAGTCAAAAGCAGCGATGCCGCACAAACTGCTGCAATCTTCAATCGCTTCATGTATGATCCTCCGCTTATCACGAAATGAATTTGATCGAACTGTTTTCAGTCAACGCCAAAAGCATACGATCTGAAAGCAGAATCAGCTTACCGGAATCATCGCAAATGTACGGATAAAAGGTCAACAACGTCTCCATCATCTTCAAACCGTTTGCACGGTTCGTTATAGTCACTGTAACCGTATTTTCTCCGCTGCCGCCGGCTGTACGAGGATCAGACTTTGGATAATAGGCTGTGATCATCCGGTTTTCGGTATCGACATGATAGGAAAGTGTGCGATCTGATGCCACAAAAGACCAGTCGATCTCTTCTCCGGACCACGCACTGTAATCAACAGTGATCTGATAATCGCCTTTTGCAAGCCATGCGGCAATGCGTGCATCCGTATCACCGAGCAAAGATTGTTTCAGCAGCGTCAGATCGACAGCATTCAGTTTTCCGTCGCCGTTCATATCGCCGTTTTTCCACACAGGAAGCGTGCTGCTCTGCGCTGTCAGATAGTTTGCCAGCGCAACGGCATCCGCCAGCGACACGCTGCCGTCTCCGTTGACATCGCCTGCAAGCGAGGAGCTCTCCGCCGTACGGTTTTTGTAGATCGCCTCATACATGGTTTCCGCCCAGAGCTGCCGCATCGCGCCGTAGCCGTCCTCGTTCGGATGCACGCCGTCCCCGCTGAGATATTCCGGATGCTCCTTGAAAAATGCGTAGAAATCGGGCCCTTCAATAACGGCACTGTTCTCGGCATAAATCCGGTCGATCATCGCATTGTAATCCTCAACATAGCTTGCTACTCCGGTTTCCAGAGAATACGGAATCTTCGGCAGCACAACCGTCTTGCCGGCTTTCTGCGCCGCTTCAATCATATATACCGTATTTTCGTAATATTTCTCCGCACCGGTCTGATTTCCCCAGCAGTCGTTCGTGCCGTAGGCGAGGCTGACATATTTTCCGGCAAACTGCGAGAGCCAGCGGTCGATGTTCGCTCTGCCGTGTGTACTCATAATACCGCCGATGCCGCCGTTTTGCTGCGCGGGATAAAACCGGCTGTCGATTGCATGCAGCAAATCGGCAAAATTGCCGTTTCCCGTGCCGAAGGTCGTCATCCCGCAGGCAGTGATGCTGTCGCCGTAAAACATCCAGCTGTCCACCACGCCGTCATTCAGTGCGTGAATATCCACATTCAGCCCGACCTGTGTGCCGTTCTGGGTTTCATCGACTGTGAGCCGTACCCAGTTATAGCCCTCAAAATCAATGACATGCTCGCCGGAATGTGTCGTGCAGCCGGTGACCGCAGCAGCAAGCTCCCAGCCGTATTCCGGATAGCTGCCGCCCGGATTTTTGTTTATTTCAATCGTATATGCCGCAAGAGATGCATACGGCGATTCGGGAAGAACCGTATAATCATAGTTGCCCCACGCGCCGGAATACCAGACCAGTTCAATCTGACCACCGGCTGCGGCTTCTGAAAGATCGTAGGCAAGATAGCTGCCTGCGCTGCCCATCCATGCGTCATAATATTTGTCGTTGCAGGAGGCATACGCCGTCCCCTGCTGATCGGAATACACCGCACCGTCACGGTTCAGCGGCACATATACCGCTGCTTCGGCAGCCGATGCGGAAACCGGAAACTGCACAGCAGACATACAAACTGCAAAACAAACCGCTGCCTCCGTTCCATACCTTTTCTTCATGACAAAAGCCCCCTTTTTCATCTTTCGCTTTTCTTTAATCTGCGGAAACCGAAGAAATAAACTGCATAAATCCCGCAACACCGTCCTCCGTCTGCGGATAGACCGCGCACTGCATCAGAACCTCCATAAACACCTTGCCGGTCTCGTCTTTCAGCACCGCTTCCCAGTCGGAATCAGCAGGATAATTGCCGATGAATTTACGCACCCAAAGTTCGTGCTTCACGATTGCCTCGTCATCCGTTTCCGGCAGACCTGCAACAATCCACTGCCGCACGGCTTCCAGCTCCGTTTTCAGGCGGGCGGGCAGAATGGCGCGTCCCATGACCTCGATCAGACCGATATTCTCTTTCTTGATGTGATGCAGCTCGGCATGCGGATGATAGAGCCCGAGCGGATGCTCCTCTGTTGTATGATTGTCGCGCAGGACAAGATCAAGCTCATATTTTCCGTCGCGGAAACGCGCAATCGGCGTAATCGTGTGATGCGGCGTGTCACCGGTATATGCGATAATGTGCCGCGCTTCATCGGAATAGCCGCGCCATGCAGTCAGAACCTTTTCTGCAAGCTCTGTGATGCGTTCCCTGTCCTCGCCGCGAAGCCGCAGCACAGACATTGCCCATTTGACAATGCCGCATTCGATGTCGTCATAGCCTTTGAATGTGACCGGCTGCATGACCTCCGCTTCTGCCATTGCAAAGGTATCTCTGCCGCCCTGAAAATGCGCATGACTGAGAATAGAGCCGCCGACAACCGGCAGATCGGCATTCGAGCCGATGAAATAATGCGGGAACTGAGAAACAAAATCCAGCAGCTGTGCAAAGCATTCACGGTCAATCTTCATCGGAATATGCCGCGCATCCAGCACAATGCAGTGCTCATTGTAATAGGCATACGGCGAATACTGGAAGAACCACGGCTCCCCCTGCAAGCGCAGCGGCACAACACGCAGATTCTGCCGTGCAGGATGATCGGCTCTGCCTGCATAGCCCTCGTTCTCGCGGCAAAGCTGACATTTCGGATAGGCAACAGATTTTGCCTTCGCCGCCGCTGCGATCGCTTTCGGATCCTTTTCCGGCTTCGAGAGATTGATCGTCATGTCGAGTGTGCCGAATTCCGTCTCGGTCTCCCAGCAGACATTCTTTGCGATCCGCTCTTTCTGAATATAGCCGTTGGCAAGGCAGAGATGATAAAACCAATCGGTCGATTGCTTTGCAGACTGCATTCCGCGGATGGAAAATTCCAGATTGACCGCCGACGGCAGCGGCGTAAAAAAACCCATCAGCCGCGCTGCGAACATATCCCGCTGCGTAATGCCGTCATCAGGCAGCAGTCCGCGGGATACCGCAATCTCCGTGTAGGCGTCCAGCAGCTTGCCGAGCGTCGGATACTCCGGCAGCTCCGGTACAGGCAGCTCCTCGGCTGCATCTGCGTGAAAAAGATCCAGCATCTGGTTTTCCAGATAGCAGGCATCCTCCTGTACAATCAGGTTCTGTGCAACGGCATAGTCAATCAGCGGTTTTGCAAACATAGCATTTTCCGGCTCACGATTGTGAGCACTCCTTTCTGTTCTGTATTGTTTTTTGCACTTGCGTATTTCAAAAAAATATGGTATAATGGAGCAAGCGGCATGATAAAAACGCCGCAGCATCCATAAAAAAGGAAAAAGAAATGAAAAAAAGGGAATATCGCATTGCGAAAAGAATTGCACGGGTCATTCACGGCATCGGTATCCTGCTGCTGATTCTGGCATTTTTGTTCGGACTGCTGATCCTGTTGATCGGCGTTTCCGAACAGCACACACTCCGCTATGCGCAGGATCATTACACTGCGGTCACCGTGATCATCACAGATTTGCAGCCGTCTGCACGCAGCGAACAGATTGTCATTGCCGTGCTGGAACCGATAGACGAAAACAATTCCGGGAATAATCCGCCGAACGGCACACCGCCAGAGGGTGATCCGCCGGAAGGAAATCCGCAAGGCGGCACGCCGCACGGAGATGACCCGCACAGACCCGCACAGAGCAGGCTTGGAACAACCGCCGCTTCCACAATCAACCGCGGGCTTGCCGAGGGTGAAACACTGACCATGTATTATGATCCGGATGACACGGATACACGCGTTGTGGACTTCAAAACTGCAAAGCCGCTGCTCTCTTTCGGCGGCACGCTCTGCGACGGTGCAACAGCCATCGGGCTGGTGCTGCTGCTTTTCCGGCTGATGCGCCGCAGCAAACCAAAGCCCGCAGCACAAATCTCAGATACCGTACACTGAAATCAGTATACCATATTCTGCATCAAATTGCAAGTATTCCGGACAAAATACGGTCAAAGGGAGAGTATGCAAAACGCATCCTCTCCCTTTTGCATTATCTTCTTTGGGCGGCGTCCGAATCCACGGGGCGTGAATGCTTCTCTTCATAGAGCGCGGCATCGGCACGGTTGAGCAGCGCGGGAATATCCGATTTATCTTCGGGTGTGCAGCGTGTCAGACCGGCACTGAGAGCCAATGTATACGGCAGTGTCTCGCTGACCCTGGAAACAGCGTCCTTGACCTCCTGCCGGAAGCAATCTGCCGCAACGTCATCGGATGCAGAAAACACCGCGACAAACTCATCGCCGCTGATGCGTGCCGGAAATGCGCCGCACAAAATACAGACATGCCGCAGCGCATCCGCAACATGGCAGAGCGCGTGATCCCCTTCCAGATGCCCGTATGTATCATTGATGCGCTTGAAATAATCGACATCGGCAAACATCACATACAAACCGCCTTCATTCCCCGCCCGATCCGGCAGCACTTCGAGCTGATCTTCCAGATACAGCATCAGATCATAGCGGTTGCTGAGCTGCGTCAGCGTATCCTTTGTGATCTTGCTCTGCTGGTAGTCAAAGATCACCGAGACCATGGAAATCGTAATCACCGCGCAGACCAGATTGACATCGGGTACGAAGAAATCCACCAGCGCAGCAATCACCGGCATCACAATAATAATGGCAAAATACACCGCCCGTTTCCAAATATCGCTGCGTTTGCCGCGCGCGCCGTAAACCAGTGCGCACACCGCATTCACGAGCATATAAATCAGAGGCGGCATATAAATCAGGGCATAAAGCGGTCCGTGCTGAAAGACATTCTGTTCCGATACCAAAAACGCCCATCCTGTCCAGACCGAAAGAAATGCAAGCAGAGTAACAAGTGTCACTGGCAGACAGAGCAAAATCTTCTCTTTTCGCTGAAATACATCCCCCGTCAGTGCCAGACGGATATACCGCAGTGTGAGATACGGACAAAGTGACATACACGCAAAATAACAGATATTCAGCCCGTAATTGAGTGCCGGAGGAACATCTCTGACGGAATCAGTCAGAACCCAGATTGTATCAAAGAAAAACATCCCGCTCTGTCCGATCATCAGGGTCACCAGAAAGAAGCGTTCAATAGACTTATCCGCGTAGCGGAGCTTTGCCGCAAGCAGCATCAGAATCAAAATGCACAACAGATTCAGCTCTGCATACAACATATGTCCCAAACAATCAGCCCCTTTTTCAGTGTTCGATCCCGTCCAGAAGTCTGACCAGCACCGCATTGGAAACCAGCCACCCTTCCGGCGTCATATACAAACGGTCACCGTCCTGCCGCACATACTGCGGCATCAGTCCCCTTGCGTTTTGCAGCAGACGACTGCCGCTCTCCGGCAGGGAAGAAAGCAAAATCCCCTCTGCAAGCCGAAGTCCCAGCAAAATGCGTTCTCCCTCTCCGCCCGCTTGCAGGTCGGTCGTCACAAAGGGCTGCGTTTCTTGTTCACAGAACGCATCCAGATCGCGCGGCACAGCCCTGCGCTCTGTCCCGCAGAAGGAATGCGCGCCCGGTCCGATGCCGATATACGGCTGACAACGCCAGTATTTGCAGTTGTGCCGGCTCTCATATCCCGCCTGAGCAAAATTTGATATTTCATAGTGCAGAAAGCCGTGTGCCGTCAATTCACTGTGCATCTGCAAATACCGTTCCGCTGTTTCGTCCTCATCGGCAAGCTGCGGCGGCTGCTCCGCAAAAGGCGTATGCGCCTCGATTTTCAGAAGATACGCAGAAATATGCTGCACCGAGAGCGAGACTGCCGTTTCCAGATCTTCATGCAGCATGGCAGCATCCTGCTGCACAAGCCCCAGCATCAGATCCACGGAAATATTTTCAAAACCGGCATCCTGCGCGCGCTCAACGGCAGCCCTTGCCTGATCGGCAGAATGTGTCCTGCCGAGGATTTGCAGCACCTGCGGCTGAAAGGACTGCACGCCGATCGAAAGGCGGTTGATGCCCGCAGCACGCCATGCTGTGAGCCGCTCCGATGTCACAGTCAAAGGATTTGCTTCGAGCGTGCATTCCGCATCTGCCGAGAGGATGCCCTGCGCAGCAACCGCCTGCATCATGCGCCAAATCGCGTCCGGCGGCAGCAAAGACGGTGTTCCGCCGCCAAAATAAACAGTGTCCACAGGTGTCTGCACAGGAAGCTGTGCCTGAATATTCCGACAGACCGCATCGACATAGGATTCCGCTTTGGATTTTCGGTACGGCAGGGAATAGAAATCGCAGTACGGACATTTTTTCGCGCAGAACGGTACATGGATATAAATTCCGACAGCCATGCGTGATTACGCCTTCTTGATTGCGACGACCATCTTCCCGAAGAACATGTCAAAAAGGAACCCCAGCAAAAACGCAAACAGCAGCGGAATTACGCCGAAATAAAGCACCTCTGACAGCTCGGTATAAGTAAAATAGGTATAAAAGATCATAACCGCCGCAATCAGGCGCAGAACAGAATTGACTACAAGCGACGGAATGCCGTTGACACAGCGGATCCCGCATTTCAGGCAGGGCTTTCCGCTGCTGCTCATGCCGCCGCACATTGCTTTTTGCAGCGGTGTAAACGATTTCTCCCCGCAGTTCGGGCAGGTGTGTTTCATAAACCGTCCTCCAAATATATGTGCGTATGTTTCTCTGCATGCAAACAGAATGCGTCGGATCACTCGTCAAATTTCAGCACTGCCATGAACGCATCCGACGGCACCTCGACGGTACCGAGCTGCCGCATGCGTTTCTTACCCTCTTTCTGCTTTTCGAGCAGCTTCTTCTTTCGGGTAATGTCGCCGCCGTAGCACTTTGCAAGCACGTCCTTGCGCAGTGCCTTCACCGTTTCGCGTGCGATGATCTTTCCGCCGATTGCCGCCTGGATCGGCACCTCAAAGAGCTGACGCGGAATATTTTCTTTCAGTTTCTCCGCGATTTTTCGCGCTCTGGGATATGCCTTATCCGTATGTACGATGAACGACAGCGCGTCCACGATGTCCCCGTTGAGCATGAAGTCCAGCTTTACCAGCTTTGAGGACGCGTAGCCGTCCAGCTCATAGTCCAGCGAAGCATACCCGCGTGTGCGGGATTTGAGTGCATCGAAGAAATCGTAGATAATCTCATTCAGCGGCAGTGTGTAATGCAGTTCTACACGCACATCATCCAGATACTGCATATCCTTGAAGATGCCGCGCCGTTCCTGACACAGATCCATGATGCCGCCGACATATTCCTTCGGCGCGAGAATATTTGCCTTGACAATCGGCTCTTCGGCATCTGCGATATTCGCAGGATTCGGATAATTCGACGGGTTGTCAATCATCATGACTTCCCCGTTTGTCAGCGTTACGCGGTAGATGACAGACGGAGCCGTTGTCACCAGATCCAGATCATATTCGCGTTCCAGACGCTCCTGAATGATCTCCATATGGAGCAATCCGAGAAAGCCGCAGCGGAATCCGAAGCCCAGTGCAACCGATGTCTCCGGCTCAAATGTCAGTGCAGCATCGTTGAGCTGCAATTTTTCCAGTGCATCGCGCAGATCGTTATAGTGTGCGCCGTCTGCCGGATAGATACCGGAGAACACCATCGGGCTGACTTTGCGATAGCCCGGCAGCGGTTCGGCACAGGGTGTTTCCGCAAGCGTAACCGTATCTCCGACACGCGTATCCCCGATGCTCTTGATGGAGGCAGTGAGATAGCCGACCTCGCCGGCTTCCAGCTTCCCGCTGTTGATATGCTCCGTCGCACTCATGACGCCTGCCTCGACAACCGTGAATTCCGCGCCGGTCGCCATCAGGCGGATGCGGTCTCCGACCCTGACAGTCCCCTCTTTCACGCGCACATAGATGATAACGCCCTTGTAGGAATCATAGAAGCTGTCAAAGATCAGTGCCTGCAAGGGCGCGTTTTCATCGCCCTGCGGCGCGGGAATGTCGGTGACAATGCGTTCCAGCACCTCTTCGATATTCGTCCCCATTTTTGCAGAGACGCGCGGCGCATCGAGACAGGGAATACCGATAATATCCTCCACCTCCTGTGCAACGCGCTCAGGCTCGGCAGAGGGCAGGTCAATCTTATTGATGACAGGCACCAGTTCGAGGTCAGCATCCACTGCAAGATAGGTGTTGGCAAGCGTCTGTGCTTCAATACCCTGCGAAGCATCCACGATCAGCAGTGCGCCTTCGCAGGCTGCCAGCGACCGGCTCACTTCGTAATTAAAGTCCACATGACCGGGCGTGTCAATCAGATGAAAGCGGTATGTTTCGCCGTCTTTTGCAGTATAATCCAGTGCGACCGCACGCGCCTTGATCGTAATGCCGCGCTCGCGCTCAATATCCATATTGTCGAGGAGCTGCTCCTCCATATCACGGCTTGCAACGGCACAGGTCTTTTCGAGAATGCGGTCGGCAAGCGTGGATTTTCCGTGGTCAATGTGTGCAATGATGCAGAAATTTCGAATTTTCTGATTTGCCAAGAGATGTTCCTCCGTTTCTGTACAGTTATAATTAGTATACCATAAATCGGCAGGAATTGCAAGTGCGCGCTATTGTGCAAACTGCCGAAAAACCGGATGGCAGCGTTTTTTCGCTTGACTTTTTGCATGTCTGCGTCGTATAATAGAGGTAATCAAAGGCTGTTCACATCAAAGGACAGCGGATATGTCTCACCGGTCATCCGGCTCTCAGAGAGAATGCTGCTGCGCTGAAAGGCATTCGCCGGAACCCTGTGCAGGTACCACCGCTTCCGTGTTCAGACAATGAGAAGAGTAAAACGCTCGGGTGGAACCGTGCGCGTTTGCCGTCCAGATATTGGAGCAGACCCGTACCCCGAACAGTCCGCAAGCTGTTCGGTGTGCGGTTTTTTTATCGCCGCCGAACACCGAATGAAAAGGAGGTACGTTCTTATGAAAATCCAATTTGCAGATGTTTGCTATGAAGCAGCAAACACAATGACTGTCTATGAGGCAGCAAAAGAAGCAGGCGTTCTCACCCGTGAGACCATTGCTGCACTTGTGAACGGTCAGCCTGCCGACCTGACCGCGCCGCTGACTGCCGATGCAGAAGTCAAACTGCTCACCTTCGACGATGAAGAGGGCAGACATATCTTCAACCACACCGCAGCACATATTTTGGCACAGGCTGTGAAGCGTCTGTATCCGGATGTAAAGCTCACGATCGGTCCGGCAATCGACAGAGGCTTCTACTACGATTTCGATTCCGAGGAGCCGTTCACTGCGGATACGCTGAAAGCACTGGAAGCAGAGATGAAAAAGATTGTCAAAGAAAATCTGCGCATCGAACGCTTCACGCTGCCCAGAGAGGAAGCCATCGCACTGATGGAGGAGCGCGGCGAAACCTATAAGGTCGAGCTGATCCGCGAGCTGCCGGAAGATGAAGTCATCAGCTTCTATAAGCAGGGAGAATACACCGATCTCTGCACCGGTCCGCATCTGTTCTCAACGGGTCTGGTCAAGGCATATAAGCTGACGTCCTGCACCGGCGCATACTGGCGCGGCGATCAGAACAACAAGATGCTGAAACGCGTATACGGCGTTGCCTTCCCGAACAAGGATCAGCTGAAAGCACATCTGGACATGCTGGAAGAGGCAAAAAAGCGCGATCACAACAAAATCGGCAGAGAACTCGGCTATTTCACCACTGTCGATTACATCGGACAGGGACTCCCGATCATGCTGCCGAAGGGCGCACGCGTCATCCAGCTGCTCCAACGCTGGGTGGAGGACGTGGAGCAGGCAAAGGGCTGTCTGCTCACCAAAACGCCGCTCTTTGCAAAGCGTGACCTCTACAAGATTTCCGGTCACTGGGATCACTATCTCGACGGCATGTTTATTCTGGGCGATCCGTATGATGAAGAAAAAGAGTGCTTCGCGCTCCGCCCGATGACCTGCCCGTTCCAGTATCAGGTTTACCTCAACAAGCAGCGTTCCTACAAGGAGCTGCCGATGCGCCTGACCGAAACCTCCACACTGTTCCGCAATGAGGACAGCGGCGAAATGCACGGTCTGATCCGCGTGCGTCAGTTCACGATTTCAGAGGGTCATTTCGTTCTCCGTCCCGATCAGCTTGAAGAGGAATTCAAGTTCTGTCTGGAACTTGCAAAATACATGCTTGACACGGTCGGTCTGCTCGAAGACTGCACGTTCCGCTTCTCGCAGTGGGATCCTGCCAACCCGAAGAACAAATATGAGGGTACGGCAGAGCAGTGGAATGTCGCACAGGATACGATGGGCAGGATTCTGGATCATCTCGGCGTAAAATACAGCATCGGCATTGATGAGGCAGCTTTCTACGGTCCGAAGCTCGATATTCAGTATAAAAATGTCTTCGGTAAAGAAGATACGCTCGTCACACTCCAAATCGACATGCTGCAAGCTGAACGGTTCGGCATGTATTATATTGACAAGGACGGTCAGAAGAAGCTGCCGTACATCATCCACAGAACATCGCTCGGCTGCTATGAGCGCACGCTGGCGTACATGCTCGAAAAATATTCCGGCGTGCTGCCGCTCTGGCTGGCTCCGGAACAGGTGCGTCTGCTGCCCATCGGGGAAGAACATGCTGCATATGCGCAGGCATTCGCTGACAAGCTCACCGAAGCAGGCATGCGCGTCACGGTCGATGCCAAGGATGAAAACATCGGCACAAAGATCAAGAATTCCCGCATTGAGCGCATTCCGTATATGCTCATCATCGGTGACAACGAAGTCGCTGCAAACGGCGTCACAGTCCGCTCCCGCAAGGAGGGTGAGCTTGGCTGCCTGCCGCTCGACGAGGTGTTCAGCAAGCTGATCACCGAGGTCGCAACGAAGGCAAAATAATCCGAAGAAGAAGAAAAATCCCCGCACGCTCCTGTGCGGGGATTCGTTTTTGTTATTTGCGTTCTGCCTTGCGCTTGTGCTTATCGGAATACATCATATCATCGGCATTTTTGATCAGCACATCAAGGTCAAAATCCTCTCGCAGCGGCTCGGCATAGTAGCCGATGCTCGCCTCGACGCTGTACGGATTTTCCGACACCTTGTTGTAAGATGCCAGATAGTCCTGAAACCGTTTGTTATATGCCTTGAAATACGCATCTTCATCGCCCTGCCGGATCAGCGCAGCAACGGCAAATTCATCACCGCCGAAGCGAGCGCAGATCTCATTCTGCACGGCACTCTTTTGCAGCGCATGGGCGACCGCTATAATCGCGTTGTCCCCTTCCAGATGTCCGTAGGTATCATTGATGGTTTTCAGACCGTCCAGATCGGCAGAGATGAAGACCACACTGACTTTCAAGCCGGTATTCTCCATCTGCTGGGTATGGAACTCACGGTAAAATCCGTGTCTGTTGAAGAGACCTGTCATATGGTCATGCGCATAAAGACGGTCCAGCTCTGCATTGACAGCCTGCAATTTGGAGTTGATCGCACGGATCTGCGTGCGGCTGTGCAGTGTACCGAGCGCAGCGTCAATCGCATTCATGAACGTATGGACCTTCTCATAGTCGTCAATGGTGATCTTCGGCTGGAACACACAGTATCCCATCGGGAAATCCAGAAAGTGCATGGCACAGACCAGCACCGGATCCTCACGTTCGAGAAGCATATCCCATTTCGGCACCAATTCTCCGAGCGGCAGCGTCTGCCGGTCGCCCTGCCACCAGAAATACCGGTGGAACAGCACATCCAGCTCTTCCGTAAACGGCACACCGTTCTTGGCGCGTTCCCGCGCACGCTCAGGATCATAAAAATCATTGTTGAGCGCGAATGCTGCCGTGTGGAATACAAATTTATCCGTCATCACGCCGGACAGCTCGTCTACGCCGGAGATATTGGCAACATAGGACTGCAATCTGCACATCAGCTCCTGCCGTTCCTTGGAGTGCAGCAAGTGGGCATAGATGTCCTGCACAGCATCATTGATGTTCTCAGCCGTCACAGGCTGACAGCCGCAGGACTGCGATTTGAACACTTCAAAATCGACAATATTGGATGCGGGATATACCTTGCCGCGGACAAGCTTGTTGACTGCGTCCACAAGCTGCGCACCCATCTTGTCATAATCGGGTCTGCATGTCGTCAGATGCGGGATATGATAATTCGACTGCGCAATGCCGTCAAAACCGGTCACAATACACTCTTCCGGCACACGGATTCCGCGTTTCTGCAAGTAGATGCTGACAGTAATTGCCATCGTATCGTTTGCGCAGATAATCGCATCCGGAATCGGACGCTGCTCTTTCTCAAACCATCGCACCATGGTATCGTGAGTGGGTTCCTCCCAGAAGCCGCCGAAGCCGATCATATCCTCACGAAACGGGATATGGTTGATTTCCAGTGCACGTCGGAATCCCATCATGCGGTCATCAGAAAACAGATTATCCTGCGAGCCTGCCATCATCAGCAGGTCTTTTGCATGATGGTGTTCAATGACATGTCTGCACAGACGTTCAAACACATCTGCATACGCAAACGCAAAGGAGGTACAGCCGGCGACAACCTTGTCGATCGTAATGACCGGAATTTTATGTCTGCGGCACTGATCAATGACCTGATAAACAACCGGATTATCTGAAAGGAAATACGGGAACATGATCATTGCAGAGAGCTTTTGGTAAGGAATCAGCTTGAAAACCGAAATCTCACCGATATTCTCCGCGTCGGCGGGCACAAACAGATCCGAACAGGAATTGAACACAATCAGCCGATAGCCGTCCTTACAGGCATGGCGGTTCAGTGCTTCGATAAAGTGCAGACGATCCTCCTGATGAATCTCCGAAAGACAAACGCCGATGATTTTTACTGCATTTGCCACTTTTCATGTCACCTCCGATCGCAATGGATCAATGTGTATTTATCTACACATAATTATTATAGCACAAAAACTTGCGCATTGCAAGTGTTTTTTGTGTATTTTTCAGATCTTCATTCGTGGCATGTAATATTCATTTTGATATATACATTCCGGACTATATTGTGTCGGATTGTGTTCAATCACTGTCATATTGTTGACTTTTGCTTTTTTGTTATGTTATATTGGAAACAGTCCGGCCTTCCCATATAAATAGGTACGGATAACATAAATCAGAACAGGGGGAAATCAAGAAATGGCACACACATTCCATCGGGCTGTATCCGGCGCAGCGGCAATCTTGCTTGCAATGCAGTCGCTTCCGGCAATTCAGCTCACGGCATCTGCGGACGACACATATTTAATCCGCGACAAATGGGGCTACTGCACCTCGGCAAACTATGCAGAATCCGAACATTTTGTTATTTTCTACGGCAACAACGACACGACCGGTCAGGTCAACGACGCATTTCTGAAACGGAATCTGGAAGCGTATGAGCGTCTGTGGAACTGCTACGGCGAATATCTCGGCATGGAAAACATGAACATAGATATTTACGGCAGAAGTTCGCAGAAATATAAAACCTGCGTCTACCTGACCTACACAGGTCTGAGCCAGTATCCGGACGGCTGGGCGTTCATGAGCGCAGAGGACGGCTACGGCATTGAGATCATCAGCCCGAACGCGATGCTGGATGACCTCACCGTGGCGCACGAATTCGGCCATGTCGTCACGATGCAGCAGAAAGCATGGGTCGATCAGGACATCACCGGCGCATGGTGGGAGCCGCTCGCAAACTGGTTCCGCGAGATGTATCTTTACAGCGACTACTATCCCGGCAGCACGCAGACCTGCGGCTTTGAGCCGTATCTGCGCAACCTGAGCCTCACGCTGCCGCACGGCAGAAATTACTATGAGGTCTGGCCGTTCCTCGTCTACATGTCCTACAATCCGGACAATCTCGGCACACTCGGACTGGATTCGGTCAAGCGCATGATCTCCGAAGCCAAGACGAATGAATATCCGCTGGATACGATCACCCGTCTCTTCGGCGTCGATGCACAGGATGTACTCGGTCACTATGCAAAGCGCATGGCGACGTTTGATTTCGGCAATCAGAGTGCATATCAGTCGGAATTCAACAAGCTGCTCTCCTCTTCTCCGTGGTACTGGAATCTGTTCTACACGGTTCTGGAAGAGACAGCAGAGGGTACGCTGCGTGTGCCGGAAGAAGAGGCTCCGATGCAGACCGGCATCAATATCGTACCGCTGAACATCACAGGCGATACGATTACAGTCAGCTTCAAGGGACTGTCGGATGACAGCAATGCCGGCTGGCGCGCATGTATTGTCACGGTCGATGCAAGCGGCAACGAGACATATTCCGATCTCTTTGACGACGGAGACACCATGTCTGTCCCGACAGCAGGCGCGGCGAAGGCATATCTGACCGTCTGCGGAACACCCAAGGACATTTATCCGATCAACTGCTTTGACAAAGACAATAAATCCTCTTATAAGAACAGCCAAGCACGCAGAAAGTACCCCTATGAAATCAAACTGAGCGGCGCAGAAGTGCAGCAGTCCGGCGGGTATTCCAAGGGCAGCGGTCATGCACACAGCAACGGCGGCGGCTGGGTCGCAAACGGCGCGACAGTCGCGGATTCCGTCTATGTCGGTCCGAACGCAATGGTACTCGACTCGGCAAGCATCTCCGGCAATGTCCGCATCGAGGACTACGCGATTGTTGCAGGCAGTGCAACAATCAAAGATAACGCCGTAATCAGCGGTCATGCAGTCGTCAACGGCGGCGGCATGGTTTATGACAACGGATGGAAATTCGGCTCAGTGACAATCAGTGATAATGCGGTTGTCAGCGACAGTGCGGTCGTCACGGCACTCTGCAACATCTCCGGCAATGCGAAAATCCTGCAAAAAGCATACCTGATTGAAAATGTCACCGTGACAGACAATGCCGTGATCAAAGGCACATCCTATGTCTACGGTACAGGCAATTATTCCGGTCAGATGATTCTCGAAGGCGACTACGCAAACGGCGAGACACTGAGCGGCGGCGGCACGGCATACGGCTGGCTGGACACCGCCGGCAAACAGTACACCGACGGTCTGATCGCAGGCTATGAATTCGGCAGCGAACGCAATGTCTGGGCGCAGGATAAATATGCAGCAACCGACGCCTATCAGACCGGTGCGGAGTGGCAGAGCAGCCGCACTTCCGCAAACGGTGTGGTCTCGTTCGACGGCGCAGACGATTATCTGCAAGTGGATGCCTCCCTGCTCCGCACAAACAATATCCAGATCAGCCTTGCGGCACTCTGGAAGGGCGGCACCGCACAGCAGGATCTCTTCTGGTTCGGTGACGAAAATGCTTATATGGCATTCACACCGAGCAATGCAAACGGCGTGGCGGAATTCACCATCACAGACGGCAAGACCGTGCAGAAGCTGACAGCCTCCGTTCCGCTGACCAAGGGCGCGTGGAGCAAAATCACGATCCGTCTGATCGACGGAAACGGCACGCTGCTGATCAACGGCACGCAGGCAGCATCGGGCAGCATTTCTCTGACGGCGCAGAATGTGATGAGTGCCAGCGAGACCGATGCCGCCTATGTCGGCAAGAGCCTTGCGCACAACAGCTTCAAGGGCGCAGTCGATTATCTCAACTTCTATTTCAAGGCAGTCGATGAGCCGGCAACAACCTATTCCGGCAGCGAGGCAATCGACGACACCGATCCCGAAGGCGGTCAGACGCCCGATACCGATGACAGCGACTGGGGCAACGCAGACTGCTCCGAGGGTGCAACCTACGCAGACCGCGTAGAGCTCGCAGACGCAATTCTGATTGCAAAGTCCATCAGCGGCACCGCAACACTGTCCACGCAGGGCAGACTGAATGCGGATGTTGAGTACGACGGCACAATCAATTCCACCGACCTCAACAAGCTGCTCGGCTATATCAGCGGCAAAATCTCCTATTCCGATTTCGGCAAGGTCACAATGAGCTGAGTATACGGTACAATCCGACACCCGATTCCGTTTTTGGAGTCGGGTGTTTTTTTGCATGAAAATTCTGCTGAAAAAAACACATGCGGATCCTTTCATTTTTTAGGAAAAGGGCTTGCAATTTGCGTTCGGATATGCTATAATAATACAGTATGGATTCCAATTCTTCCTACGAAAGGATGCGTACAGAGCATATGGAAAATCACGGAACTATCGCAAAAGAACGCCTCGCGCTTCTGTTTGACAACGGCACGTTCACCGAGCTGGATGCCCTGCGCACGGAAAAAGACGCTCCCGCAGCAGTCATCTGCGCACACGGCTATGTCGAGGGACAGCCTGTCTGTGCATTCGCACAGGCTCCCGATGTCAACGGCGGCGTCTTAGGCAGCAGCACTGCCGGAAAAATCAAGCGGCTTTATAATCTCGCTGCAAAAACCGGCACACCGGTCATCGGCATCTATGATTCTGAGGGCGTATATGTGGACGGCACGGCGGATTCGCTCAGTGCATACGGCAAGCTGATCGCCGTCTCCGCGCGGCTCTCCGGCGTCGTGCCGCAGATCTCGGTCATTGCAGGTGTCTGTGCAGGCAGCGCAGCACTGCTGGCAGCAGAGGCAGATTTTGTCCTCGCAACAGAAAAAGCGGAGCTTTATCTCACCCCGCCCTTCGGCACCGATGCCGCAAAGCCTGAAACCGCAGCAAAAGCAGGTGTTGTCGCTGCTGTCGCAGAGGATGATGCCGCGGTCATGGCACAGGCAAAGGCAATTCTTCGGATGCTCCCGGCAAATAACCTCGCCGGCGCACCGATCACAGAATTTGATGTTCCGCAGGCAGCATGCACAAAAGAGAATCTGCTCGGCGGCATCGCAGACGCAAACTCGCTGCTCCCGCTTTATGAAGCATACGGCGACAGCGCGGAAACCGCACTTGCAACCGTGCGCGGCATGACAGTCGGTCTGATCTCGACTGCTAAGACAGACGGCGCACTGACAGCGGATGACGCCGCAAAAATGGCGCGTTTTGTCCGTACATGCGACGCGTTCTCCGTTCCGGTGGTAACGGTTGTCGATACGGTCGGATTCGCAGCGGACAACGATGCCGTAAGAAACGGCTCGCTCCGTGCGATGACCCAGCTCTGCGGCGCGTACGCAGAGGCAACCACAATCAAGGTCGCACTGATTGCCGGCGAAAGCTGCGGCGCAGCATTCTCCGCGATTGCGGGCAGAGGTGCCGGCAGCGACTATGTGCTGGCATGGACGGATGCGGCAATCGCACCGCTTCGTCCGGAGGCAGCCGTGGAATTTCTGTGGCATGACAAGCTCAAAGGCGCAGCAGATGCCAATGCAAAGCGCGCAGAGCTTGCAAAGGAATACAAGCAGACACTTGCATCGGCAGAAAAAGCCGCTCAGCTCGGTGTCATTGACAGCGTCATTGCACCGGCAGATACCCGTCAGGCAGTGATCGACACGCTCGATCTGCTGGAAGGCAAGCGCGTTACAAATCTGCCGAAAAAGCACAGCAATATTCCGTTCTGATGTACATTCAGAATGCGATCAAACAGCCAGGAGGATTATTGATATGAGTACGAAACAGTTTCGCGTCACCGTGAACAGCAAGCAATATGATGTTGTTGTAGAAGAACTCGGCGCAGGTTCAGCACCGGCACCCGCAGCAGCCGCACCCGCTCCGGCAGCGGCACCGGCAGCAAGCACACCGGCAGCTCCTGCTGCACCGGCACCCGCACCCGCAGCAGCCGCAGACGGTACTCCGGTTTCCGCACCGATGCCCGGCACCATTCTTGATGTCAAGTGCGCAGTCGGTGACACTGTCACAAAAGGACAGACGCTCTTTATCCTGGAAGCCATGAAGATGGAAAATGACATCGTGGCACCGGAAGACGGAACGATCCTGGCGGTCAATACCACCAAGGGCAGCGCGGTCAATCCCGGCGATGCACTTGCCGTTCTGGGCTGAGAAAGCGTGATCATATGGCAAAAATCGGAATTACAGAAACCGTCCTGCGGGATGCGCACCAGTCTCTGCTCGCCACCCGCATGACGACAAATGATATGCTGGAAATTCTTCCGGCTCTGGATGAGATCGGCTTTCGTTCCATCGAATGCTGGGGCGGAGCGACATTTGACTCCTGCCTGCGCTTTCTGGGAGAGGACCCGTGGGAGCGTCTGCGGATCCTCAAAAAGAACATGCCGAACACACCGCTGCAAATGCTGTTCCGCGGTCAGAATATGCTCGGCTACCGGCATTATGCCGATGATGTGGTGGAATATTTCGTGCAGAAATCCATCGCAAACGGCATTGATGTCATCCGCATCTTTGACGCGCTGAACGACATCCGCAATCTCCAAACCGCAATCAATGCGGCGAAAAAAGAGGGCGGCGCGCATGTTCAGGTGGCAATGAGCTTCACGACCGGCGATATTTTCACCGATGAATACTTTGTTAACTATGCAAAGCAGATCGCAGATGCCGGTGCAGATTCCATCTGCATCAAGGATATGGCGGCTCTGCTGACGCCGTACCGCGCCGAATCACTGGTCAAGGCACTGAAAGCCACAGTCGATCTGCCGATTCAGCTCCACACGCACTACACCTCGGGTCTCGCTTCGATGTGTCTGATGAAAGCGGTTGAAGCAGGCTGCGATGTCATTGATACTGCGATGAGTCCGCTGGCTCTCGGCACCTCCCATGCACCGACAGAATCTATGGTTGCGGCATTGCAGGGTACCGAATATGACACCGGCATTGATCTGGCAAAGATCTGCGCGCTGCGTCCGTTCTTCATGAATCTGCGCGAAAAGTATATCAAAGAGGGTCTGCTTGACCCGAAGATGCTTGCCACAGACGCCAAAACGCTGATCTATCAGGTTCCGGGCGGCATGCTCTCGAACCTGCTTTCCCAGCTCAAACAGGCAGGCAAGGAAGATCAGCTCACCGCAGTGCTGGAAGAAGTCCCGCGTGTCCGTCAGGATGCGGGCTACCCGCCGCTCGTCACGCCGACCTCCCAGATTGTCGGCACACAGGCTGTGTTCAATATCATCGGCGGCGAGCGTTACAAGATGGTCACAAAGGAATTCCGCGCAATGGTGCGCGGCGAGTACGGCAAAACTCCGCTGCCGATCGACCCTGAATTCCAGAAGATGATCCTCAAAGATGCAGAACCGATCACCTGCCGTCCGGCAGATCTGCTGGAACCGGAGCTGGATAAGCTGCGCGAAGAGTGTGCAGAATGGACGATGCAGGATGAGGATGTTCTCTCCTACGCACAGTTCGGACAGGTCGCAGTCAAGTTCTTTGAGAAACGCCGTGACGAAAAATTCGGACTGGACGGCGTTCACGGCAATGCCGAAAAACAAATTCATCCCGTTTAAGAATGTGTACAAAGACCGCTGATGCAGTCGGCGGTCTTTCCCTTTCCCGAACGGGTGGCGACGGCAGTGCATCACATGTTCAGAGAAAGGAGCATTTCGCTTGCCAATTTGCATATCACCGGATCTGCCTGCATTTCAGGCACTTCTGCATGAGCATATTTTCGTGATGGACAGTGAACGTGCAGCCCATCAGGACATCCGACCGCTCGACATTCTGATTTTGAATATCATGCCGAAAAAGCTGGAAACCGAATTACAGCTGCTTCGTCTGCTCAGCAATACCGCGCTGCAAGTCAATATCACGCTGCTGCGCATGGAATCGCATGTGTCAAAGAACACGGCACAGAGCCATCTGGACGCATTTTATGCCACGCTGAATGATATTCGCGGAAAGTATTTTGACGGAATGATCATCACAGGCGCACCGGTTGAACAGCTCCCCTTTGAAGAGGTGGACTATTGGAGCGAAATCTGTGAGTTGATGGAATGGTCAAAAACACATGTTTACAGCACGCTGCACATCTGCTGGGGTGCGCAGGCTGGACTGTATTATCACTTCGGCATCTCCAAATATCTGCTGGAAAAAAAGATGTTCGGTGTTTATCAGCACCGGCTGGAAATCCGGCACACGATGCTCCTGCACGGCTTTGACGATGTGTTTTCTGCGCCGCATTCCCGTCATACGGGCGTTCGCAGAGAGGACATCGAGCGCATTCCGGATCTGCGTATTCTGTCCAGCTCTGAGGAAGCGGGCGTGCATATCATCGCAAACCGCAACGGCAGACAGTATTTCATCACAGGACATTCCGAATATGACCGCAATACGCTGGCGCAGGAATATTTCCGTGATCTGGACAAGGGGCTGCCGATTGAACTGCCCTGCAACTATTTTCCCAATGACGATCCGACGCAGCAGCCGCTGTTCACATGGCGATGCACAGCAAATCTCCTGTTTGCAAACTGGCTCAACTACTGCGTCTATCAGCGCACGCCGTATGATCTGACCGAGCTGCCGCAGTGGGATTGGACGTCTGAATCAGAAGTCTGAACCGGAGGCGCAGAACATGGAGTATGAAACGGAATACGAGCCGGTAGAAAACCCGGTCATCCCGCCGCAGCCCCCGAAAAAATACGGCTTTGCGATTGCATCACTGGTGCTGGGACTGGTCAGTATGATCTTTTGCTGTACCTGTGTTCAGTTTGCGGCTGCACCGACGGCAATCGTCTTCGGCACAATCGCTCTGGTCCACAGGCACGACGGCACAGGCATGTCACTCACCGGCGTCATTACCGCAGTGCTGAGTCTGATCCTCACGGTCACAATGATTGTATGCAACGGTGATTTGCTCCGATATTTCCTTGTGATCGAGCAGGATTATTACCGTGTGCTGGAAGAGCAGGACGAGGTGTTTCCCGCATATGAAGAAAGCGGCACATTGCCGAGCTTTCTGCTGAAATACACCGAATCACCCTATGTAGAATTCCTGGATTCCTATGATTCCTCAATTTATATCATCATGGATGCACTGAATGAGGATTACAAGAGCGGCATTCTGCCGCGTATTCCAACGACAGACAGCAAAACCGAATCGGCATCCAAATCCGCAGGTGCATCGGTCATCTTTCCGCACAAAGCATATAATTTACAGTAAAATACACACGCCCCGACGAATGCCAATCGGGGCGTGTTTCTTTGCGAATTGCCGGAAAACCTTGCTTTTTCCCCGCATCTGTGATATAATAAAGGCATATGTAATAAACAAAGGAGGCTTTTGCCATGAAAGCTGTTATCACCGTCATCGGTCACGATACCGTCGGCATTCTGCATCAGGTCAGCGGCATCTGCTCTGCACAGAACGCCAATATTGTCGAGGTCACGCAAAGCGTCCTGCAAGATCTGTTTGCAATGTTCATGCTGGTTGATATTTGCAACCTGAGCTGTGAATTCAACACGCTCTCCGATCAGCTCACTGCACTCGGCAAGGAGCTGGGGCTTTCCATTCACATTATGCATGAAGATATTTTTAACTCGATGCACCGCATCTAAATCCGGGAGGACGTTATGCTCAATACCTCTGATATTCTTGAAACGATCCGAATGATACAGGACGAATGCCTTGACATCCGCACAATCACGATGGGGATTTCCCTGCTGGACTGCTGCGCCGAGGATATGCACACCGTCTGCGACCGCGTATATGAGAAGATCACGCGCAAAGCGGAAAAACTGGTTGCTGTCGGAGAGCAGATCGAAAAGGAATACGGCATTCCGATTATCAACAAACGTATTTCCGTCACACCTGCCGCGATGCTGGTCGCCGCGACAAGGGGCGGAGACCCGATTCTCCTTGCGCGGACTTTGCAGCACTGCGCCGAGACGACCGGCGTCAATTTCATCGGCGGTTTCTCTGCGCTGGTGCATAAAGGATTCAGCGCAGGCGACCGGGAACTGATCTCTGCCATTCCGCAGGCACTTGCCGAAACAAAGAATCTCTGTGCTTCGGTCAACGTCGGCTCAACCCGCGCAGGCATCAATATGGATGCGGTCCGGCTGATGGGTGAAATCATCCATGAAGCGGCAGAGCTGACCGCAGATCAGCAGTGCATGGCACCGGCAAAACTGGTGGTGTTCTGCAATGCACCGGAAGATAATCCGTTCATGGCAGGCGCATTCCACGGCATCGGGGAACCGGACTGTGAAGTACATGTCGGCGTATCCGGTCCGGGCGTTGTGCGTGCCGCCATTGAAAAATATCCCGACGCTTCCATTGATGAGCTTGCCAACATCATCAAACGCACAGCATTCAAGATTACCCGCATGGGACAACTGGTCGGCACCCGCGCCTCCGCGATGCTCGGTGTTCCGTTTGGCATTGTCGATCTTTCCCTCGCACCGACACCCGCAGTCGGTGACAGTGTCGCGCATATTCTGGAAGGCATGGGGCTTTCCGTCTGCGGCATGCACGGCACAACCGCCGCACTCGCACTGCTCAATGACGCAGTCAAAAAAGGCGGCGTCATGGCATCCTCCACAGTCGGCGGACTTTCCGGCGCGTTTATACCGGTCTCAGAAGATGCCGGCATGATCGCTGCGGCAAATGCAGGCGTACTGTCCATCGAAAAGCTCGAAGCCATGACGGCAGTCTGCTCGGTCGGACTGGATATGATTGTCATTCCCGGCGATACACCCGCATCAACCATCTCTGCGATCATCGCGGACGAAGCGGCAATCGGCATGGTCAACAATAAGACAACCGCAGCGCGTCTGATTCCGGCAATCGGCAAGCAGGTCGGAGAAGAGCTGGATTTCGGCGGACTGCTCGGAAAGGGTCCGGTCATGCCGGTACGCACGGAGGATGCAAGCAAATTCATTGCCCGCGGCGGCAGAATTCCCGCCCCGATGCACAGCCTGAAAAACTGATTTTTGCGCAGAACCGTGCTTTTCGCATACAAAAACCTGCGAGAAGCCAAGAAGGAAACATATGAAAGTCAAAAAAGCAGCAGCATGGATGCTCTTGTTTTTGCTCTTCACAGGCTGCGGCACTGTGCCGATTCCGCAGGGTGATCCGGCAGAAAGCCTCCCTGTAACCGGAGAAGCCGTGATCACCGCATCTGAAACAACATATGCAAGCACAACCACAACTAAGCCGGCTGCTCCGGCTGACGAGCTGCAAATCATGCTGACAAACATGACAACAGAGCAGAAAGCGGCACAGATGGTTCTGGCCAGCTGTACCGATGATACATCGGCAACCGATGCAGCAGCGGCAGGTGCAGGCGGGCTTTGCCTGTTTTCACAATCATTCAGCGGAAAAAACAAGGAACAAGTGCGCGAAATGACCGCACAGTTTCAAAGCAGTGCAAACATTCCGCTGCTGATTGCCGTGGATGAAGAGGGCGGTTCCATCAACCGCATCAGCATCCATTCCAGCCTGCGTGCCGTACCGTTTTGGAGCAGCAGGAAGCTCTATGCAGAGGGCGGCTGGGATCTGATCATCAGCGACACAAAAGAAAAAGCAGAACTGCTGCTCGATCTCGGTGTGAATGTCAATCTGGCACCGGTCTGCGATGTGCCGCTTGCCTCCGGCAATTATATCTATCCGCGCTGTTTCAGTCTCGACCCGACCGAGACGGCAGACTATGTACGGACGGTTGTTACGGAGATGAAAGCCGACGGGCTTGGCTCGACACTCAAACATTTCCCCGGCTACGGCGGCAGCGTGGATACACACAAGCGCATGAGCTACGACAGCCGCGACTACACTGCGTTCACAGAAGGTGATTTTCTGCCGTTTATCGCGGGCATCGAAGCCGGCGCAGATGCGGTTATGATCAGTCACAATATCGTGGAGTGCATGGACGCGGAGCATCCCGCATCCCTCTCCCCTGCTGTCCATGAGATTCTGCGTGAAACACTTGGGTTTCACGGCGTGATCATCACGGATGACCTTGACATGCAAGCGATCACTGAATATACCGGCGGGCAAAATCCCGCTGTCACGGCGGTTCTCGCCGGAAATGACCTCATCTGTTATTCCCAATATGAGGAATCAATCGCTGCCATCGTGCAGGCAATCGAAGACGGAACCGTCAGCGAGGATCAGGTGAATGCTTCGGTTCTGCGCATCCTGAGATGGAAGCGTTCACTTGGAATCATATAAAAAACGGAGCATCGAAATTTCGATGCTCCGTTTCTTTGTTGTTCGTCATTCCTGCTTAGGAAAATGAGCTTCGCTGCGAAACGCTTGCGAACGACTCCCGACGATCAGAACTTGCGCTTACGAGCTGCTTCCGACTTCTTCTTGCGCTTGACGGAAGGCTTCTCATAATGTTCGCGCTTGCGAACCTCAGCGATCACGCCGTCTTTTGCGCAGGAACGCTTGAAACGCTTCAAAGCGGTGTCCAAGGACTCGTTCTTACCAACGCGTACTTCTGCCACGAATTTTTCCCTCCCTACGTCCAGAGGCTATCTATAAAGTGCGCCGAATCTGATCCGTTGCGCCCATTATATACAAGTGCGCTCAATATATTACAATTATACTATATAATCGCCCGTTTGTCAAGGGGATTTTGCAATTCCCCGCAAGCGGAAACCAGTTTCGTTAATTTGCTACAAAATTCAGCAGCTTATTTTGTACATAAATCTGTTTACGAATGGTTTTTCCGGCGAGTGCCTCCTGCACTTTCTCATCTGCTTTTGCCATCTCCGCAACGGTCGCCTCATCTGCACCCTGCGGGATCATCAGCTTGGCTTTGATCTTGCCGCAGATCTGCACAACGATCTCGACCTGTGCATCAATGCAGAGTGCGGGGTCAAATGCAACCCATTCCGCATCACAGAGCGTGCCGAAGCCTGTCATCTCATACAGCTCCGAAGTGATGTGCGGCGCAAACGGATACAGCAGCGTGAGCAGTGTACGGTATTCACCTTTTGTGACGCTGCCCGAAGCATACAGCTCATTGACCAGTGTCATCATCGCGGCGATTGCAGTATTGAATTTCAGCGATTCAATATCCTCGCTGACCTTGCGGATGGTCTTGTGCATCAATGTCTGCATCTGAGGACGGTAATCATCGCCGTCGGTCACGAGATCCTGCAAGCCCCAGATGCGTTCTGCAAACCGCTTGCAGCCTTTCACGCTGCTGTCGCTCCACGGAGCGGCTTTCTCATAATCGCCCATGAACAGCACATAGAGGCGCAGCACATCCGCGCCGTACTGATCGACGACATCATTGGGATCAATGACATTGCCCTTGGACTTCGACATCTTTTCGCCGTCGGAGCCAAGAATCAGACCCTGCGCCGTGCGCTTGGCATACGGCTCATCCGTCGGCACTGCGCCGATGTCATAGAGGAACTTATGCCAGAAACGGGAGTAGATCATATGGCGTGTGACATGCTCCATGCCGCCGTTATACCAGTCAACGGGCAGCCAGTATTTGAGCGCGTCCATCGACGCCAGCTCCTTATTGTTATGCGGATCGCAGTAGCGCAGGAAATACCAGGAAGAACCTGCCCACTGCGGCATGGTATCCGTTTCACGCTTTGCCGCGCTGCCGCACTTGGGGCAGGTGCAGTTGACAAAGGATTCGACCTTTGCAAGCGGGCTTTCACCGTCCGTACCCGGCTCATAGTTTTCGACGGGCGGGAGGCGGAGCGGAAGCTCCTCATAGGGTACTGCAACGATGCCGCAGTGCGGACAATGCACGAGCGGAATCGGCTCGCCCCAATATCTCTGACGGTTGAACGCCCAGTCTTTCATTTTGTACTGCACACCGGCTTCGCCGCAGCCCTTTTCTGCGAGAACAGTCAGCACTTTTTCGATTGCAGCTTTCTTATTGGTGATGCCGTTCAGCTCACCGGAATTGACCATTTCTCCGTCGCCGGTGTAAGCTTCCCTGGAAATATCGCCGCCCTTGATGACTTCGATAATATCAATGCCGAACTTCTTTGCAAATTCATAGTCACGCGTATCGTGTGCCGGAACCGCCATAATCGCACCGGTACCGTAGCCCATCATGACATAGTCCGCAACATAGATCGGAATTTCCTTGCCGGTCAGCGGATTGACCGCAGTCAGACCGTCGATGCACACACCGGTCTTTTCCTTGACAAGCTGTGTGCGTTCAAATTCGGTTTTCTTTGCACATTCGGCTCTGTACGCATCCAGCGCATCTATATTTGCAATGCTGCTGCGATATTTTTCAATCAGCGGATGCTCGGGAGCCATGACCATGAATGTGACGCCGTAGAGCGTATCGGGGCGTGTGGTATAGATCCGGAGCTGTTCATCCTGCTCCCTGATCCGGAAGTTGACAAATGCACCGGTTGATTTGCCGATCCAGTTCTGCTGCTGCAATTTGATATTCGGCAGATAATCGACCGTTTCCAGTCCTTGCAGGAGCCTGTCGGCATACTGCGTAATCCGCAGATACCAGACCTCTTTGGTCTTCTGCACGATGTCGCTGTGGCAGACGTCACACTTGCCGCCCTGCGAGTCCTCATTGGAGAGAACGACCTTGCAGCTCGGACAGTAGTTCACGCTTGTGGTATCGCGGAACACCAGTCCGTTCTCAAACATTTTGAGGAAAATCCACTGTGTCCAGCGGTAGTAATCCTCTTCCGTGGTATCGACAACGCGCGACCAGTCAAAGGAGAAGCCGACGCGTTTCAGCTGTCCGGTAAACTTTTTGATGTTTTCGTCGGTCACCTGACGCGGATGTACACCGGTTTTGATTGCGGTGTTCTCGGTCGGCAGACCGTAGGCATCAAAGCCGATCGGAAACAGCACATTGTAGCCCTGCAAACGGCGTTTTCTGCTGACGACTTCCAGACTGGAATACGCCTTGATATGACCAACGTGCATGCCGTGACCCGACGGATACGGAAACTCGACAAGCGCGTAGAATTTCGGCTTCTGAGAGCCGTTTTCTGCGCGGAAGCAGTCATGTTCTTCCCAGTATGCCTGCCATTTCTTCTCGATCTCCGAGAAACGATATTCCTGCATAATTGTATAGAACCTCACTTTCGTAAGAAAGAATAAACAAAGTCAGTCGGATATACGCACCGAAGCTGTCAGATTATTTTTTCAGCATGTTGCAGTGTTCGCGCACATCCGGATGAAATGCCAGCATACACGCGCCGAGCATATCCAAAACACCTTCGAGAATATAAAGAAGATAGACGGAGTCCCGTCCGACATTGCGCAGATTGCCCGGCATATAGGCACAGGCAAACAGCATCAGCAGAATTGCAACAATCAGGTTGGCAGACTTCACGCCAAACCAGAGGCAAATTGCAGCGGCGGCAGCAAAGAGCAGCAAAAAGAGATTCATCCCGCCAAAACCGCCGATGATGCCGTTCAGGAGCTGCTTGACAATCATATAGCCGCCGACGATCACCGCAAGCTTTCGCCCGTTCTCATTCATCAGTCCGCACCGCTTTCGTCGATCAGCAGATGGGAAATATCGACCTGCTCACCGTCTGCCCAAAGCCGTTCGAGCTGATATTCCGCTCGCGTATCGCGGTAGAACACATGCACAACAATATCGTCATAATCCAGAACAATCCAGTTTGCAGAGCGCACGCCCTCAACACCGCGCGGCTCCACGCCTGCTTCACCGAGCTGAAAATCCACCTCATCCGCCAGCGATTTGACCTGTGTCGTGCTGGTACCGGTTGCAATCACGAAATAATCTGCGATAATGGTGAGATTTGTGATCCCGATGACCTGAATATCCTGTGCCTTCTTTTGATCGAGAATCCGAACTATTTTTTCCAGTTTTTCCTGCGTGGTCATGGAAATTCCCCTTTCAATCATTTTCCGTAAAACGTGCCGCCGTCCTCAATTTCCTGGAAATCGACACTGTCATCGTCATACATTGTATTGAGATAATTGCCCTCTGTCACAAGCTCCTCAATCGGCAGATCGTCCACATCCTCATAGTAGGGGCGGAAATGTGCATTCAGCAGATCAATCGTCGCCGGCTTGTGAATCGACCAGACAGAGTAATAGCGATATTCCTTCCAGTTTTCCGGATAATAATTCACACCCTCGCCCGGCAGCATATACATCGTGATTTTTTCCATGCCGATTGTCGTCGCGAAATCCGAGAGCTTGCTGATCTCATCCAGCGAGAGATTGGAACCGATCAGCTCCTCGTCAATGATTGTATCAACATAGCCCATCAGCTCGATCGTGCCGATGTCACAGACCTTCTGCATCGCCGCAGCTAGGAAGATGCGCTGTGCTTTCATTCTGCCGATGTCGCCCTCATTGTAGGCATGACGGTAACGCACCATCCATTCCGCCTGTTTTCCGCTGAGCACCTGCTCGCCTTTGTAGATGGTCTTGCCCGGTTCATAGTAGATGGTATACGGCATATCAATCGGAACGCCGCCGATCAGATCGACAATCTTGACGATGTCATTGCAGCCGGTTGTCACATAGCGGTCAATCGGTATCTGGAATGTTTCCTCGATACAGTCAACCACCCGCTGCACATTGGATGCGTCCGAAGTACCCATCGAATAGACGCTGTTGATCTTGCCTGCTTCAAACCTCGTATAATCCGGAACAAAGCTGTCGCGCGGGATTTGCAGAATATTGATTTCATTTGCAGCAATGTCAAACATCGCCAGCATCATGACATCCGTATTATAGCGTGTCTCATCCAGTCCGAGGAACAGCACGGTAAACTGACCTTCCTGAATCTGATCAAGATCCAGACCGTCGTCAAACGGCTCCCCTTCTTCAACAACACTGCTTTGCGGTGCGAGGGAATACTCTTTGGATTCCAGTTCACCGTCCAGACCGACAAACGGTTTCCAGCTGCGAATCTTTTCCATCAGAGAGATACGGGCGGTATAGAGATTTCCGTTTTCATCGGTTCTCTCCACAGGAAACATCTTAATGTGAAAGACCATCGCCGTGCAGAGTGCCAGACCGCCGATCACCGCAAGTACCGTCAGGCACCGTTCGATCCAGTTCATCTGGCGGCGTTTTGTTTTCGCACTGCCGGAGGAACGGGATCCGGCTTTCTGCTTCTTATTCCTTAGCTCATCTGCCCCGTGCTTGGGGATATATGCCTCACGCCGACGCGCTTTCGCTTTGTTTGCGTGTTTGCTCATAATCTGTTAATTCTCCTTTGTACCGGACGATTTCTTTCGTTCCGCCGGCTTTTGCTTGGGCGCGCCCTGCGCCAGATAGAAATTATATGCCTCCGCCGTACAGAGCGGCAGCGGTGTTCCTTTTTTCATCAGAGAAGCAATCGCGTACTGGAATGCTTCCAGCATCGCCTGCTGCAAATCGCTGTGTGCAAGCTTGCGAAAATGCTCCACATCACGGTAAGTGCGGTCGGCAGAGATCAGATCTGCCATATAGACAACCTCTTCGAGCCGTGTCATGCCGGCATGTCCGACCGTGTGCCAGCGTGCTGCGGCAAGAATCTCCATATCGTTTATCCCAAGCTCCGTGTGCATGTAAGAAGCCGCTGCAATACCGTGCCAGACGGGTTTGCTCTGCCACTCAATTTCGCTGACCGGAAACGGACCGTTCCGCATCAGCTCCTCCTGCTCCTGGAAAGAAAGCTCCTTGCAGCAGTCGTGCAGCAGTCCGGCAAGATATGCCTGATCGGGATTGGCACCCCAGCGTTCTGCCAGCATATACGCTGCGCGTGCGACATTCACCGAATGGGTAAAACGCTTTTTGGAAAGCCTTGCTTTCAGCAGAGCCGTGATCTCGCGCACTTCCTCATTTATAACCGATTTGCCCATCGCGTCATGCAGCACCTCCTTTACAGAATCAAGTGGCGGTCGGATGCGCAGAATAAATTCCGTGATCCAAAATATATTGTACTACATTTTCCGGCAAAAGGCAAGAGCAATCTGCATTCTTTCGCATATTTATCCGAATTTGTGTAGAAGAAACAGGCACAGCGTCCACAGAAAGCACCCGAATATCGGCTCCGGGACATGCGGTGCAAAGCGCATCCGCCTGATCAAAGAGAAGCGGCAGATCACCGGGTTCTCTGGAAACCGCGCAGACGCGTGCCATTTTCAGGATTTCCTGCCACATGCGCCATGTATCAAAGGTCAGCAGCATGTCACTGCCGATCATCAGTGTCCACCCGGTATCCGGGTTTGCGGCAGTCAGAGCGCGAAGCGTCTCCACCGTATAGCTTTTCCCGGATTTGCGGATTTCATAATCCGAAACCCTGAGCCACGGATAAGGCTGCGCCGCGAGCCTGCACATCGCAAGACGATCCGCCGCCGGCGCATACTCTTCCGAGCTTTTGTGCGGGGCTTCTCCTGTCGGCATGAGCAGCACACCGTCAAGCCGCATGGCATGCTTCACTGCATGCACCAGATGCAGATGTCCGTTGTGAATGGGATTGAAGCTGCCGCCGAACAAGCCGATCTGCCGTTTCATCTGACGCGTTTTTTTGTGCCGACCAGCTCAATCACCGGTTTTTTCGGATGCGCCTTATACAGCACAAAGCGATTGCCGATTGCACAGACAACCTCCGCACCGGTTTCGGCGGCAATCTGCTCAGCCGCCTCCCTTGCGGAAAATTCGCAGGTTTCCAGCACATTGCCTTTGATCAGTTCCCTTTTTAAGAGCGCGTCGGCAGCCTGCTTGATGAGCTGCGCACTCATACCGCCTTTTCCGACCGTGAGAATGCTTTCCATTGTCGAAGCCATCCCGCGCAGCTGTGCGCGCTGTTTACTTGTCAGCATAGTCTTTCCCTTCTATTCATCGTTATGATACCGCTACCGTAAAACGCGCTTCCTTATCGCCAAAGCAGAACGCATATTCACCGGCAGACAGCGCAGTTTCTTCATATTCACGCAGGTAGATTGTCCAAACGGTACTGCTGTGTGCATACACCGTGCCGCCGGACGGCTGACACGAGCAGCTTTTGCCGACATAGGTGATCTCTTCTGCACCGTCATCGGTATACCGCAGCAGGGCAAACCGACTTGCCGCAAAGGCGACATTCCGATCCCCCGTGTTGGTAAGAACAATTTCCATTTCCGTCGTATCCGGCGTATAAACCGGCTGCTGCGTTTCTATCGAAATGCCGCTGAGCCGCTCCGGATCCAGAAACCAATCGTCACTCTGCAAAGATTCGGGTGCCGTCTCCTCTGCGATCTCCTTGCATGCTGCCGCACGCAGTGCAGAGTACCGGCGCATACACACAAAACAATCCCATGACGGTTTGTTTCAGCATATTTGGTACCCCTTTCCGTCACAGAAGACTTTTTATCAATTTGCTTTTCTTTCGCGGAAATATGCCAGCACCTGTGTCAGCGCATTGTGTCTGTGTGATACGGCATTTTTCTCTTCGGCAGAAAGCTCCGCAAAGCTGCGGTCGCCATAGCCGAAAACCGGATCATAGCCAAAGCCGTTTTCACCGCGCGGTGTATGCAGAATCACACCTTCCACTCTGCCCTCAAAAATATGATGTGCCCCGTCATCCGTGATGAGGCACATGCAGCATGCAAAATGCGCGCCGCGTTTTTCATCGGGAATCTTTCGGAGCGCGTCCAGCAGCTTTGCAATGCGGTCTGCATCCGTTGCATGCTCGCCTGCCCAGCGGTGAGAAAACACGCCCGGTTCCCCGTTCAGCGCATCGACAGACAGACCGCTGTCATCGGCAAGCACATAGCATGCTTCTCCGCGTTCACGCGCCGCGTTCCAGATTGCTTCCGCCTTGATTTCAGCGTTCTCAGCAAAGGTCGTGCCGGTTTCCTCGACATCAAAATCATAGCCTGCCTCCGCCTGTGCCACCACGAAAACATCCGTGTCAGCAAGCATTTCGCGGATTTCCCGCAGCTTGTTTTTGTTGTTTGTCGCAAGTATCAGCTTGACCATATTATTTTCTCCACCAGAGGAACCCGCGCTTTTTCTTCGATTCCTCCGCCGGCTCCTCCGCCGGTTCGTCTGCTGGTTCGTCTGCCGCCTCATCAGAAACATCGTCAGCAGGTTCCGCAGCATCCTCTGTCTCCTGAGCATCAGAAAGCGCGTTCGCCTCTGCCGCTGCTTCCGCAGCTTCGATCTCCTCGATCACCTGCTCCATGACAGACGGCCCATTGTCATCATCTGCATCCTCGAAAACCTCCGGCTCGGCTTCCGGCAGTTCCTCTGCACTGTCCGGAGCCGCATCGGCTTCATCCGTTGCAGCATCACTTTCATTCTCCTGATCAAACAGCGCGTCAATAAAGGATTTGGAATCAAACGGCTGTAAATCGTCAATGCCCTCGCCCACGCCGATCAGCTTGACCGGAATGCCGAGTTCATGGCGAATCGAGATGACAATTCCGCCCTTTGCCGTACCGTCGAGCTTTGTCAGCACGATGCCTGTAATGGGCGCAACCTCCTGAAAGAGCCGCGCCTGATTGACGGCATTCTGACCGGTTGTCGCGTCGAGAACCAGCAGGCATTCCTTTGCGCAGCCCTCCGCCTCACGGTCGATGATCCGGTTAATTTTTGCAAGCTCCTGCATGAGATTCTTCTTGTTGTGCAGTCTGCCCGCCGTGTCGCAGATGACCACATCACAGCCTCTTGCCTTTGCAGCAGTGATTGCATCGAACACGACCGCCGCAGGGTCACTGCCCTCGGCATGGCGCACCAGCTCCACGCCCGATCGTTCTGTCCAGACCGCGAGCTGGTCGATCGCCGCAGCACGAAACGTATCCGCTGCCGCAACCAGTACGCGCTTACCGTCCTGTTTGAGCTGATTGCACAGCTTGCCGATGGTCGTGGTCTTGCCCGCGCCGTTCACGCCGATGACCAGCACCACAGAGGGCGTCGTTGAGAGATCAAGAGCCTCGTCCTCGCCCATCATCTCGGCGGTGATCTCCTGAATCAGACCCATAATATCATTCGGATCCGTGATGCCGCGCTCTTTCACACGGTCGCGCAGTGTGTCGCAGATCTGCATGGCAGTCTCCGCGCCCATGTCGCCCATAATCATCGTTTCTTCGAGCTGTTCAAACAGCTCCTCGTCAATCTTCGTAAACGAGCCGAGCATTCTGCGCATGCCCTTCATCAGGCTGTCGCGCGTCTTTTTCAGACCGTCACGGATTTTACTGAAAATGCCCATTGGCTGCTCCTTTCAGGTATGTTCAGAGGATAATATGCCGCACGGCATCACTCTGCAACCGCCATGCCGTTCTGGTCAAGACGCAGCAGACGGGAAACACCGTCCTCCTGCATGGTCACGCCGTACAGCACATTGGCTTCATCCATCGCACTGCGGCGGTGCGTGACCACAACAAACTGGCTGTCACCGAGGAAGCGTTTGAGATACTGCGCATATTTGCGCACATTGACTTCATCGAGTGCCGCATCAATCTCATCGAGAATACAAAACGGTGCCGGACGCAGTTTCAGAATCGCAAAGTAAATGCAGATTGCAACGAACGACTGCTCACCGCCGGAGAGTGAAATCAGATTCTTGATGACCTTACCCGGAGGCGCGACTCTGATTTCGATACCGGATTCCAGAATATGCTCCGGATCGGTCAGTTCGAGCGAGGCACTGCCGCCGCCGAAGAGATCGACAAAGATCTCCCCGAAATACTTGTTGATTTTTGAGAACGCATCGGAGAAGATCTCGCACATATCCGAAGTGAGCTGTGCAATCAGCTCTTCCAGCTTTTTCTTTGCATCCTCAATATCCTTGATCTGAGCG
The DNA here is from genome assembly GCA_045627405.1 of Oscillospiraceae bacterium. Taxonomy (GTDB): domain Bacteria; phylum Bacillota; class Clostridia; order Oscillospirales; family Ruminococcaceae; genus Firm-04. The sequence continues at coordinate 17,653 of JAZQNP010000040.1, read as the reverse complement.
GACATATCCGTATAACGCTCCGAGACTTCCTTGTACTCATCGACCGCAGCCACATTGACTGTGCCGAGCGCACGGATTTTATTTTTCAGAGAAGCAAGCTGCGCATCCGCCTCTTTGGTGTCCTCAATGGGGGCTGCCTGCGCTTCCGCTTCGGTCCGCGTCAGTTCATAAGAATCCTGCAAGCGGAAGATCAGGTCATCTGTTTCCTGCTGCACTCTGGTCTGCCGTTCCTCTACGCGTGTGCGTTCGGCAGACTGTTTTTCGCTCGCGTCACGCAGTTCATTGATGCCGTCGCGCAGCAAACGGGCATATTGCTCTTTCCGGTCATGCTCCTGACGTAGCTGCTGCTGCCGTTTGCCCATGTCCGTGATTTCATTCCGGCGGGTCTGCTGTCCGGTGATCAGAGCTTCAATTTCCCGTTTTTTCGCAGCAATGTTTGCCTGCTCCTGCCGAATGCCGTCCGCAAGAGCGGTCAGCTGCTCCTCCGCCTGCTCCATGGACTGCGCCATGGTAATACGGCGGCGGCGTTCGCTTTCGAGCTCCTTTGTCTGCGCCGCCTGTCTGATCTTCTCATCAGAGATCTGCTGCGAGAGCATTTCCTGCTCACTGTGCAGCTTTGTCTGCTCCACGGAGTCCAGATGCAGCATTTGCTCGGCATCATGAATCTTCTTTGCCATTGCGTCGAGCTGTACCTTTGCAGATTTTTCATCTTCCCGCAGCTGCGCAATTTTATCGTTCAACCGCTGACGCTGCTCTGCTTCATTTGCCTGCCATGCGGCATCGGATTCCGCTCTTGCAGTCAGTGCGGCAAGCTCCTGCTGCACATCGCGCATCTGCTCCTGATATTCTGCAATTTTTGCCTGTGCGCCTTCCTGATCGGTCAGAATTTTCGCCCATTCTGCCTTGCGTTTTGCAGTTTCTCCGAGCAGTGTCTCCTGCTCAGCAGTAAGGGATTTCAGTTTTTCAGCCGCCTCTTCGATCTCATGTGTTCTTGTAATGACGCCGGCAGAACGTGCTGCCGAGCCGCCCGTAAACGAACCGCCAGAATGAATAATCTGACCGTCGAGCGTCACGATGCGGAAGCGATACGAAAACTGTTTTGCAATCCGCGTGGCAGCATCAATATCCTCTGCAACGACAATTCTGCCGAGCAGATTTTCCATGATATTGCGGTAACGCGCATCAAAACGGACGAGATCGCATGCGAGGGAAACAAAGCCCTCCATGTCGTCAAGCCGTTCTTTGAGGCGTTTGCCCTCGATGGTTGTCAGCGGGAGAAATGTGGCTCTGCCGCCCTTTGTTTCTTTTAGATAGCGGATGCAGCGTTTTGCTGCCTCTTCATTTTCGACAATGATATTTTGCAGCGCAGCACCCAGTGCCGTCTCAATCGCGGTGCCGTACTCCGCTTCGACAGAGATATTCTGTGCAACGGTGCCGTAAACGCCGCCGAGTCTGCCGCTGCCGGCAACACGCAGCACCTGCCGGACGCTGCCGGCATAGCCCTCCATGCTCTGTTCAAGATCGCGGAGAAGCTGTTGCTTCTGACGTGTCTGCTTCACGGCATCCTCAATTTGTGCGAGCTTTTCCGCTGCCTGTTTGTATTTCTGCTCACGGATTCCCGCAAGCTGCCGGAAACCGTCGAGCCGGTTTTGCTGTTCCTGCTGCAATTTTTCGATGCTGCCCAGTTTCTTTTGCAGTTCGGCTTCCTGTGCAGCGTAGTCTTTCAGCCGCTGCGCAACCGAAGAGCCGTCCGCCTCGGCAAGACGGATGGTTTCCTGCGTTTCCGCGATGTCACGGACAATCCCCTGCACACGCACCTGCATCTCATTCTGCTGCAAATAAAGCTGCCGGAGTGCTGCATCCTGCGAATTGCAGCTTTCACTCTGCGCCGTAACGCGTTGTGCCAGAGCAGAGAGAGCCTGCTCGTGTGTTTCGATGTCAGCGTCCAGCGCAGCGAGCCGCTCAGACAGCGTGCGGATATAGTCATCCTGTTCATTCAGAATCTGCTCGCGCGCACTGCCGGAAACACGCAGCTCCGCCTGCCGTCCCTGTAATTCACTGATTTTCTCATTGCTGTGCTGTATATCATTCTCACAGACAGCGATTTTCGCCGTGACACCGGCAATTTCCTGTTCTGCGGCAACAATCTCCTCTTGCAGCCGCTCAATATCGACAGTCGCCTGCTGCATATCCTGATACGCAAGCTCCTGTTTTTCCTCTTCTCTGCGCAGATCGCTCTGCAAATTTTCATATTCGGCAGTGATCTGCAAAAAGGTATCGGAGAGTGCCTGCATCTGTTCATTGAGCGCGTGCAGTCTGTGAACCCAAACCGACACTTCCAGCAGCCGCCGTTCCTCAGCAAGCACCAGATACTTTTCGGCTTTTGCAGCCTGTGTTTTGAGCGGACCGATGCGCGATTCCAGCTCTGCGACAATATCCGTCAGACGCAGCAGATTGTCCTGTGCCGCCTGCAAACGCCGTTCCGCCTCTTGTTTTTTATAACGGAATTTGGATACGCCGGCAGCCTCCTCGAAAATATCGCGCCGCTCGTTTGATTTTGCACCGACAATCTCCGCGATTCTGCCCTGTCCGATGATCGCATAGCCGTCGCGGCCGAGACCGGTATCCATGAACAGCTCATTGATGTCTTTCAGTCTGACATTTCTGCCGTTGATCAGATATTCGCTGTCACCGTTTCGGTAGAGCCGCCGTGTGACCGCGACCTCCGGCTCCGGATCCGACAGCGCGTGATCGGCATTGTCAATGGTCAGCGTCACAGCCGCGAAGCCCATCTGCTTGCGGGTTTTGGTGCCGGAGAAGATGACATCCTCCATGCTTTTTCCGCGCAGCTCCTTTGTGGACTGTTCACCGAGTACCCAGCGCACTGCATCACCGATATTGCTTTTGCCGCTGCCGTTGGGACCGACAACCGCGGTCAGACCTTCGTCAAAGGTCAGTCTGATCTTATCGGGAAATGATTTGAAACCATGCAGTTCCAGTGATTTTAAGTACATTTTTTATTGATTCTCCAAATTTTGAACAAGCGATCGTCAGATCTCGCCCATCAGTGTCAGGGCTTCCTTGGCAGCCGCTTGCTCTGCAAGTTTCTTGGATCTGCCTTTTCCGGTGCCGATCACATTGGAATTGAGCCGCACCTCGACTGTGAAGGTCTTTGCGTGATCGGGACCCTCTTCACCGGCAAGCACATATTCCACACGCTCTTCCGGATTTTGCTGGATGACCTCCTGCAAGACCGTTTTATAGTCGTGAAACGCCTCTGCCTTCCGGTCAAATTTCTTCGGCAGAAAGCTCAGGATATACGGTGTGACCGCCTCCATGCCGCCGTCTAAAAACATCGCTGCAATGACCGCTTCAAAGGCATCGGAAAGCACAGAAGGACGCTCTCTGCCGCCTGTCTGCGATTCGCCGTGGCCCAGCAGCAGATAATCCCCAAGTCCGATCTCCTGCGCCCAATGAAACAGTGATTGCTCACAGACCAGTGCAGCGCGCATTTTTGTCAGTTCCCCCTCCGGCAGATCACAGTTGCGGAAGAGATGGTCGGAAACAACGATGGAAAGCACGCTGTCACCGAGAAATTCAAGCCGTTCATTGCAGCGCAGTGAACCGCGTTTTTCATTTGCATAAGAGGAATGGCAAAGTGCCTCCGTGAGCAGCGCGCTGTCCTTAAAATGATAGCCAATGCGCTGTTCCAGCAGAGACTGCGGTTTTGCTTCCATACTTTCTGCCTCCTGAGATAGATTATGCTTCTTCGCTGGCAGAATCCGACTTCTCCCGGCTCTTGCGTGCGGCGAGTGCATCGGTGATGGTCTCGCACACATGACCGTCCACGCAGTTTTTCGCCTGACGGATCGCATGGAAGAATGCCTCACCGTTGGAGCTGCCGTGTGCCTTGATGACGGGCTTTGCGATACCGAGCAGCACGGCACCGCCGACCTTCTTGTAATCAAAGGAATCTTTGAGTGCCATGAGCTTATCTGCAACAAACAGCCCGCCGATCTTGCCGGCACCGCTGAACAGATCCTTCATTTTTCCGGCAAAGAATTTTGCAAGACCCTCGTACAGTTTCAGCACAATATTGCCGGTGAAGCCGTCAGTGACAAGCACCTCTGCATCGCCGGACGGAATCTCACGCGCCTCGATATTGCCGGTAAAGTTGATGCCGTTTTCGCGTTCGTCGCACAACATCGCATAGGTTTCAATTTCGAGATCTCTGCCCTTACATTCCTCGCTGCCGTTGTTGATCAGCGCGACACGCGGCGAAGCGATACCCATGACCTTTTCCATATAAATGCTGCCCATGATGCCGAACTGCGTCAGCATTTCGGGGCGGCATTCGGTATTGGCACCGCCGTCAAGTAGCATCGCATGACCGGTTGCGGTCGGCAGAATCGGAGCCATTGCAGCACGCTTGATGCCCTTGATTCTGCGCGGAATCATGGTCGCACCGACAAGCAGCGCGCCGGAATTGCCCGCAGAGACGAACGCATCGCCGTTTCCGTCGGCAAGAGCCTGCAAACCGAGTGCCATCGAGCAGTTTTTCTTGGATTTCACCACATCCGTCGGCTGATCCTCCATGGTGATCACCTCGGAAGTGTGCAGAATGGAGATGCCGTCAAGTGCGATATGATGTTCGGCAGCAGCAGCTCTGATCTTTTCCTCATCACCGCAGAGTGTGACCTCCACACCCAGCTCTGCAACCGCTCTTGCCGCACCTTCCAGCGGTTCCTTGGGCGCAAGATCGCCGCCCATCGCGTCTAATAAAATGCGCATAATCATACCTCATTTCATCGGTATTGTCATAGGGGGATGAAAGGCTGTGATTGGTTCTTTTCGGATTGCAGCATCGCATCGAGTGCCGCAAGGGCTCTGTCCGCATACGCCTGATACTTTCGCTGTTTGCCGTCCTTACCCCGGAATTTCTCAGAGAGCAGCGGCAGGATCCCCATATTCGCACCCATCGGCTGCAAATGCTCCTGATAGGGGTCGGTGATATACGCCGTCAGCGCACCGAGCATGGTCTCACGCGGAAGAATCAGCGGTGCTTCGCCGCGCATCGCACGCACGGTATTTTGTCCTGCAAGGATGCCGCTGCCGGCAGATTCCATATAGCCCTCAACGCCGGTCATCTGTCCGGCAAACCGGATACGCGGTTCATTTTTCAGCGCATAGGTTTGGTCGAGGAGCTTCGGGGAATCGAGGAAGCTGTTGCGGTGCATGACGCCGTAGCGGACAAATTCCGCATGTTCCAGCCCGGGAATCATCGAAAAGACGCGTTTCTGCTCGCCCCATTTGAGGTTTGTCTGGAATCCGACGAGATTCCACATTGTCCCCTCGCTGTTTTCACGTCTGAGCTGCACCGCCGCATACGGCCGCTTACCGGTATGCGGATCGGTCAATCCGACAGGCTTCATCATGCCGTAGCGAATCGCATCCTCACCGCGTTTTGCCAGCACTTCAACAGGCATGCAGCCCTCATAAACGCGCAGCTCCTCCTGTTCAAACGCATGAAGCTGCGCAGTTTCCGCATGAATCAGCGCATCATAGAACGCGAGATACTCCTCCCTTTCCATCGGACAGTTAAGATAATCCTCCGCACCGCCCTTGCCATAACGTGAGGCATAGAATGCGCGTTCCATGGAAATGCTTTCGCCGGTGACAATCGGCGCAGCCGCGTCGTAGAAATACAGAGATTTTCCGGTCAGAGCGGAGATCGGTTCATGCAGCGCATCAGAAGTCAGCGGACCTGTCGCAATGATCACATTGCCGTCAGGGATTTCGGAGACCTCCTCCTCAATGACCGTAATCTGCGGATGCGAGCGGATCTTCTGTGTCACCGCCGCTGCAAATTTTTCCCGATCGACAGCCAGTGCGCCGCCTGCATCAACAGCGCGAGCCTCTGCGCACGGAATCAGCAGCGAACCCAGCCGCCGCATTTCCTCTTTGAGCAGACCGGCAGCAGAGTCAATCCGTGCCGCTTTGAGCGAATTGGAACAGACCAGCTCGGCAAAATCAGGAGAGTGATGTGCCGGAGAAAATTTCTTCGGCTTCATCTCGTGCAGCAGCACCGGAATGCCAGCCTGCGCGACAGCAAAAGCTGCCTCACATCCGGCAAGACCGGCACCGATGACATGTACCGCTTCCCTCATATCGGACGCTCGAACCCGCAGTCCGGCTTTTCGCAGATCAGCTTGCCGGAGCGGCCGCCTTTCTTGAACATGGTATTGCCGCACTTGGGGCAGCGGTCCTCAACCGGCGTACTCCAAGTCATGAAGTTGCACTCAGGGTATCCCTCGCATCCGTAGAAGCTGCGGCCCTTCTTCGATTTTTTCAGAATGATCTTCTTGCCGCAGATCGGGCAGAAGCCCTTGGTCGGCGTGACAATCTTCTTGGTATTGCGGCACTCCGGGAAGCCGGAGCAGGCAAGGAATTTGCCGAATCTGCCGATTTTAATGACCATCGGCTTGCCGCACACCTCACAGACCTCATCGGTCTCTTCGTCCGGCACGCGCAGACGCTTGCCGTCCATCGCCTGTTCCGCCTCGCTGAGCGTTTTCTCAAAGTCATCGTAGAAATCGCGCAGACACTCAACCCAGTCGGTCCTACCCTGCTCCACGCCGTCCAGATCGCTTTCCATCTCGGCGGTAAATTTCACATCGACGATATTGCGGAACTGCTCCTTCATGAGCTGTGTTGTGACCTCACCGAGCGACGTCGGACGAAGCTGCTTGCCGTCGCGCTCGACATACATGCGCGAGAGAATGGTGCTGACGGTTGCGGCGTAGGTACTCGGTCTGCCGATACCGTTTTCTTCGAGTGCCTTGATGAGCGTTGCTTCGGTATAGCGGGAAGGCGGCTGCGTAAAATGCTGATTGCCGTCGAGCGATTTCAGTTTGAGTGCATCGCCCTCTGTCAGCGGCGGCAGCTCCTTGTTGTCCTCATCGTTCTGCGCGCCGTCCTTCGCTTCCTCATAGAGCTTTGTAAAGCCGTCAAACTTCACACTGTAACCCGACGCACGGAAAAGGCAGTCATTTGCCGTAATGTCAACCGATGCCGTATCAAGCTGACAATTTGCCATCTGCGAGGCAATAAACCGCTCCCAGATCAGCTTATAGAGCTTATACTGATCGGGTGTCAGGCTGGATTTCACTTGATCGGGCGTCAGATCCGGCATCGTCGGACGAATCGCCTCATGCGCATCCTGTGCATTTTTCTTTGTTTTGAAATTGCGCGGTGTCTGCGGCAGATACTGCTTTCCGTAAGTCTCGCGGATATACTCTGCGGCAGCGGCTTTTGCCTCATCGGAGACACGCAGGCTGTCAGTACGCATATAGGTAATCAAACCGACGGCACCGAGCTGCGGCACCTCCACGCCTTCGTAAAGTTCCTGTGCAGCTTTCATGGTGCGTCTTGCCTGGAAGCCCATCCTGCGGGAAGCCTCCTGCTGCAAGGTTGAGGTAATGAACGGCGGAGCAGGCTGACGGGCAGTCACACGCTTCTTGACAGTTTTGACAAGATACTCGGCATTTTCCAGCGATTTCAGAACCGCAGCGGCATCTGCACCGGTTGCAAGCTCTGCTTTCTTGCCGCCGACCTCAACCAGATGCGCAGAAAAGACCTTGCGCGAAGATTTGGCGGTCAGCTTTGCATCGACAGACCAGTATTCACGCGGCTGAAATGCACGGATTTCATTTTCGCGGTCAACGACCAGACGCACTGCCACCGACTGCACTCTGCCCGCAGAAAGACCTCTGCGGATTTTGCGCCAGAGAAACGGGCTGAGCTGATAGCCGACGATGCGGTCAAGAATGCGTCTTGCCTGCTGTGCATTGACCAGATCAAGGTCAATGCGGTGGGGATTCGACATTCCGTTCTGCACGCCTGTTTTCGTGATTTCATTGAATTCCACGCGGTTGTTCTCACTGATGTCCAGACCCAGCAGCTGCGCCAGATGCCATGAAATGGCTTCTCCCTCGCGGTCAGGGTCCGTTGCGAGCCAGACGCGCGATGCCCTTTTCGCATGGGCTTTCAGGTCACGGATGACATCCTCTTTCCCCTTCATGTCGATGTAGGTCGGGGTAAAATCATGCTCAATATCGACACTGAGCTTTGATTTCGGCAGGTCACGGACATGCCCCATCGAAGCAATGACCTCAAAGCCCTTACCGAGATATTTCTGTATCGTTTTTGCCTTTGCAGGCGACTCCACAATTACGAGTTCAGACATGTAGATTTCCTTTCATGGAGAATATTGTTTCCGGAGCATTCCGGTTTATTCCACGGGATAAAACTGCTTGCCAAAGAGCGAGAATACAAAGTTATCCAGTTCCAGCAGCGTCAGTGTGCTGAGCAGCAGGGACAAATCCATATCCAGCTCTTCTGCGAGGGTGTCGGCATCCGCGCCGCCGTGCTCCCGCAGATAAGTGACAATCAGCGCACCTTCTTCCGAGTCCGGCAGATCGGTGCGCGGGGGCAGTCCGGCTCCCGGTGCTTCTGTCGGCAGGCCGGTTTCCGGATCTGTTTTAGGGCTGTTCTGCGATTGTTGCGATTGTTGTTTCTTCGCAGCGTCCTGAGCGGGCTTCTCCTGTTTTTTCGGGACAGCCGCCGCTTCTTCCGGCACAAGACCCCGCCGTTTGGATTCTTTGACCGGCAGTAAACTGTCAAGCGTCAGGTACTGCGGGAAGCGTTCATAATACGTCATCATCAGATCGCCGGGACTCATCAGCGGAAAGGCACCGTCACGCAGCAGCGGAATGACACCGGCATACCGCGGATCAAACAGATCGGCAGGCGGCACACAGAGGACATATCTGCCCTGATCAATCGCACAGTCGGCTGTCACGAGAGAACCGCTCCGCGCAGCCGCTTCCATCACAGCAGTGGCATTGGAAAGACCGCTGAGAATGCGGTTCCGCTTCGGGAAATTGGCAGGAAAAGGCTGTGTACCGGGGAGATATTCGGAGAGGAACAATCCCCTTCCGCTTGTCAGCATCTCTTCACGCAGCCTGCCGTTTTCTTTCGGATAATCGACATTGATGCCGCAGCCAAGCACAGCGACAGTGGATCCGCCGGCTTTGAGCGCGACCGAATGTGCGACGGAACCAATGCCCTTTGCAAAGCCGCTGACAATCACAAAACCGTTTTCGCACACCTCTGTCACCATCGCGCGGGTCACAGCCTCCGAATACGGTGACGGACGCCGCGTGCCGACGACCGTCAGCGTCAGCGGCTGATTGAGCAGATCAAGATTCCCGCGTGCAGTCAGCAGAAAAGGCGGGGCGTCGATTGTATTGAGAATCTGCGGATATTCCGGATCCTCCTGTGTCAGCAGAGAAATCTGATTGCTGCGGCAGAAGTGGACAATCTGATCTGCCTGCGTCAGCGTGCAGCAGTCAACCTGCTTTTGCACCTGCGGCGGAACACGCGGAATCCTGCCGGCTTTCAGAGCCTCATAGATTTCCTGCGGCGTATCAAAATGCTCCAAACATTCCTTCACTCTGATGCTGCCGGCTCCGAACACCATCGACAGCCACACCCAATACCGAAGCATTTCCGGTTCAGCCATATTTCACACCCCCACCGGCAAACAGCCGTTTCAGTAGCATTATGTTGCAGAACGCATCTCCCAGAGAAACAGTCCGGCAGCCATCGCCGCATTGAGCGAATTGGAGGCAGGTGCCATCGGGATTGTCAGGCGCACATCACATGCCCCGCTGACATCGCTCGGCAGCCCGTTCCCCTCATTGCCGATCATCACGACCGCACCGCCGGAAAATGAAAACGCTCCGAGCTTTTGCGCATCACGGTCCACGACCGCCGCACAGGTCTGCACACCGTTTTCACGGCAGTGTGCAAAAAACAGCGGCATATCCTTGATTCTGCACAGCGGCACGCGAAACAGCGCGCCCATACTGCTGCGCAGTGTTTTCGGGTTGTAAAGATCGCAGCACTGATAGAGATACAGACCGTCAGTGCCGAGTGCTTCTGCGGTACGCAGAACCGCGCCGAGATTGGCAGGATCCTGCACCTGATGCAGCAGCATCGAGCGGGAATTCGCCTGCGGCATCCGTGTCTGCTCCGGTAGCATCTCCGCGACGGCAAAGACGCCCTGTGCATTCTCGGTATCGGCAATCTCCTTTGCCAGAGCATCGGAGATCAGAAGCACACGGGTCTGCGGCGAGGCAAACAGCAGCGACTGCGCGTACTGCGCCTGTGCCTTTTGCGTGAGCAGGAGTGCCGTCACACAGACGCCGGACTCCATCGCATCGAGAATCAGGCGATAGCCCTCCATCGCAAAGCAGCCGGTTTTCTCGCGAAAGCTGCGGCTGCGGTTGAGATGAGAGAAAGCATGTACGGTCTTATTCTTGGTACCCGGCTGCAAAAAATCAGCATTTTGCGGCATAAAACCCTCCGAGATCCGGCATCGGATCCATGCACATAACAACACAAAACACGCTCTGACGGTTCCGAGAGAGCGTGTTTATCAGATTCATTACAGAGCTGCCTTTGCCTGCTCGGCAATCGCGGTGAAGCCTGCCGGATCATGAATAGCGATCTCGGAGAGCATCTTTCTGTTGAGGGTGATGCCCGCTTTCTTGCAGCCGTTCATGAACGTGGAATAGTTCATGCCGTTGAGCTTGCAAGCGGCGGAAATACGGGTGATCCACAGTCTGCGGAAGTACCGCTTATTCTGCTTTCTGCCGATGTAGGCATACTGACCGGACTTCATGACGGCCTGTTTTGCCATCTTGAAGTGCTTGGATTTGCTGCCCCAATAGCCCTTTGCGAGCTTTAAGACCTTATTTCTTCTCTTGCGCGTCATCATTGCGCCCTTAATACGAGCCATGTTCTTAATCCTCCGTAATCAATATCCGCCGCACCGCAGTGCGGCAAGTAAAAAGCTGTTTGCTGCACAGGTTTCCGCTTACTTATACGGAACCATCTCGCGGATGGTCGGTGCATTTGCCGTGCTTGCAACACCGGTATTTCTGGCGATGCGCTTAACCTTCTTATCCTTGGAAACCAGACGATGACGCTTGTATGCGTGCTGGAATTTCACTTTTCCGCTTCCGGTGACGCTGAAACGCTTTTTCGCGCCGGAATGGGTCTTAACCTTGATTTTCTTAACCTTTGCGGCTGCCATTGGATTGTTCCTCCTTGAATTTCGTTTATATGGTAACGTCATTTCGCACTGACAAAGTCGAACAGCGCGGTATCTGCCGTTGCATATCAGACTTCTGCTGCGGCTGTCTCCGTCTCTGCGGGAGCTGCATTCTCAGCCTTTGCATTTTTCTGCTGGGCTTTCTTCGCATTTTTGTCGTTCTTATCGGGTTTTGTCTGCTTGGGTGACATAAACATCGCAATGGCTCTGCCCTCCATCTTCGGGGGCTTATCAATCACAGCGATGTCGAGGCAGGCATCTCTGAACTTTTCGAGAAGCTCTTCACCGAGATGCGGATGTGCAATCGCACGCTTCCGGAACCGCACCGAGACCTTCACCTTGTCTCCGTTTTGCAGGAATCTTCTCGCCTGTGAGATCAGACGTTCAAAATCGTGATCCTCAATCGCGGAGAACATGCGAATCTCCTTGATCTCAACGACGCGCTGATTCTTCCGTGCTTCCTTTTCACGCTTCTGCTGTTCAAAGCAATACTTGCCGTAATCCATCACACGGCAGACAGGCGGGGTTGCCTGCGGCGCGATCTTGACGAGATCGAGATTCTGATCAAACGCGAGCTTCTGGGCATCCTTTGCGGACATCACGCCGCGTTTTTCGCCGTCCGCGTCGATGACGAGAACTTCTTTGTCGCGGATCTCCTCATTGATTTGCAGTTCCTGCTTGCTAATTGCCAAGCACCTCCATTCACGGTTTCGGTTGACGTAATGACTGAAAAAACAGAGAGAGCAACCGGTTCAGACCGTTCGCTCTCTCTGCGCATCATCATATCACAGGCATACGATGCCCAATCCATCAATGAGCCGTAGATTACCGCTGCGCATATGCTGACGGTGAGAACCGGACGTTCCGCTTGCAATCCTTGAATATTTTACCCGATTCCGTTCCGTTTGTCAAGCACATGCAGCAGTTTTTGGCATTTCCCACAATTCAGGCAGGAAACTCCTTGATGTTTCCGGCGATATACCGAAGAAGTGTGCTGAGATCGCCGCTGTTCACGCCGCTGATGCCGTCACATTCGGCATTGATATTGCCCTGAACAGACAGCTCACCGCCGGCTGCGCCGCCAAGAGCCTTGGCGAGCAGAACGGCATCTGCAAGCTCAACATCGCCGTTGCAGTCCACATCACCGGTATGCTTTGTCAGATTTTCCGAGGTTGTCGTTGTTGTGGTGGTAGTTGTTGTCGTGGTTGTCGTCGTTGTGGTTGTCGTCGTGGTTGTCGCAGGCACATAGGGCTGCACAGCGGCAAAATAGTTGACCACACTGCTGCCGGTCATATTGCTGCCCAGCGTCACCGTCTCGCCGGCATTGACAACCCGGCTGAACATCTCATACGTCACGGTGTTTGAGCTGTTTGCAACAGAATCAAGAGCAGTCCAGCCGTTCAGCCACGCCGGCATGATGCCCTGATCCTCAATCAGCCGCATGTCAACCAGCACATAAACCGTCACATCGGATGCAGCGGTCAGATCGGCAAGATCGCCGGTGTAGTTCTTTGAATCACATGCAGTCCGGATATATTCGGCACCGTTCAGCACAGAGGGAAGTGTCACGACCGTGAACTCTCTGTCGCCGTAAATCGTACTTCCGACGCCGAGATTCTTACCGATCGCCCAATCCGCACCGTTTTCGGTATCATAAACGGTCAGAGATTCAATCAGGGTACCGTTGAGAACAGTCGGCTCAACAACCGTTTCTTCCAGCAGTGCGAGCGTAATGATATTTTTGCCCCAGTTGCCGTACCACGCATATCCGGTGCGGCGTTCCTGGCTGATCTGCGATACATCATAGTAGGTACCGCCGTCGCGGTCAGAGAACAGCGGCACACTGGTATCCAGCGTGTAGAAGCGCGCCCAGATCGGACCTGCGCCCGGCACCTTTGTCACAACCTTATCCGTCTGATCGCTGTTCCAGTCAAAGGTAATATCATAAAGAGCCGCAGATTTGAACCATGTAATCGCCGCATTGACGCTTTGGATGATGTCATTTCTGCCGGTTTCCTTTGCCATCTGATAGAGGAATGTGATGATGCCCGCACTCTCACTGGTACAGATGGACGGCAGCTCATAGGCTCTTGCGGAAGCAGGTGCGAGTGTATTTTCGTCGTGCTGCTGACACCACGCCGTTTTCACGCCGTTCACTTTGATCTGCATATCCAGCAGACACTGAACTGCCTTTTCAAGCGAGGTTGCGGCTTTTGCGGCATAAGCATCGGTGACAGACGTAAAATCGCCCGTCTTGGTACTCATTTCCTTCATGATCTCCATGACATGCAGATACGCACCGTCATTGAGCGTAATATGTGCGTGATAAGTGCCGGCAGTGTTGAGGTTCTGCATATAGCCGCCGTTGGAATACTGCATAGAAAAGAGGCAGTCCACACCCTTCATTGCAGACTGAAAATATCTGCTGTCTCCCGTCTGCTGATAGCAGCGCATCAGGAAGCGGATCTGAGATGTGGTCGCGTCATTGTCGATGGTAGAGTGCGCCCAGTCACCGGTATGGGCGGTTCCCATCCCTTTTTCCCAGCCTCCCTCGCCGGATACCTGATAGGTCAGGCAGGCTTCCGCGACGGTCAGGGCCTCGCTGGTCCCGAACCAATCAGCGGAGTTTTTGAGATAGGTGCTCCACGGGTAGTCGTCATCTGCAGCATATGCAACCTGCGCGGAATCGGCAGCCGGCAGCGGCAGCGGGTATGCGGACGCAGAAAGCGTCAGTGCCGCAGCGAGCATCGCAGCAGATGCTCTGCAAATCCATTTTTTCATTTTTGATTCCCCCTGTATTTGTTTTCATGTTTGTTTCATGGTTTCATCGGGCAAACATATCCGATGATAAATATATTATAACAGATTTCATACAAAAGTGCAATGGGTTTTTGCACTTTTTTCATGGCAATCTCTCTTTTCATGTTTTATTTTTTACCATATTTACAAATGGTTTAGAGAAGCGTCACATAATCTTTTACAAAATCGCGTTGACTTTTCCATTGTATCGTGATAAAATAATAATAGTGGGATAGTATTCGTTTTCCGGCGAATCTGAATGAAAAGGGGGATCACGATGACAATTACCGTCATGTCATATTTTCTGATGTTCGGTCTGGTGCTGACCGGTTCTTCCATCATCGTGATCCTGATGGATCAGCACGACAATGCTTACCGTGATTTTGCCGTGCTGGGCTTGTTCAGTTCCGCGCTGATCCTTCTCTCCTACTACCTCGAACTGAACGAACCGGGATTGACCGCAAAGCTCTCCGCTGTGAAATTCGGATATATGGGCAGAGTATTTGTGAGTCCGATGCTGATTATGCTGGTCTCACGGTACTACGACTTCAAAATCAGCAGGATGTTGCAGGGATTTTTATATCTTGTCCCGATCCTTGTGCTTTGCTTCGTATTCAGCTTTGAGGATCATTTGCTATATTACAGCTCGGTCGAGCTGGACACAAACGGTCTGCTCCTCATGGAAGCAGGTCCCGTCTACTATCTTTATATGTGCTATAACACCGCACAGGCTATGGCATATTTTGCATTTTGTTTGTATCAGCGTGCTTCGCTGCGCGGAAGGGAAAAAAGAGCAAATACGCTTCTGATTCTCTCTGGTCTGCTTCCGTTTCTCTCCTTGATTGTTTATCTGGCAGGCTGGACAAACGGTTACGACATCAGCGTACTCGGCGTGATGATCGGTTCGATGATTGCAGCACTGGCAATCTTCCGATACGGCATGCTCAACAAGGACGAAATGCTGCAAAGCATGGCAACCGGACTCATCTTTCTCGACAGTGAATACCGTCTTGTATACGCAAACCGCGCTGCGATGCAGATCATCCCGCAGCTAATGACGCAGACCCGCACCAACCGGCAGGATCTTTCGGTACTCTGTTCGGATCATTTCTCTGCAATTCAGGTCGGCACGGCAACGTATCAGCGTCGTATGGATGAATGGAGCAGCGACGACGGGCAGCACGGCAAACTCCTGACATTCGATGACATCACCGAGATCCGCGCACGCCTCAACCGCGATGCCATGACCGGTCTGCTGAATCATGCGACATTCTATCCGATGCTGGATGAAGCATTGGCGTACTCGCGTGAAAACGGCGGAAAAGTGACCGTAGCGATTTCCGACATCGACAGCTTCAAGCGCGTCAACGACACCTACGGACATGTCAACGGCGACATTATCCTCATCGCACTGGCAGATATGCTGACAGAAGTCTGCGGCAATTACGGAGACGTTTTCCGCTATGGCGGAGAAGAATTCGCTGTCATTTTCAACTGCGGCAGCAAACGGGCAGAGAAGATCATGCAGGAAGCACTCGACCGGTTTTCTCAGCTGCAATTTGAGTTTATGACAGGACATGTGACATTCAGCTTCGGCACCGCAGAATATAACGGCAGCGAGACCTCGGTTATGCTGTTCGACCGTGCAGATCAGATCATGTATACGCGCAAACGGCAGCTGCATGAGAGAGAGCGGCTGGAAGCAGAGCAAAACAGTCCGGCTGTTCCCGCAGATGCCCATGTATAATATCATCAGACGAAAGGAATCAAACACATGCTCGGTTCGGATTACCGCGAACTGATTGTTCCAAAGCGAGACAATCAGGGCAAAAAAACAGCAATTCTCTTCGGCGGCGTGCTGCTTGCCCTTTTCACACTCATACTGGCATTTACCGTTCACATTCTGATGCTGCTGCTGACGCTGGCAATCGGATTCGGCACATGGTATCTCTGGACGCAGAACAGCATCGAATATGAATATGTCATTTCCGGCGACGAGCTGGTGATCACGAAAATACTTGCGCAGAGTAAGCGCAGCCCGATGCTGACAGTTTCGATTCTGAAATTCACGGCATTCGGCAATCTGGGCAGCGCACCTTCCATCCAAGCCAATCAGACGTTGGTACTCGCCTGCGCTGAACAGGACGGCAGTGCCTATTATGCAGATTTTGACCATGCAGAATACGGACCGTGCCGCCTGCTGATCACACCCAATGATGACATCCTTTCTTATCTTGCAAAAAAACTGCCGCGCAATCTCGGCTTTCGCTGGGAGCCGTCCGCTGAAACAACGGAGGCATAACAGCACAGAAATTACCTTTCGGAGGATAATGCTATGCGATTGGTAACACCGCTTGAAATGCTCAAACTGGAAGAGAGCACAAATGCCTCGGGATGCACCTACGATCAGATGATGGAGCATGCAGGAAAAGGGCTTGCAGAGCATCTCTCCCGCTATGCCAAGGAGGCAGAAATTGACAGCATTCTGTTTCTCTGCGGCAACGGCAATAATGCGGGCGACTGTTTTGTAGCAGCGCGGCTGCTGTCAAAGAAATACCGCATCACAGTCTGCATGGTCTGCGGTCCGGTCAAGACACGCACTGCACACATGCAGTTTCGTGCGATGCAAAATGTCAAGGTGCTGCATCATCAGGAAGAGATCAAGGAAGCTGTCCGAAGTGCGCAGTTTGTAGTAGACGGCGTGTTCGGCATTGGTTTTCGCGGGGAATTAAGCCCGAATATCCGGGAGCTGTTTGCGATGATCGAAGAAAACGAAGCCATGTGCATCGCGGTGGATATTCCAAGCGGCGGCAGCGGCATGAGCGGCGTCGCAGCCGAGGGAACACCGCACTGCACTGCAACAGTCACATTCGGGGCTGCCAAGATCGGCTTATTTCTTGCGCCGCTGAGTGAATATTGCGGCGCGATTTATCTCGTGGAAATCGGCATCCCCGAAGAAGCGTTTGCGCAGCTGCATTATCCGGTCACGCGCATCTCCGCCGACACCGTGCATGCTGCAATGCCGAACCGGCCGTCCCAGTCACACAAAGGGATGTTCGGCAGACTGCTGAGCATTGCAGGCTCACGCAATATGCCGGGCGCAGCAATTCTCGCATCACAGGCAGCATTGCGCTGCGGCGTCGGCACATATTGCCTCGGCTCGGACATTGACATCTGCCGGATGCTGGTGCAAAGCACACCGGAAGCGATGATACTCCCCCTCCCGACAGACAGCGACGGCATTCTCACACATCAGGCACTGCATACGATTCTGGAATACGCCAAAACATGCAGTGCAGTCATGATCGGCTGCGGCTTGGGAAAATCAGAATCGCTCCGGCAACTGATCGCATCGCTGATTACGCAGCTGAGCTGTCCGATCATTTTGGATGCAGATGGTCTAAATGCGATTGCATCCGGCATAGATATATTACAGAAAGCGAAAGCACCGATCATTCTGACGCCGCATCCGGGAGAAATGAGCCGCCTGCTGCATATTTCCGCCGCAGATGTCGAAAAAGACCGCATGTCCGCGGCAAAACGGTTGGCAACGCGCTTTCCCAAGACGGTTGTGGTGCTCAAAGGCGCAGGAACCATTGTGGCGACCGCCGAACATGCTGCGGTTAACACGACAGGTAACTCCGGCATGAGCAAGGGCGGCAGCGGCGATGTGCT
>JAZQNP010000039.1:0-7066 GCA_045627405.1 Oscillospiraceae bacterium | reverse complement strand
TGTCGAGCATGGAGAGGTATGTTTCGTCGATCATTGTGCCGTTTGTGAAGATCGGGTAGAAGACCTCCGGAACCTTTGCAGCAGCTTCGAGAACATCTTTGCGCAGCATCGGTTCACCGCCTGCCAGCAGTACGAATCCGATACCGAGATCGGCAGCCTCGGAAAAAACCTTTGCCCATTCTTCACCGGTCAGCTGACCGTCAGTGCCGCCTTCGTGGCAGCTGTTGTTCGCACGGGCGTAACAGCCCGCACAGTGCAGATTGCACCGGCTGGTGATGCTGCAAATCAGGAAAGGCGGTACATGCAGACCCTCATCGGCATATTTCAGACGACGCTTTGTTGCCTCTTTGCTGTGTGCGGCATACCGCAGCATATACGCGCTTTCCTTCGGGTTGCGCAGCACGGCGCGGAGAATTTCCTTGACCGTACTCTCCACGCCGTTTGCCAGATACGCTTCCAGTTGTGTCGTATCCATATTTACGCTCCAATACAGTGTACTACGTTGTAGGCTGCACGAACCGCTTTTGCGAGCTGGTCAGCGCAGGAAGTCGGACGTCTGCCGCAGGTATTGCCTGTGAGTTCCGCTTCAATCCGATCCACGGTCCAGCCGTCGAGCAGCTTTGAGATCATTTTGAGGTTGCCGTTGCAGCCTCCGGAGAAGGAAATGTTGGTGATCACATCATCGTCGATGTGGAAACGAATTTCCTGTGCGCAAACCATTTCCGTCTGATACACATAATCCATCAGATCAGCTCCTTTATTTTTTCTTCGATTTTACTCGGCTTTTCAGTCGGTGCAAAGCGCGCAACGACATTGCCCTCGCGGTCGAGCAGGAATTTCGTGAAGTTCCACTTAATATCCCCGGGCTTCTCCGCGGTCTTGCTGAGCTTTTCGATTGCTTTCATCGTCATCTTGTCTTTCATGCCGCTGACAGCTTCATCGGGCATTGCAGCTTTCAGAATCGTGAAAATCGGAGCTTCATTTGCGCCGTTGACTTCGATTTTCGCGAACTGCTTGAATGTGACACCGTAGCGCGACTGGCAGAAATCGACGATTTCATCATCGGCGCCGGGTGCCTGACCGCCGAACTGATTGCAGGGGAAATCGAGAATCTCCAAGCCCTGCGCCTGATATGCCTCATAGAGATCCTGCAAGCCCTCGTACTGCGGAGTGAAGCCGCATCCGGTTGCCGTGTTGACGACCAGCAGAACTTTGCCCTTGTAATCTGCGAGGGAAACGTCTGCGCCCTGTGCGTCTTTCATTGTAAGATCAAAAATCGTGCTCATGTGAGATTCCTCCGTATTCTTAATGTAATTCCGCTCAATTCGATTGAGCTTAATTGAATTATATCAAATTCAGTTGAGCTTATCAAGGACTTTCCTGAATTTCGGCACTTTGAATAATGAACGCTCCTGATTTTATACGACTTGCAGATGATTCGCAAATATTCCTGCGCTCTTCTTGACAAACAGAGTGAAATACTATATAATAAAATCGTCGGTTAGCAATTTCTAACCGATGTCTTACAACGATTAAGTTAGCAAAAGCTAACCAGCGCAGAAAGGAACGGTATTGCATGAAAATCGTCGAATTTGAGCATGTTTCAAAGGTCTATCAGGTCGGCGAGCACACCCAGAAGGCACTCGACAACATCAGCCTTACGCTGGAAGAGGGGAAGTTCATTGTCATCCTCGGTCCGTCCGGTGCCGGTAAGAGCACGCTGCTCAATCTGCTTGGAGGTCTCGACAGTCCGACCTCCGGCAAGATCACGGTCGCAGGCAAGGAAATTGCTGCCAGAACCCGCAATGAGCTTGCCGAATACCGTGCAGAAACAGTCGGCTTTGTTTTTCAGGCTTATAACCTCATCCCGACACTGACCGTACTGGAAAATGTTGCGCTGGTCAAGGAAATCGCGCCTGATCCGCTTAGCTCGCATGACATGCTGAAAGCAGTCGGGCTTGCCGATCACATCCACAAATTTCCATCAGAGCTGTCCGGCGGTGAGCAGCAGCGCGTTTCGATTGCAAGAGCACTTGCATAAAATCCAAAGATTCTGCTCTGCGATGAGCCGACCGGCGCGCTGGATTCCGAAACCGGTGTACTCGTGTTGAAGCTGCTCCTGAAAATGGCACGCGATTACGGTAAAACGATCGTCATTGTCACACACAATCAGAATATCGCAAAAATGGCAGATACTGTCATACATGTCAAGAGTGGAAAAATCAAATCCTATGAGGAGCAGGCAAATCCACTCTCTGTTGATGAAGTGGAGTGGTAAATATGCTGTTTCGGAAACGTTTTCGTACCATGTGGCAATATAAGGCACAGTTCCTTTCGATGATCCTTATGATCGCGCTCGGCATCGGCATTTTCACAGGCTTCAACATCGAATGGTTTACGCTGGAAAAGGATACCGATGCATTCTTTGAAAAAACTGGCTTTGCCGATTACCGCATTGCAGATGAAACCGGCTTTTCGGAGGAGAAACTCGATGCAGTCCGGAAGATCTCCGGCGTAGACGATGCCTCGCGTTATCTCTCGGACAATGCAACGGTTCAGAATGATAAGGATATTGTAGCAGTCACGGTCAGCGAAAATATCAATGTATCGGGTTTTGTCGTGACAAGCGGCGCAGACTATGACAAAGCAAGTGCGGACGGCATGTGGCTTTCCGATCAGTACGCAGAAGCCAACAACATTCAGCTCGGTGATTCGCTGACGCTGGTCTACGGCAATCTCATATTCAGCGGCAAGGTGCGCGGGCTGATCAAGTCCGGCGAATATCTGATCTGCATTCCTGATGAAACGGCACTGATGCCCGATTACAGTTCCTACGGCTATGTGTATATCTCTCCGGCATTTCTGGAAAATGTGTTCGGAATGCAGTATTATCCGATGATCCATGTGCAGTCCGATCTGGAAAAGCAAGCGTTCATTGATGCTGCCGATGACGCACTGGGCTATACGGCACTGGTACTCTCCAAAGATGAAACCGTTTCCTACGCAGAGGCGCACGGTGAAATGAACGAGGGCAAAACCATGGGCGGTATTCTGCCGGTGCTGTTTCTTGCAATCGCCGTGCTCACGATGGTGACAACCATGCACCGCTTGACTGCCTCCGAGAAAACACAGATCGGCACGCTGAAAGCACTCGGCTTCAAGGATTGGCGCATTACCCTGCATTACACCGGCTACGCACTGACAATCGGCATCATCGGCACCGTGATCGGCACGGCGTTGGGCTATTGGCTCGGCTGGTTTATCATGCATCCGGAAGGCTCTATGGGAACCTATATCGACATGGATGACTGGACGCTTTTCATGCCGGCATTCTGCTGGATCGTTCTCGCGCTGATGCTCGCGTTTCTTACGCTGATCGGCTGGCTCTCGGTCAAGTCGATGCTCCGCGGAACGGCTGCTGATGCACTCAGACCCTATACGCCCAAAAAGGTGCGGGCAATGCGCATCGAAAGCACAAAGCTCTGGAAAGGTCTCCGGTTCGGCACAAAGTGGAATCTGCGCGATACACTGCGGCATAAGGCGAGAAGCGGCATGACTTTGATCGGTGTCACAGGCTGCACGCTGCTGCTGGTCGGCTCCTTCGGCATGAACGATACCATGCAGGCTTTCGTTGACCGATTCTATGGCGACTGCTAC
This sequence comes from Oscillospiraceae bacterium, assembly GCA_045627405.1. GTDB lineage: Bacteria > Bacillota > Clostridia > Oscillospirales > Ruminococcaceae > Firm-04. Next base: position 3,409 of record JAZQNP010000039.1, on the reverse strand, counting down.
AATTATACCACAAAGCTCAATCTGAGCACAATGTTGGAGATCATGTATACGATGCTCATTATGCTGGTCACTGCGGCTGTTGTGCTTGGCATTGTTGTGCTGTATAATCTCGGCGTCATGAGCTATACCGAACGCTACCGCGAAATGGCAACCCTCAAAGTCATCGGCTTCAAAGACCGTAAAATCGGCGGTCTGCTCATCAGTCAGAATATCTGGCTGACTGTCATCGGCGTGATTCTCGGTATTCCGCTTGGTGTGCTGACGCTGAAATACCTCTTGGATGCACTCGCGGGCGAATATGAAATGTCCCTGTATATTTCTCCGCTGACGTATCTCATCAGCATTGCACTGGCATTCGGCGTTTCTCTGCTGGTTGGTGTCATGGTCGCAGGAAAGAACAAGCATATTGATATGGTCGAAGCCCTGAAAGGGACGGAATAACCCCCAAAAAAATAGAAAAACAACAGAAAAACGGAGGATTCTATATTATGAGCGTAGTGATTGTCGGCGGAAATGAATGTATGGAACGCCGCTATAAGGATATTTGTCAGTCCTATCAGTGCCGTGCGAAGGTGTTTACGAGAATGCGCGACGGGATCCGCGATAAGATCGGCGCACCGGATCTGCTGGTGCTGTTTACGGGAACGACCTCGCATAAGATGGTGCAGCTTGCGCTGAGCGAAACGGATACTGCACTGACGACTGTGGTGCGCAGTCATTCCAGTTCAGCCTCTGCCTTGAAGAATATTCTTGACACTTATGTGCTGCCGGCGCAGGGAGCAAAGGAGTGAACTTATGTCGGAAGAACTGATTATCCGTCATTGCGCACCGACGCTGGCGGGGATGAAAACAGGCAGTTTGTTCAGTTATCAGCTCAAAAAAGGGGAGGACATCGCTGCGGAGATCCGCCGTCTGAACCGGATGCTGGTCAAGAAAGGGCTGCGTGTGCTGCCGATGCGTGTTCGCGGAAACCGCGTTTTGATTTATATTTACCGTCCTGCGCTGCTGCGGCGGGATTTTGACTGCAAAAAAACATCGGAGCTGTTGGAACGCCGCGGCTATTGCAGCGGACATCCGGAGCAGTGTGTGGCGTCGCTGATGCGACGGCTGCGGCAGTGTGCGCAGGATGCATTTCCGCATGAGATCGGTCTGTTCCTTGGGTATCCGCCGGAGGATGTGGCTGGCTTCATCGAACACAAGGCAGACGGCTGCAAATGCGTCGGATGCTGGAAGGTCTACGGGGATGTGCAGAAAGCGACCGCGTTGTTTGATCGCTACAAGCGATGCACTACCAGTTATCTCAATGCCTGGAAACACGGAAAAACTGTCGAACAGCTCGCAGTATAAATCATATCGCCGCATCGGGAGAACCGATACGGCGATTTTGTATTATTTCTGATAGAGGCGATTGCTCTGGAACTGCGGGTCGCAGGTGATGTTGATGCCGAGGCGTTTCAGTGTGCGTTCGTCCACCTGAGAAAGGATGACGGTCGAGTGCATTTCACAGCCGCGCAGCTTCGCGAGCTGGGTCATTGCACGTTCTGCGGTCGGGTTGGTTGCCGCGGAGATGGACAGCGCGACGAGTGTTTCATCCGTGTGCAGACGGGGATTTTCATTGCCGAGATGATCGGTTTTGAGGTGCTGGATCGGTTCAATGACCGTCGGACTGAGCAGAAGAATCGCATCATTGATTCTGCCGAGTGCTTTCAGTGCGTTGAGCAGCATGGAGGAGCAGGGACCCATGAGGTCTGTTGTCTTTCCGGTGACGAGCTTGCCGTTCGGGAGCTGAATGGCTGCTGCCGGTTCACCGGTTTGCTCTGCAAGCTCTCTTGCCTTTGCGATGACCGGACGTTCCTCCTCGGTGAGATGCGCCTGCTGCATCAGGAGTTCGAGCTTTGTGACAATCTCCGAATCGGATTTGCCCTGCCGCAGATCGCAGCGTTCCTTGAAGTAGCGGCGGATGATCTCCTGTCTTGCCGCAGCACATGCCGCTTCATCGTTCACGACACAGAAGCCTGCCATATTCACGCCCATATCTGTCGGGGACTGATACGGGGAAGTGCCGTAGATGCGGTCAAACATGGCGCGCAGAACCGGGAACACCTCAACATCACGGTTGTAGTTGACGGTGGTGACGCCGTGCGCTTCGAGATGGAACGGGTCAATCATATTGACGTCGTTGAGATTTGCGGTTGCGGCTTCATAGGCGACATTGACCGGATGTTTGAGCGGGAGATTCCAGATCGGGAATGTCTCGAATTTCGCGTATCCTGCTTCATTGCCGCGCTGATGCTCCTGATAGATCTGGGAGAGGCAGACAGCCATCTTGCCGCTGCCCGGACCGGGTGCGGTTACGACGACCAGCCTGCGGCTGACTTCAATATATTCATTTCTGCCGAAGCCGTCCTCAGAGAGAATGAGCGGCAGGTTGGAGGGATAGCCCTCGATGGGGTAATGGCGGTACACGCGGATGCCAAGCGATTCCAGACGCTTCTGGAATTTATCCGCAGCCGGCTCACCGGTATAGCGGGTCATGACCACACTGCCGACATAAAGCCCTTTTTCCCGGAACAGTCCGATCAGACGAAGCACATCTGTGTCATAGGTAATGCCGAGGTCGCCGCGGATGCGGTTCTGCTCAATGTCGTTTGCGTTAATTGCAATGACAACCTCAACGTCCTTTTTCATTTGCAGCAGCATTCTGAGCTTGCTGTCCGGCTGAAAGCCCGGCAGGACGCGTGAAGCGTGATAATCGTCATAGAGCTTTCCGCCGAATTCCAGATACAGTCTGCCGCCGAACTTTGCAATGCGTTCACGGATATGTTCGGACTGTGTTTTCAGATATTTGGCATTGTCAAATGCAATATGTTTCTTCATGACATCATATCCTTTCTTCAACCTTCTCATACACTATAAATTATATCACAACCGGAATTTTCTGTCAAGAAGCGGTGAACCGCCGACTTGATATAAATTTTCAAATATCCCTTGCATTTTTCTGTGAATTCTGGTATAATGATAAAAGATGCGGCAGTATTTGCCAATGCAAAAAACCAGTCCGCATAGAAATCATAAAAAAGGAGAACCTTGCAATGGATGATCAGCGCAGCCTGGAAGCACAGCTTCTCGGTGATATGACATATGATGACCCGCGGAAACATGCGCAGGCAGGCGGAACCGATCCGCGTCTTGCCGGTGCATCGGCTCCGCTTCTGGATGATATGGGCGGCTCGGCAGCACAAAAACAGCCGCAGTCGCGTTATCAGCGTCTGACGGATGCGCAGATTGCAACGCTGCAACAGCAGCGAGCAGCACAGGGACAGCCTGCGTATACGCCGGAGGAAATCGAAGTATTGCAGGCGGAGTTTGTGGAGCGTCAGCGGTTGCAGGAGCAGCAGCAGGCGATGGC
>JAZQNP010000038.1:0-2459 GCA_045627405.1 Oscillospiraceae bacterium | reverse complement strand
GTCCAGCCGTCCGAGGCGATGAACAGCGGTGTCTGCCCCTTGCGGAAGTCTGCGACAGCAGTTGCTTTCTCATTCATCGGCGTGCCGAAATCCCTGATGCCGGCCGATTGCTGTGTGCTGTAAATGAGCGCCCGCTTCATCAACGAAAGGTCGGCGGCATTGAGCTTTTGATTGTGGTCCAGATCAGCCGCGCTCCAATCGGGCAGATAATCGAGGTCACCAAGCAGCCAGCGCTGGAGAGTGACTGCGTCGGCAGTGTTGAAGCTGCCGTCCGCATTGAGATCGCCGAAAACGGCAGCCGCGCCTGTCACAACAGGCAGATTGCTGAGAAAGACCGCTGTCGGCAAGCTGCTCATCATGACCGCAGCTGCACTGCAAAGTGTCGTGATTCGATGCTTCATAGCCTTTTTCATAGGAAATCCCCCTTTATATTTTGCGGAACAAATATACTTCCTTTATCATTATAACACGAGACCAGGCAAAAGCATATCAGCATCTTGACAAAAATGGTAAAATCATGACATGAATTCAATCGCTTTTTTTGAGGAGCGGGGGCATTGTGTTTATTTGTCGATAGCGATGCGGTGTATATCCAGTGTGTTTCCGGAATTGCTTGATGAAATAGCTCTGGGAACTGAACGCAAGCAGATTGCTGATCTCTGCATCGGAGTATTCGGAATATTGCACAAGCTTGACGGCGTTTTCAAGCTTTTGCCGCGTGACAAATTCGCTGAAGGATAGGCCGGTTTCCGCCTTGAAGAGCCGTGAGAAATACGCATCACTGATGCCGAGAACGGCGGCGGCATCGTGCAGAAGAATGCGGCTGTGCAGATGCTCGTTGATATATTCGATCGCCTTGACGATCTGCTTGGAATAGGTGCGCGAATAGCGTATGCGCTGCATATGGCGTGTGTAATCCTCCAGCATTCTGGAATGCAGCACACGCAGTTCATCCTCAGAGGCGGATTCATCCGCCTGCATGATGTAGAGATCACTCAGCTGATACGCCTGCTCGGTGCTCATGCCGTAGCGGATGCAGAATCGCGCAATGAGTGCGGCGGATACAACAAAATGGTATCGGAGATTGCGGAGCGGATCTTTGCTGAGAATGCCGCAGCCCTCTGCGCAGAGCGGCGAGGCGAACACGCGCATCATTTCCATATCGCCGGTACCGATACTCTCATAAAAGGCGATTTCGCGGTCAAAGGATGCACGCGAAAAGCCTTCTTCGCGCTGGGAAAAAAGCAGCTCAGCCATTTTTTGTTCAGTTGATTCGATCATGAAACCCCTTCTTTCGCTTTTGGGTGGATAGCAGAAAATGCCGCTTTGTGCAAGCGGCATTTTGAAGATCTGCGGTGTGTTACAGCGCGTCGATTCCGGCGAGATATCTGAGCAGTCTCGTGACATCTCCGTTGCCGAGCGAACCGTTGTCGTCGAGTTCGCCGTTTGCGAGCCCCTGTTCGGTGACCTGCACAGCGGTATCTTCTGCGACAACGCGTGCCAGCAGGATTGCATCGCGGATATCGACCAGACCGTCCTCATTCACATCGCCGCGCAGCCCTTCTGATGTGGGCTCCGGCTTCATGCCGAAATCGACCCAGAGTGCGACGGCATTGCTGTCGGGGGTGTAGGCGGGCGAATCGGTATTCTGCGCACGCAGCTCCGATTCGGAGAGTGCCTTGCTGTAAACCCGCACTGCCGCAAACTGTGCCTGCGAGCCGCGTCCGGTGTCGGGGCAGCCGCCGATGGTCAGATTGTGACCGGAGGCGTTTGTGCCGTCGGATGCAGTAAGCTGTTTTTCGGCGAGCATCGTGCCGTCTGCGTAGACAGCGACAGTATTCTTTTCCGCGTCATAGACGCCTGCAACCTGATGCAGATTTCCGATCCAGCCGGATTTCATTGCATCTGGCATTTTGTAGCTGACCATCTGCCAGCCGCCGGAGAAGATAAAGAAATCGAGTGTGCCGGGCGTTGTGCGGAGTGCGAGTGCGGTGTCGCCCTTGCCGACGAACATATTATACTCCGGATCGCCCGTTGGGATCACATTCACCTCGACCGTGAAGGACTTTCTGCCGCTCATGATCGGATTGAAAACAGAGGAGAAGGGAATCGGCATACTGCCCTGCATCAGCACCGTGTCGCCATTGTCGATGATCTTTGCGCTTGTGGGAACAGGAATCATCATCTGGTTTTTGCTCTGATCCTGCACATAGGCGCTCAGGCTGCGATAGGGCTTTGCTGTCTCGCTGAGTGCATCTGCATCCGCCTTGCCGGAGACCGGAACGATGGTATATGTCCAGTCGTAAACGCGGCTGCTCGGCAGGGTGTATTCATTGAGCGTTGCCTGACCGCAGGTTGCGGAACCGGTACCCAACGAGCCAGCGTTCATGCTCAAATAGGTTTTTGCGCGGGGCTTCAGTTCATAGGGGTGATTGACCGCGCCGAGATCTTCGGCTGTG
>JAZQNP010000037.1:0-58904 GCA_045627405.1 Oscillospiraceae bacterium | reverse complement strand
GTCCCTCCGGCAGGGGTGTGGGGACAACGTCCCCACAATGTCCCCCGATCACGCCGCCAAAATCTGATTTATGTCAGAAACAAAACAGACCGAGAGCAATGAGATGCTCTCGGTCTGAATTCTTTGCTTCCACACCAAAATGCGTTTTTTATTTATCGCGGATTGCGTCGATCGGCTTTTTCGCTGCGATCCGGCGCACCGGCAGGAAGCTCGCAATCGCTGCAATCGCCACGCTGATGACCAGCAGCAGCAGCACCTGACGAATGCCGAAATGCAGCACCGTGATCAATACGCCCGCAAATTTGCGCAGCACCAGATTGATCACCGTTACGCCGGCAAAGCACAGCAGAGCGGAGATCACAAAATTGATCATCGCGATTACAAAGCTCTCGGAGAAGAATATGCGGAACACATCGTTGCTGCGCGAGCCGATTGCACGGAGAATACCGATCTCCTGCCGCTTGTAATGAATGGATGTTGTAATGAAGTTTGCCATCAGCAATGCGGCAAAGACTGCAAACGCAAGTCCGATATACAAAAACACCTTTGCAAGCACTTTCAAAACCGTGTTCACGGTGTCCAGCTCATACGTCACAGCATTGTTCAGCTCATAACGCACTCTCACATTCTCGTTGTTGCGATAGCAGTAGCGCACGAAATCCTCGACCTCCGCCCGCGACTCCGGCATGCCGCCCACTGCGGTGTCATACACACCGTCCTGATCGCGGATCAGTTTGTCTGCAATGCTCTGCGATACGACCGTAGCTGCACTGTAACGGCTGTCCGGCTTGATAAAGCCGACGATATTGACCTTGTTCTGCGCATCGTAATCATCCGTCCACTCTCCGGTTTCAGGATCCGAGTAGTAAAGATTATAGACCAGGGTACTGCCGCCTGCTGAATTCAGCAGATCCTTGACATCCTTTGCCGTTGGTTCTGTTTCACCGGTCAGGAAGCCTTGCAGCTTCATGGAATACTCCATTTCAGTGGCAGAGGAACTCGAACCGATATAAATGCTGTTCAGTGAAATCACAAAGTCGCCGTCTTCCAGCTTATCTTTCTTGCCGTTCATCCAGACAATGTCGTCTGCCGGCGCGTTTTCCAGCGTTGTGAGATTGTCTGCGCTGATGTTCAGCCAGACATCTGTTTCCTCGCTCTGATACATCCACAAGCCGCCGTCTGTAACCTCAAAATACCTCGGCTCTTCTCTCACCATCTTTTCGACGGCTCCCTTGCCGACCATCGCACAGCCGGTCAGCGAATAGTTTACCGCCGTCGAATATTCGCTGTAAAGCATGTAGTTGAGCAGTTCCTGCGCGGTGGAATTGCGCTCATCGTCTTCCAGCAGGCTGTCGTAACGGGAGAGATCAAAATGCGTATCCACCACGCCGCTGACTGTGTACTCTGTACCGTTCAGCAGGAAAACCTTGCCGACCATGTCCAGTGCAGACCCGATTTTCTCATATTTCAGCGTGGACTTCATCTCACCGGTTTTCTCATCGACCGTATAGGAGTTTTCCATTTCTTCATCCGTCAGCGGCGCATGATAGCCCGCCTTGATGAAGGTTTCACACAGTGCCGCGCTGACCGCAATCTCATTCTTGCTGCCGTCCGGCACCTTACCGGCGATAAGCTCAAAGCCCTGATCCTTGATGAAATCCTCCGTGATCTCGGCAAAGCCGCAGAAATGGTTCAGGTTTACCGTGTAGCTGCCTTTGGTAAATTCGTATTCCGGATCATACTGGGAAGTGAAAGAAAGTCTGGCACCCCGCGGAATGAAGATGCCCGTCACATCCAGACCCGTATCGGCAGAAAGATCCTTCATATCCTGCTCGGACAGCTTGTAGCCCCATGAACTCCACCATTCGTCCAGACCGCTTCCGCGCTTCACAGACTTATTCACCGAGATATAATTGACCTCGCTGTCGATCAGAGAATCTGTACAGGCACGGATGTGGTCATAAGAGCTGAATGTATCCACCAGCGCGAACATCGTGAAGGCTGCCACCGAAAGCAGAATCGTCATCACCAGACGGAACCGCTTGTGCTTTAAGCTGCTGCATCCGATCTTGAACGCACTTTTCATCGGCAGCTTCGACTTGATCAGACTGAACTTGGAGCCGTCCTGCACCGGGATGCGGCTCTCATCCGTCTCCTGAAAACGCTGCGATGCCGACGGCAGCATCATAGATGCGCCGGAACGCAGATTGTCCAGATACTCGTTGATCTGAATGCGGTCCTCCTCCGTCAGGTGATAATCTGCCGGAATTTCAATGCTCGTCGAGCGGAAAACAAGCCGCTTCTCCTGCCCATCCTCTTCGGTGTGCAATGCCTCTACGTCGCGGATCACCTTACCGTCCGCCAGCTCAATGATACGGTCGGCATACTGCTCGGCATACTCGCGGTCATGCGAAACAACAATGACCAGCTTCTCTGTCGAGAGCTTCTTCAAGGTGTCAAGAACCTGTCTGCCGGTGTTGGAATCCAGTGCGCCTGTCGGTTCGTCCGCCATGATGATCTCCGGATTCTTGACCAGCGCACGCGCAATCGCCACGCGCTGCTTCTGTCCGCCGGACAGCTCATTCGGCTTGCGGCTGCCGTAGCCCGCCAGATCGACAGCAGTGAGAATCCGGTTCAGTTCCTCGTCCGTTGCCGTTCTGCCCTGCAATTCCAATGCCAGCGCGATATTCGCTCCGACTGTGAATTCTTCCAGCACATTGTATTCCTGGAAAATAAAGCCCACATAGGTATTGCGGTAGCTGTCAAAACGCTGCTGGCTGAAATCCTTTGACGAAATGCCCTTTATGATAATCTCGCCGCCGTCATAACTGTCCAGACCGCCCAGCAGATTCAGCATTGTCGATTTGCCGCTGCCCGATTTACCGAGCAGAAAAACCATGCCCTTTTCCGGAAACCGCAGGGAAACATGATCGACCGCCGTCACCGGTACGCCTTTTTTCGGCTTATATGTTTTGCATAGGTCTTTCGTTTCAAGCATGATGCAAGCTCCTTTCGTCGTCTTCATATTCTGACTTTGTTGCGCTTCTCTGCAACGATTTAATTATAACAGATATTTCCTTAAAAAACAAGGGGAATATTCTTAATTATTTTTTAATTCGGACAATATGAACACCGCCCGATTCTGCACCTTTCGGCAGGATTCGCATACAATGAGGTATCCTCGTCTGCGCACAGCTCTTCTGGCTCTTTGCTGCGCGGACGCAGGGAAAGGAGTGAACCATTCATGACTCGTAAACGGCTGCTCTTCGTCGGCGGCGATCTGCGGCAGATTGCTGCCGCACAGCATCTTTCCCGCGCCCATACCGTCTGGCTTGCGGGCTTTGATCGCCTCGGTCCTCCTCCCGATGCGCTCTCCGCAGTGTCCGATCTGCGGCTGCTTCCTGCATCCCCTGATGCGATCATCCTCCCGATGCCAGTCTCCAATGACGGCATCTATGTAAATGCCCCGTTCGCTTCCGATCCGATTCGCCTCCCGTCTGTGCTGCAAACCGCACTGCCGGAGCAAACGAAAATCTTCGGCGGACGGTTTTCTGAATCCGTATCCGCTGCATGCCGGAATGCGGGCTATGCCCCTCTCGACTACGCCAGGGAAGACGCGTTTGCGATCCGCAATGCCGTCCCGACGGCAGAGGGTGCTATCCAAATTGCCTTGGAGAAACTGCCAGTCACGCTGCACGGACTCTCTGTGCTGATCCTCGGTGCGGGCAGAATCAGCCTCGCGCTGCAATCAAGACTTCTCGCGTTCGGCGCAAAGGTCACGGTCGCTGCCCGGCGGTGTTCCGACCGTGCGCGGAGGCAAGGCGGCAGAGGGAAACCGCTGCATCCGGTTCTATTTCTCGCCGCAGCGGCATATAGTTTCACAGATATGCGCGGCAAAACGGCATTCCGGAATCTGCTGCCGCGCCGGAGGAGACTATGATGCAAACCAATGAAAGCAGTTGGAAACTGCGCCGCACAACCGTACCGGTGCCGGTGCAGCTTCCGGTACAAACACAGGAACAGAGCGTCGAACTGGACTATGTTCTGCCGGATTATTATCCGGATTTCTTCCGGCTGCTCTCCGCCTCTGCCGACACCGAGATCACGGACCGGCAGCTGCGCGACGGTGTACTGGACTACACACTGACCGTGCGGCTGACCGTTCTCTACTGCGCGGAACAGCCCGCTGCCGTGCAGTCTGTGACGCAGCAGCTCGAATACCATAAGCAGATGATGCTGCCAGCCGATTCCGATACTGCCGTACAGGTACAGCTCACCGCAGAATCTGCCTATCTCAACTGCCGCGCCATCAGCCCAAGACGCATGGATCTGCGCGGAGCGGTACGCATCCGGGCGCAGCTCTCCGGCGAGCGTGACCGTGAGGTGCTTTCCGGTGCCGAGGGCAAATATCTGCAAAGCCGCTCTGCTCCGGTCACATTCGTTTCCAAGCTGCTGCGTACGGAAAAATACTTTACGCTCTCGGATGAGATCACAGTCTCTCCGGCGCAGCCGGCTCTGCTCTCTGTGCTGCGGGAACAAATCACGCCGACTGTCACCGAAACGCGCATCGTGGCAGGGAAACTGCTCATCAAGGGCGAGGTCGGCATAGATCTGCTCTATGCCTCCTCGGACGGCATGGAAACCCTGCGCGCTGCACTGCCGTTCAGTCAGATTGCCGAGCAGGACGGTCTGACCGACGACATGCCCTGCTCTGTCACCGCGTCGGTCGCAGGTCACCTGATCTCTCCGGAATCCGCACAGGACGGCGATTTCCGCACGCTTCACTGCGAATTGCAGATCCGCCTCATGTGTACCGCCGTGCAGACCGATTCTGCGGAGTTTTTAAGCGATCTCTATTCCACGGTACATTCCTGCACACTGCGGCGGGAATCTCTCCAGATGCTTTCTGCACCGGTTCCGCTGAATGAATCGCTGCGGATGAAGCTGAATCTCCGCACGGAGGACCGCATCCTGACAAAGGTCTTTGCGGCATGGGCAGTCCCCGAAGAGGTGCAGACCGCACCCGATCCGGATACCGGCGGCTGCACGATGCAGGGCATGCTGCGCTGCTGTGTCATGGCAGCAGATGCCGAAAATGAACCGCTTCTGCTCGAACAGCGCGAACCGTTCACATGGCAGCTTCCGCAGGTTTCTGCCGCAGAAATGCTCCCGCAGCCGACTGTGCCGAGCTGTACTTACACGCTGTCCGGCTCCGATACGGTGAGCGTGCAGGCAGAGCTGCTGCTGAGCGGACAGATTCTCATGCAGCAAAATGTCTCGCTGCTGACCGATGCGGAGATTGACGAGAATTCACCGCTTCCGCAGGAGGATAACTTCGCGCTCCGGCTCTATTTCGGACAGGAAAATGAATCCGTCTGGGAGATCGCCAAGCGGTATCATACGGCTGCCGATGCCATCCGCGCCGAGAATGACTGTCCCGGAGATCTGCTGACACAGCCCCAGCTTTTGCTGATCCCGTCCGTGAAAACATGTGAATTCAAATAACCGGAGGTAATGCTATGACTGATATTTACCGCGACATCGCAGAGCGCACCGGCGGCGATATTTATATCGGTGTGGTCGGCCCCGTGCGTACCGGAAAATCCACACTCATCAAACGCTTCATGGAAACGCTTGTCATCCCGAACATCGAGGACGGCTCCAAACGCGAACGCGCAACCGATGAACTGCCGCAAAGTGCAGGCGGCCGCACCATCATGACCACAGAGCCGAAATTTGTGCCGGAAAACGCTGTACAGATCACACTGCCGGAGGGAGCTGTCTGCGCTGTGCGCATGATTGATTGCGTCGGCTACATCGTCCTCAGCAGTCTCGGATACATCGAAGAAGAAGCCCCGCGCATGGTGAAAACGCCGTGGTTTGATGAGGAAGTCCCGTTCAATATGGCGGCGGAAATCGGCACGCAAAAGGTCATCACCGAGCATTCCACCGTCGGGCTGGTTGTCACGACGGACGGCTCTGTGACAGACATCCCCCGCGCAGAATATGCCGCGGCAGAAGAACGCGTCATCGGGGAATTGCAGGCACTCGGAAAACCGTTTGTCGTGCTGCTCAACTGCGTCACGCCGGAAAGTGATGACGCACAGGCTCTCGCCGTTGAACTCGAACAGCGTTACAATGCGCCGGTGCTTGCGGTGAACTGCCTCGACCTCGATGAACAGACCGTCCGGCGCATGCTGACAAAGCTGCTCGATATGTTCCCGATCAGAGAAATCAGCGTCGAGACGGCGGGCTGGCTGCCGGCTCTCCCGACCGGTCACTGGCTGAAATCAGCCGTGTTTGATGCGGTGCGCCGTGCAGCAGAGGGACTGTCTACCATGCGCGACGCCAAAACCATGACTGCCGTTCTCGCAGACTGCCCGCAGATTACGGAAGCGGAAGTCAGACAGATCTCGCTCGGCACCGGGAATGTAATTCTGCGTCTGACACTCGACCCCGCGCTGTTTTATCAGGTGCTCGGTGAGGAAACCGGCATTGAAATTCACGGCGAAACAGAACTGTTCCCTGTACTGATGGAGCTGGCTTCGGTGAAGCGTGCCTATGAGCGGATCCGTCCGGCACTGGAAGAGGCGGAAGCGACCGGCTACGGCATCATCATGCCGGAAGCGGACGAACTGACGCTCGAAGAACCGGAAATGATCAAACAGGGCGGCAGATACGGTGTGCGCCTCCGCGCTTCTGCACCGTCGCTGCATATCATGCGTGCGGGCATTCAGACAACCGTCAGCCCGATCGTCGGCAGCGAAAAGCAGAGCGAGGAACTGGTTCTCTATCTGCTGCGTGAATTTGAAGAAAATCCTGCGAAAATCTGGGAGTCCAATATCTTCGGCAAATCGCTGCATGAGCTTGTCAATGAAGGTCTGCATGCAAAGCTCTCGAAAATGCCGCCGGAAGCACGTCTCAAATTGCAGGAAACGCTGGAACGCGTCATCAACGAGGGATGCAGCGGTCTGATCTGCTTTATCCTGTAAACAGAAAAAACCATCCGGTCTGCCGCAGCAGGCCGGATGGTTTTTGTTTTGATATTGTAAATCGTAAATCAGCCGATGACGCCCTCACGCGTAATGACGGACTGACCGCCCATTGCCGTCAGATAACGGTAGAACTCGGTCTTATCCTGGCACTTTTCCAGTGCATCGACTTCGTTGACGACATTGTTCTTAACCAGACGCGCAAGCTCCTGGTCAAGGCACATCATGCCGTGTGCCTTACCTGCCTGAATGGAGGAAAGAATCAGGTGAATCTTGCCCTCACGGATCATCGCGGAGATTGCGTCTGTGCAGTTCAGAATCTCCATCGCTGCGATACGGCCGGTGCCGTCTTTCAGCGGCAGCAGCGTCTGCGACACAACGCCGACAAGAACGTTTGCCAGCTGTGCGCGGATCTGGTTCTGCTGATGCTCCGGATACACGTCGATGATACGGTTGATCGTATCCGGCGCAGAGGTTGTATGCAATGTCGAGAAAACAAGGTGACCGGTTTCAGCCGCAGTGATTGCAGCCTGAATGGTCTCGAAGTCACGCATCTCACCGACGAGGATGACATCGGGGTCTTCACGAAGTGCAGCTCTCAGTGCCAGCGCGAAGCTCGGTACGTCTGCGCCGACTTCTCTCTGGTTGATCATGCATCTCTTATGCTCGTGAACATACTCAATCGGGTCCTCAATCGTGATGACATGCGCGCTCTTGTTGCAGTTGACATAGTCGATCATGCCTGCGAGCGTGGTGGACTTACCGGAACCGGTCGGACCGGTAATCAGCACAAGTCCACGCGGACGCATTGCAAATTCTGCCATGATGTCAGGCATGAACAGATCATCCAGCGTCGGGATGTCATTGCGCAGCAAACGAATTGCAATCGCAATGTGGTCACGCTGGAAGAAGATGTTGCAGCGATGACGGTAGCCGGCACGGGTTGTGTACGAAAAGTCCGTGTCAATGCGCTTTGTGACATTCTGCCTCTGCATTTCATTGGTCATCTGCTCGACGATCTCTGCGATCATCTCATCCGTCATCTCCGGGAAGCCGCCCATCTTGCGGAGCTGACCGTGCAGACGGACAACCGGATTGATACCGACAGTGAAGTGCAAGTCGGAGCATCCGAGCGAACGAACATCGTTCAGAACATTGTTAATGTTAATGGTAGGCATAGCATATCCTCCGTTTATTTTTCTCTTTGATATAGATTACACAGCGTAGGTCACGCGGATCAGCTCGTCCATGCTCGTGATACCCTGCTGAACCAGATCGGATACGTTATCACGCAGCAGCTTGGTGCCGTTTGCACGCGCAGCGTTCTCGATTTCCTCGGAGCCTGCGCCGTTTGCAATCAGCGTCGAGATACCGGATGTACACTGGATGATCTCGTGAATTGCCGTTCTGCCGCGATAGCCGTTGCCGCATTCATTGCAGCCGACTGCATCGTAGACCGGAACAGAATGATCAATGTGCATGAGCTTATTCTCTTCATCGGTGGACATTCTCTGCTTGCGGCAGTTCGTGCAAAGCACCTTAACCAGACGCTGTGCGACAACACCGATCAGCGAAGAAGCGACCATGTATGCCGGAATGCCCATGTCAACCAGACGGACAATCGTAGATGCCGCGTCATTGGTATGCAGCGTGGAGAGCACCAAGTGACCTGTGATAGCGGCGCGGATACCGATTTCAGCAGTCTCACCGTCACGCATCTCACCGATCATGATGACGCCAGGGGCCTGACGCAGAATAGAACGAAGAGCTGCGGAGAAGGTCATACCGGACTTGACATTGACCTGGCACTGGTTGATGCCGTCGATCTGCTTTTCAACCGGGTCCTCAACCGTAACGACGTTGACGTCCGGTCTTGCGATTGCGCCCAGAGCCGCATACAGCGTTGTGGATTTACCGGAACCGGTCGGACCGGTAACGAGAATCACACCGTGCGGGCATTTGATCATGCTCTCAAACAGCGAGAGGTTATACGGTGTCATACCGAGCTTATCCAGTGTACGGGTCTTGATCGCGCCGGTCGAAAGAATACGGATAACGATCTTTTCGCCGTGAACCATCGGCAGAGAGGAGACACGAACGTCGAGCGGCATGCCGTCAACGGTCTGCGAGAAACGGCCGTCCTGCGGGATACGCTTTTCTGCGATGTTCATACCGGAAATCAGCTTCAAACGGGTTGTCAGCTGATTATGTACATTGTTATTGACATTCATGAGGTGTTGGAGGTCGCCGTTGACACGGACACGGATCTGCGTGTACTTTTCAAACGGCTCAATATGAATATCCGTTGCTTCCATGCGGTGTGCGTTTTCGACAATCTGGGTAGCCAGTTTGACGATCGGCGCACTCTCAACACGGTCTTTGGAGTCTTCGTCGTCAACCACATCCATTGCCTCACCTGCGCCGTTGAGGTCGCCCAGGTCAGACATCTGATACGCCTTACCGATCGCTTTCTTGATCGCAGAGCGCGTTGCAAGAACAGGAATGGTATCGTAACCGGTCTTCACCTTAATATCTTCAAGGATATTGAAGTTGACCGGGTCATCCGTCGCAACCGTCAGACGGCGGCCGGTCATTGCGAATGCGATGACACAGTTCTTATCCGCCATGTCCTGCGGAATCTTGCGGGCGATCTCACCGTCAACCTCAATGCTGTTCAGATCGACGTACTGCACCTGCAATTTCACGGACAGTGCCTGCGCGAACTTCACATCAGTCATGATGCCCTGTTCCACGATCACCTCACCGAATTTCTTCTGAACGCCGTTGTTGGCGGCTTCGCGCTGTGCGTCGAGAACCTGCTTTAACTGATCGGGTGTGATGTGACCCTCTTCGACGAGATAGTCACCAATTCGGATGTTTCTCATACTCAACCTCCAAAACTCTTGAAATTTATGCCGATTTGTGGTATAATGAAATAACAGTACAAACCATAAAGGAGGTACCATTATGTACCGAAATTTTTCGCAGATACTTCTGCTCTCGCTCCCCGCGGTTTGGAAGGAATGGGGAACCTACGACCTCGGTTTCTTTTTGATTGCCGTTCCGGTCGTATTTTTATACGGAATCTGCATCGGCAGCTTCCTGAATGTGGTCATCATCCGGATCCCGCTCGGAGAGTCGCTCATTAAGCGTTCCTCTCACTGCATGACCTGCGGCACGAAAATTCGGATCATTGACCTGATTCCGGTGTTCAGCTGGCTGTTTCTGCGCGGCAAATGCCACAGCTGCGGAGAGAAAATCTCCCCTCGCTATCCGATTGTGGAGTCGATGAACGGTCTGCTCTATGTGGCAAACTTTTTTGTATTCGGTTTTCACTGGAATACGCTTCTGATGTGTCTGTTCACATCCGTCCTGATCGTCGTCGGATTTATGGACTGGGATACGATGGAGATGGATCTCCGCGTTCTCGCCTGCATTCTGATTCTGACCATTCCGAGCTATTTCCTGACCGATCTGACGATTCTTGACCGTGTGATCGGTGCTGTCTGCATCGGACTGCCGTTTTTTCTGATCGGTGAGATCAGTGGTGCTTACATCAAGAAGAAGACCGGTGAAAAGATCCGGGGCATTGAGCTGGGCGATACCATTCTGATGGTATTTGCCGGACTGTATCTTGGCTGGAAAGCGATGATACCGGCGGCATTCATCGGCATTCTTCTTGCTGCAATCTTTGGTATGATCATCAAAAGGATCACGGGCGAATCCAAATTTGCATTCGGTCCGTATCTCTGTGTGGGGCTGCTGATCGGTGCGATGTTCGGCAATGAACTGACCGACTGGTATATCAACCGCCTGCCGCAGCAGGAAACTGTTTCGTATTATTCTTCCTGTTTGTTCCCCTTAGTATAATTCCTTTGGAAAATCGGGCAGCCGGCAACACCGGCTGCCTTTTATCATACTTGAATTATGCTGATTTACGGATTAGCCGCCATACTCCGACTCCACATCACTGACATACGCGGAATCCACAGCATTATTTGTGGTTTCCGGCATGGTGAAGATGAAGTAGAAGCCGTCAAAGGAATCCGTTCCGGTTTGCAGCGAGACATATCTCGGAACCGGATTTGCCGTATCCTGAATGTACTTTTCAGTCAACGGATCCGTTGCGGGATCGTAGTCCGGATTGAGAATCGTCTTGTAGTCAAACAGTGCCGTGGTGTACTTCACAGAGGCATCCAGAACATTCTTCATCGAGAACGATGCGGTGTTGGTCTGGTTTGTCGCCTGACGCGTCAGTTTCAATTCTTCTCTGCGAATCTCACTCGCGGTAATTGTGATCGTACAGTCGGCCGGATCAAACGAATTCGAAGGTGCGCCGCCTCCGGCGGAGGATTCATCGGAAGAGTCCGAATCAGAGGATTCCGATGCGGCAAACGATCCAAGATCGAACCGGTAGTCAAACGCGCCGTACAGCTTCTGGTTGACATACCAATCGGTAATGGTCGGTGAGCCGAGACCAGCTCCGCTCTCACTGTCAAACGGGAACTGATACATAACCATTTTTCCGCTGTTCAGCTGATCATTCGTGTAATCAGAAATATTGGAATAGTTGTTAGACAGATCCGTGTCCGAGATCAGCTGTGTGTTGTCAAAAACAAGCACATAAATGGTTCCGCTGGAATCAAGGAAAAGTCTTTCTTCAAAGAATTCATCATAAAAGGCTTCAACCTGCATGCTCAGTGTCGAACTGGGTGCATAGTTCATATCCTTGATCGTTGCGTGATCATGAGACGAATAGCTGTCCGCATACGGATTAAAATGTTCATACACACGAACGCGGTCGGCATATTTCAGATTACCCTCAATGCTTCGCTTCATGTTATCCAGACAAGCCGTCGTATTCTCGTAATTAGAACTGCGCACAAAATACTTTGACACCGGATCAATGAGCTGGGTCACGCTGTACATGACCAAAGTAAACAGTGCCATTACGATAATCAGCTCAACGAGCGTAAAGCCTTTCAGCTTCTGCTTTTTCATAGCAGCATCAAACTCCTTTCTCCGATCCGCCAAACCGGACGGGTTCGCCCGGTTCAGTCGGATCAAAATATCCTGTGTCGTTTTGATTACGAGCTCTGCGGGAATGTCCACGAATCGCCGGCGTAAGAAACACTGCATGTAGTGTAGTAGTTCTCGTAGGTCGATACCTGAACTGCCGTATACGCTCTGACCTCGGATTCAGAAACAATCTGCTCACCGAGGTTCTTGCCCGATGTGGGGGCAATGACATTCTTGTAAATCTTGACCGTCACATCCTGGAACGTGGTGCCAAGATCACCGGTTGCAGGGGCATTGTTGAGCAGGTCGATATTGAGAACCTGACCTGTCGCAAACGAGCCGCCGCTCTGCATTGCCTTTGTGAGGACGCGCGAAGTGGTGCCGTCGTTCAGCGGACCTTCAACCTCAATCTTTGTGATGGCTGCCGCATCTGCGTCATCCAGCGTCAGCGCGAGGACGAACGCGCCTTCCGGCTTCGGCTCTGTGCCGGCACTGACCTTGTTGAATGTCATGAACTTGTAGTTTGTATTGGGGTGATAGTTCGTACCGACAATGTTGCCGTCGTAGTCCGTTTCATACTCAGAAGCTCTCAGCAGTGCAGCACCGCCTGCCTCGGTATAATCAGCAAACTGATTTCGATCGAGGGTTTTCGCGCCGGTTGCGTTGTCCAGGTCGTACACGATGCTGACGCGAACAGCCGGGAGCGATGTGGACTGCGTGGTGCCGTTGTTGTAGTTGAGTATGACATTTTCCTGCAACGATGTAAATGCAACACCGTTGCTGTCCTTTGTCAGAAGGTTATCCGCGTATTTTGCCTCATAGGAAAGGCGGGTATTGAGCTGCTGTGTGGAACGAATCGTTGCATTGATCAGGGTCATCACCTCGGTGATCAGCAGTGCGATCATACCGTAGATTGCGATCGAAATCACGATCTCAACCAGCGTCATGCCCTTCATTTTTTTCTTAGACATCTGCATACGGATTCCTCCTTTTATCAGCTTGCGCCCTGGTATTGGTTGCTGAAATAGTCCTTGCCGTCAGTTGCGTTCGGATCGCTGTTGTCGCCGCTTCCGGACGTCTGATACGTCGGATCCGGATTCTCCTTCGGCTGCTTTTCACCCGGACGGTTTGCATCTCCGATGAACGCGATCATCGGCAGGTTCTTCACGTTGTATGTCGCGACAACGGTCATACCTGCACACATAAAGTTCTTGGTCGATGCATTGCCGTTCTGATCGGTGAATGTTGCAGTATAAGCAGTAGAATCATGTTCTTCACGGTAAGATGTGTTTCCGGAAGCAACTGCATAATACATACCGCCGCGGGAGACACTCGAATTGTACAGCAGCATTGCAGAACTGATAAAGATATTCGCAAGTGCGTAATTTGAGCCGCTCTGACCGAGCATCACGCTGTTCGGAACCAGCATGAACTTCCACTGTTCGCCGTTTGTCAAAGCACTGTATCCGTCCTGTCCGGGGTAAAGCGGATTTGCAACAATGTCAAACTTGACATTTGCCGCGGCATCATAGATACCGGTTGAAATGATGAAGTTCTTATTGGTTGCTGTATCCTTTTCGGCTGTACCGAAGCCGGATTTCAGGAAGAAGAAGACATCCGTTCTGGCTGCATAAGCACCGTTGCCCTTGACAGTTCTGGTGCTGCCGTTCTCTGTGATGTCCTGCGTATAGGTTGTCGGACCGTACACAGAAAGCAGTGTAACATTGCCGGTCGTTTCATCCTGGTCATAATACGCAGTATTATTGGTCAGGAGTTTCAGGTCGTTGCTGAATTCGCCTTCCAGCACGATGCCGAGCTTCTCGCCGTCTGCCGAGGTGTTATCCACCAGGATCGTTCCGCTGATGCCGCTCACATTGATCGTGCAGGATTCATTGATGAAGTACACATTCTCGTTCTTGTATCCAAGCGAATTGCTGTCATCAATGGCATAGAAATAGGTTACATTCTTCGAGGTTTGCGAGATGTTTGCAGAATTGTAAATTGTGGTTTTCGCTGCGCCGTATCTGCCGACAAATGCATCATAAGTGTCAATACCCATGGTGCTGTCGCCGCCGATGCCCTGCGCAATCGAACCGGCAGAGCTGGTAACAACCGGCTCAAACGGCTCCATAAACGCATGGGATGCAGTGACCGGTGTCGTATACGGAACTGCGATATAAACCTCCGTCACATCATCCGGATCATAATTGGGGTTTTCTGATTTCCAGCTCACAACATTGCTTCCGCGTTCACCGTCCCAATATGCCGAACCGATTGAAATACCGGCAAGTGCCGCATTGGAAGAATCATACCAGTAAACTGAATATGAGGGATTGATCGCCTGCAATCTTGCATTTGCCTCATCTACTGTCAGGATTTCTTCGATATAAGGGCTGCTGCCAGTAGCAACGCCGGCATAGAATGTTTTGGTATTCCAAGTATGTCCGGCTGCCTTACTTTCCTTGACAAGCGCATCATCTTCCCATTCATCGTTACCGGCAAGATCCCATCTGTAATAGGTGGAGAAGATCTCATCCAGTCGATAGGCAAACGGGAACAGTCTGAAATCGTAGTTCGCGCTCGGAATGTTGGTTGAATAGTCTGCCGGATAGTAGTCTCCGTAGCCTGCGACAGTGGTTGCATTATAGACAATACCGCCGGTTGCATGGATATTGCCTGCATTAGATACTTTATCCGGACCGCATGCAAAATAGACCTTGCCGCTGACATTGACCGTGCCGCTGATTTCAACAGAGCCGGCGGGATTCGTGTAATACACATCTCCTGCGATCGTTGTGGTTGCGCCGTTGCCGAGCGTCAGCTTCTTGTTGTTGCTGATCAGGTTGCCGAGCTTGGCGTTTGTGGAAGAATCCTTGCCCTCGATGTTGTTTGCCAAAAATGTCGAGAGGATCGTCGCGCCGCTTCCGTTTGCACCGATCTTGGATTCCAGCTCCGGATCGTACAGGTAAATATCGCCGTTTACGGCAACGGTTCTGTTACCCTGCGCATCAATCGCACCTGCAAAGAGGTTGACCGGAGAAGAACCGGTGCCCATGCCAAAGGAATAACCGGAGTTGCCGCCGATCAGTGTACCGTCAATGTACACATAATTGAGCTTGGTGTAATTGTTCGTCGGATTGGAAAGATAAGAATTCACAACCAGACCGTTCGTGTTGCTTGCGGAAACATTTCCGTAAACGCTCACGCTTTCGCCCGGCTTCTGGAATGTCACCTGCATCTCAACAGCAGAAGACATGTTGTTGACATACATCGCGTTACCGACAACCGCATTGTTGTTGGAGAAAGAGCTGCACGGTGTGCTGCTGTTGTTATAGTTGATTCTTCCGACCGGAAGATCCGCCATGCCGGAATACTGCGGTCCGAGCACCATGATATTGCCCTCGGAACCGGTATTCATAACAGACAGCGTATAAACCGCATTCGCAACGATGTCGATGTCATTGTCATCATCGTCATCACCTTCGTCATCGTCCGCATTTGCCTGATCCCACTGATAGTTCAGATAAGTCAGTGCATTCTGCGTACCGGCAGCGTTGTCAGTTTTAATGTTTGCGTAGATGTGATTGACCATCTGGTAAGAAGCCTGGTTTCTGCCTCTGCCGACAAATGCCGTTGCAGTAATCCGCCAGCCCTCCGTCTCGCGGATGGCGTTCGTCACATCGTCCCAAACATATTTTGGCTCATCTCTCTGCACGGTACAGACAACATAATGATCTGCACCTGCAATACTGGTATCGGACAGCGGAAGGGTGGATCCGTCAAACTGCACATAGAAGTCATGCGGGTCGTCATCCGAGATTCCCTGTACCCACTGGCTGAAACTTGCGTCGCTGTAAGCATAGTTCGTCACCGCGTCCAGTGCCGCCTGCGCTGCATACTGCGCCTGCGTTTCGTAGTACGTATAGTACGAACGCCGGTGCGAAGCAGTCGTCAGAATGAGTGTGGACATCAGGAAGACGACCATAATCATCATGACCGTGATGACTGTGAACAGCACTGAGCCGCGCGCTTTTCCTTTCATGTGATTTTGTTTCATTTTAGAAACCGCCTTTCTCAAATGCCGGTAGCCTCCTTGAAATCAAGAAGGCATCCCGTTTGAATCAGTTACTCTGCTTTGCTTCGCCGTACTCTCTCCAAGCATCGGTATCCCAGACAGTCGGATCATACGATCCGCCGACATCCGGCTTGGTCGGCTCCTGCATGTAGTACACCTCGTAGAGAACCGTGACTTCGGTATATCCCTCGGTATCTCCGGTGACGCCGGTTGTTGCTGCTGCTGCATTTGCAGCATCACCTTCTGCCGGAGTACCTGCTGTTTCGCTGCCCGGAACAGTGTTGTAATGATAATCTTCAAATCTGACCGAGCGCACGAGCATTGCATCACTGTGTTCAACTGCGTAAGCGTGTACATCGTCAAGGAACTTCATGGTATCCTCGCGGTTGATCACAACCGTGAAGGTGGAAGTACCGGCACCGACAACCTGGCTGCCGCGTGCAGAAAGCACATCTGCTTCCTTCCGCTTT
Organism: Oscillospiraceae bacterium; assembly: GCA_045627405.1. Taxonomy (GTDB): domain Bacteria; phylum Bacillota; class Clostridia; order Oscillospirales; family Ruminococcaceae; genus Firm-04. The sequence continues at coordinate 42,348 of JAZQNP010000037.1, read as the reverse complement.
TCAGCTGCTGCCTCTGCCAGAGAACCGTCAAGGTCAGCATATTCATACAGTGCATAGGTTACGATGCTGGGGGTGTAGTAGTAGTAGCTCATGCTGCTGGTGCTCTCATCGGACACACTCAGACCGCTGATCAGTCTGACATCGGCTTTGCCCTCTTCGTCAACATGATCCTCGGTGTTCATGAACTGCTCTTGGAGGAACTGGTCCAACTCCACTGCATTCATTTCATCTGTGAAGTTTTCTGCCACATCGCCCGCAGTCTTGTAGTCCTTCTCAATCTTCTGCTGACGCTGCGGGATCGCTTCAAACTTCAAAAGCTGTGTATCCCATTCGTTGCTCAGTGTTTCATGACGGGTTTTGTCTGCTTTCAGAGTTTCATACTTCGGCTTGATGAATACGAAGATGCCGATACCGAAAATGATAATTACGCAAGCGACAAGTAAGATAATTCGATCACGATATCCAAATTTCATGTTTATGCACCCTCCTCTTCACTCAGCGACACGCCGTCGCCCTTGGTAACAATTACAAGCTGCATAGAAATCTCATCATGCGTGCCGGTCGATGCGGAAGGAGTACTGACTGTTTCGCCGCCCTCGCCCGCAGCTGCCTGCGTATTTGCTGTTTCCGTGTCCGGAACGTCCACAGACAAGCTGTAACCGTTGTAAGGAACATTGTAAACCTTATCCAGATCGCGGAAGGTCTGAATCAGGGTTGCCGGAATCGTCTGGAATGTCTCATTGCTCTTGCCGCGGATTTTCAGGCTGACATTGTAAGTACCGTCCACATACGAAAGGTCTTCGATGTCGTAGTACTTGGAGTAATCCGCCTCTTCTCTGGTCTTTCCGTTCACTGCGCTGTCCTCTGCGATCTCATCTGCGAGAGCCTCGGTCACGACTGCATGAATGGTATCCTCGATCAGCGTAAAGGTTTCAGACTCCGGATACGGACGGCTCTTATATGCCTGATATGCGTTGGTAACGCCTTCCAGATAAGTTTTCATCGCCTTCTGCGTATCGTCGAGCTGATCCAGCTGTGCATTCAGATCCGCACAAAGCTGCGATGCTTTCTTATCGTCCAGTTCCTGAATCTTATTCGTCACAACCTTATCCTGGATTGCAAGCACTGCCCATACAGCGAACACGATCAGCGCAGAAGCGAGGATCGAAGCAATCAGCAGGATGTAATAGGACTTGTTGGAGCGGATCTTATTGTTGTTGACCGTATCGGTTTCCAGCAGATTGATGCGCTCGGTATCCTTATTACGCTTGAACATTGCGCCGATCGCATTGGCATAAATGGAGAATTCGAGGTTCTCGTAGCCGTGAATCTGCGGCGGCACGGAAATGATGCTGGTGCGGATGCCCATCTTTTCCAGCTCATTGGTCAGGCGGACATATTCATGCGTATCGCCGTAGAAGACGACATTTTCAATCGCGTCGCTGCCCTGCTTGCTCTTCTGGAATTGCAGCATACGGAAGATGTTTTCATTGACAGCCTCAAAGACATAGTCATCGGATCCGTCGTAGTCCTCTGCGGAAATGGATGCAAAACGCGAGAAGGAAAGCTGATTGTCCTCATAGAGGTTCAGGGAAATGAAGTTGTTGTCGATCTGAACGGCAAGCAGCGGCATCTTGGATTTGATCTTGGTGTCTGCCAGCAGAACCTTTGTGATGCAGTTGCAGCCGATCATAACGCTTCTCAGCGAGATTTGCAGCATGTTGAACACACGCTTGTAGCAGTCAACGACTTCGTACGGGCAGGCTGTTGCGAGAACCTTCACAAAGCCCTCCTGCTGATCAGAGTCACCGACGATGATGTAGGACACGGAATAGGACTCATCAATGCCCAGCGCGCTCGCCATCTCTGCACGGACCATCTTCATGAAATCCTGCTGCTTCTCCGCTTTCTGGATATGCAGCTCCTTGAAGATTGTCAGGTTGGAGGAGATGCTGACGATCGCCTCTTTGTCGGGCATTTTATTGGTGCGGAGCACCTGATTGATCAGTGTTGCAAGACGCGGGACGTCGCGCACATGTCCGTTTACGATAACCTCTTCTTCGAGATTCAGGGTTGCAGCCGAGTTGATACGGATTCTACCGTTGCTCTCTGCGCCCTTAATGATCCGGATATTCCGGTCTGTAATGTCAAAGGAAAGCATGTAAAATATCCACCTCTCTGTTTTTTGTTTACGCGTGAACATATGTACACCCGCGGCGGCGTTTCCCGCCGCGGATATAAATGTACAGATCCCTGTTACGATTACTCGTCGCCCAGGTTGCCGATCGAATCGTACAGTGCCGGGAAGAACGCTGCGCAGACCAGACCGATTACAATACCCATGATAATCAGCATGACCGGTTCCAGCAGCGAAACCAGACGCTTCACAGCGGAGTCTGCTTCCTCGTCGTAATATTCAGCCGTCTTTGCGAGGATGTCATCCAGCGCACCGGCTTCCTCACCGACGAAGATGATGGAGCAGAACATCGAATCGAAAATATCGGCTCTCTGAACCGAGGAGCTGAGCGTTTCACCGCTCTTGACCTCGTCCACGATGTCGCGGAATTTCAGAGTAATGTAAGAGTTGTTCAGCGTGTCGGAGGAGCGTTTCAAGCACTCGACCATCGGCAGACCGGCGGAATAAAGAGAAGCCATCGTCTGCGCAAAGCGCGCTGTATAAATCGTGGTAACCAGCTTGCCGAAGCCCGGTCCTTTGAGGATGAATCTGTCCCATTTGAGACGGACGTCAGGCAGCTTCATCAGGTAGGTGACTGTGAACACCAGCACAAGAACAATACAAATTAGTATGAACCAGTGTGCCGTGAGGAACTCACCGATGTTCACCATGACCTTGGTCAGTCCCGGCATGTCATTCGGGTCATCGTACAGATCCGTGAACGTCGGCATGATGAACACGAACACGCCGATGACAACGCCGATGGTCAGAATCATCAGGATGACCGGGTAAACCATTGCACTCTTAATGGTGTTTGCCAGTTTGTTCTGGTTTGCGTAGTAGTCGCTCAGACGCTGCATGATGATGTCGAGCTGACCGGAGGATTCACCGGCAGCGATCATGGAAGTCATCAGCGTCGGGAACACACTTCCGTGTACTTCCAGCGAATCAGAGAACGATTCACCTTTCTGCACGTTTTCATACACATCGCGCCACACATTGCGCGCTGCTTCACTCGTCTGCTCCTTACAGAGAATATCGAGTGCCTTGACCAGCGTCAGACCGGAGGACAGCATCGCCGCCATCTGTCTGGTCGAGAACGCGAGTTCGTTGGTCTTGAACTTTTTGACTGTCTTGACCGATGTCTGGCGTTCCTTGAATTCGGTCACATACATGCCCTTTTCACGGATTCTAGCCAGAAATTCCTGTTCGCTCTCTGCGTTCATCGTGCCCTTTCGGACATTGCCGACCGCGTCTTTCGCTGTATAAGTGAAATTTGGCATAAAAACCACCTCCTGCAACCTTGTCAGCAGGACCGCCGCGGCATGAGCGAAGCCGCCGGGCGCATCCCAGTTTATGCTCCTGTGCAGCCATGTCCCGCCCGCGGCGCGCCGTCAGGAAAGCACTCCCGCAAGCGTTCATCTGCAACAGGGCATAGTAATAGCCACACATAGATCCATAAGGATATTATACCACAGAAAATGTGCAAATGCAACCGCTTTTTATGCACAAATTTTCTGCCGCATTTTTAGTCGTTTCGACTAATCTTCCAAATCTTTCGGAGCAGTCACCGACTGCTTTTCGATGACCCTGCCAGGTATGACATGACGGGCAGCGGGTTTCTGCGGGTCGTGCAGCCGCGCCAGCAGCAGGCTCACCGCTTTGTGCGCCATTGCCGTCAGATCGACCTCCACGGTCGTGATCGCCGGCACACACATATCGGAAACCGTATAATTATCGTATCCCGTGACGGAGACATCCTCCGGCACACGCAGACCGCGCCGCTGCAAATCCCCGATGACGCGGAATGCCGTTTCATCGCAGTTGCAGACAAATGCGGTCGGCATCTCGTCGGGATAAGCAAGCTCAGGGAGAAGCGTGCCGTCCGCCAGACGGTCATCGAGCGTCCATTCCTTGCGGTACGTCAGGCCGTTCTCCATCAGGCACCGCACATAGCCGAGAAACCGGTCATGGATGCTGCTGGTCGCCGTGACCGTGCCGATGAAGCCGATCTTCCGGTGTCCCGCCATCACAAGGCGGTCGGTGATCAGATAGCTGTCGTAATAATTATCGGAGATGACAGCGTCGATCTCGCTGTGCTTGTCGTAAAAATCAAGGAAGATCGTCGGGATATGCGCCGCCGCAAGCCGGTCAAGATACGTTCTCGATAGCTGTCCGACGACGATCAGTCCGCGCACCTGCCGGTCCGCCACAATGCGCGGCAGCACACAGTTCTGCTCATCCGCCGCAGGCACACTTTCATAGACCGAATACAGGTTGTGCTGCGTCAGCTCCTTGGAGACACCGGCAGTCAGATACCAATAGAACGTACCCCGCGGACCGGCGAACCGTTCACTGGTCAGTATACCGACGCTGCCGCTCTCCTGCTCCGCTTCGCCGGCGGGCTTCCGCAGTGAGCGCGGTGCCGACGGACGGTATCCCAGCTCCGACGCACGCGTGCGGATCTTCTGCTTCATTTCATCGCTGACACCGCCGCGGTCATTGAGCGCGTTTGAGACGGTTACGACACTGACGCCCATCTCTTTTGCAATGTCAGACATCCGGATCCCGTTTTTCATGGGGTGTCCCTCCGCGCCGCACCTTTTTGTACATAATATAATAGTATATATCAGATGGTGCAGATGTTTTTTTCATTATAACATATTCCGCGAATTTTGTAAATACCTGACAAGAAAAAACTTTCCGTATAATTTATTCATTCATCCGATCATCTTCCGTCGGAATTCTCCTATTTGTAGTGGATCGGCAGTTTTTCGGCGCGGAACCGGACTATCACACCGCTGTAAACCGCCTTTCCCCTTGCAAAATCGCGCGTATTTTGTGCAGTATATCTCAATTCAACATTATATTTTTGTGAACGTTCGTATAGTTGCCCTCTTGCGCTTTGCGAAAAAAAGTTGTATGATAGTTGTAAGTGAGGCAAAACGGCATGCTTCCTGACGCGCCGCCGCTTTCTGCATCACAACAGAAACACATAAATTTGAAATTTGAAAGAGGTATTGAATCATGTCCAAGAAATTCTTTGCTGCGCTTTGCGCATCCGCTATGGCACTGGCTGCATGTACCGCATGCGGCGGCGACTCCTCTGTCGCAGACACCGAGTCCTCTGCGGAAGAGACCACCACAACTGCTGCAACTGCTGCGGTTGTCACCACTGCCGCAACTGAGCCGGTCGAATTTGAAGATGCAATCGAAGCAGGAAGCGGCGATGCTTATCTCGCACTGACCGATTCCGGCTGGTGGGCACAGTACTGGGGCAACACCGAACCGATCGCAAACGGTCTGAACCTCTGCTACGATGCAGGCGTTGTACATATCGACGGCGACGGTCAGTATACCGTCAGCGTCACCTGCGACACCAAGGGTGCCCGCTTTGACGGTACCGGCGACGCAAACGGCGAGCTGGTCGTCAGCGGTGTCGGCTTCTCCGGCGTCATCATCAAGGACGGCGAGACCGTCTGCCCGGATGCAGTGATCACCGTTGACAGCATTGTCATCGACGGCGAGGAAATCGAGCTGACCGGCACCAACTACACCTGCTTTGAGGAAGGCGCAGTCCGCACCAACCTGTACAACGAGTGGGTCTCTGATGCAAACTGCCCGGAGGGTACAACAGCACAGATCTTCGACCGCGACAAGATCGGCGCATGGAGCACCGTCGAGGTCAACTTCACAATCAGCGGTCTGGGCGAAGGCTCCGGCTCTTCCGAGGGTGAGACGACCGATGCCGAGAACACCGAAGAGGCAACCGAAGAGACAACCACCACTGCTGCGCAGTAATCCCTCTTCTGCAACGCACACGTTTCCGACAACAAGACCCGAACGGCAATCGCTGTTCGGGTCTTTCACGTGTTCACAGCGAATTCATTGACAGCACATTGGAAATATGCTATAATATTATCATAATTTTGATGCAGTCCGGGCGCATATTTCCCGCGGGCTGCTGCCGGATCCCATATTCCATTAAACAAAGGGGTAACTTATGAATCAGGATATCAAAAAGCTGACAGATTCTGTCGGGCAGGTCATTGTCGGAAAGGATCAGGTCATCCGCTGCGTCATTGCAGGTCTGCTCTGTCAGGGCCATATTCTCATCGAAGACGTGCCGGGCGTCGGAAAAACACAGCTTGCTGCTGCGCTTTCACGCTCTGTCGGCGGCAGCTTCAACCGCATTCAGCTCACGCCGGATGTCATGCCTTCCGATATTACCGGCTTCTCAATGGTCAATCAGACATCCTTTGAACTGGAATACCGTCCGGGTGCTGCGATGTGCAATTTCCTGCTGGCGGACGAAATCAACCGTGCCTCCCCGAAGGTGCAGTCCGCGCTGCTGGAAGTCATGGAGGAGCATCAGATCTCCATCGACGGCGTGACACATAAACTGCCGCAGCCGTTCATGGTGCTCGCAACACAGAATCCCGTCGAAACCTACGGCACTTACCATCTGCCGGAAGCACAGATGGACAGATTCTTTATGCGTGTCAGCATGGGCTACCCGACCGAGGAAGAGGAAATGCAGATTCTCTCGCGCACAGAACATCACAATCCGCTGGAAAACATTACCGAAGCCGCACTGCATCCGGAGGATATTATCCGTCTGCAAGAGCAGGTCGAGGCGGTGTTCGTCAGCGAACCGGTGAAAACATACATTCTGAAAATCGTCGCTGCCACACGTCAGCATGAGGCTCTGACGCTCGGCGCATCTCCGCGCGGCTCCATCGCGCTCTATAAAGCCTCCAAGGCAACTGCTTTCCTTTCGGGCAGAGACTATGTCCTGCCGGATGACGTCAAGGCAATGGCGGAAAGCGTCCTCGCACACCGCCTGATCCTCTCGCCGAAGGGCAAATCCCAGCTCGGTGATACCCGCAAGGTCATTGCAGATGTGCTGGGAACCGTCCCTGTGCCGATGGAAACCAAGGCATGACGGTCGGATATTTCTGCGCGATTGCAGTCGCACTGGTGTTCATGTTCTATATGGACGGCGATATGGGCGTGCTGATGCTGGCGTTTCTGCTGCTGATGCCGATCATTTCCCTGTGCATGACGCTCTGGGTGCGAAGGTCGCTGACTGTCTCGCTCGAACTGCCGGATACCGCCGGAAAGCAGCAGCCGCTGACCGCAGTCATTGTACTGCAAAAGCGAACCCGTCTGCCGCTGCCGTTTCTGCGCATGAATCTGCGGACAGATGCACATTTTCATCCGCTGAATCCCGATGCCGAAGCACTCCCCCCGGAGCCGCTGCTGACCGGCAGCGCACTGCGCGATGCAGCCGCTGCGCGCAAATGGCGCAAACAAAAGCGCGCACAGCTCGTCCCGGATACGCTGCCGCTCTGCCTCTCAATGGGCATCCGCGACACGGCGCGCTATCAGATCCGGCTCACCGGACGGTTTTGCGGAAGCGGAACTGTCTCTCTCTCCGATGTCCGGCTCTCCGATTATCTTGCGATGTTCACGTTTTCCCTGCCGCTGACCGATCAGGGCAGTGTGCTGTTGACACCGGAAATTCCGGAGCTGAAACCAAGCAGTGAACTGTTCCGTTCTGTCACAACAGCCGTTGCGGCGGCGGATGATGAGTCCGATGCCACGCCGACGGCTTCCGCATCCTCTGTACCGGGCTATGAACACCGCGATTATCTCGCGGGCGACTCGCTCAAACGCATCAACTGGAAGCTCTCGTCCAAACGGCACAAGCTGCTGGTGCGGCAGGATGAACCCGTCTCGCTCGCACGGCTCTCCGTCGTTCTGGACTTCCGCAGAGACAGCCGCATCAGCGATATGGAACGCAACCTCGCAAACGAAGAAATCCTGATCGAAACCGCGCTCGGCTTCCTGATGCTCTGCGCCCGCAACGGCTATCCCTGTACGCTGCATTATGCCGATCAGAACGGCGCATGGAGCATGCTGCCCATCGACGACGGCGGTCTGCTTGCCACAGAAGCCATCAATCTGCTGCGCGGCGGCTTCCGCAGTGCAGATCGGCTCGCCGCACTGCCCCTGCTCCCGCCGCAGCTTACGCAGGAAGCGGGTGCCGTGCTGCTTCATTTCACTACAATCGCCGACGGGGAAACGGCTGCCATGCTCGAACATGTCCCCTCGGAGGTCTATACGATTGTACCCGAATCGCGTGCGGCAAATGCCGTACTCCCGCGCGACGGATCGCTTTGGCTTGCCACTGCAAACCGGCAGCTTGCCAAGAGCTGACATCCGCACACGCGCACACATCCGTCCGGAAAGGGAGGTGTCTCAATGAACAAGCCGAAAAACAGCGCGGTCATTCGCTGGCTGTTGCAGCCAAAGCGCATTCCGCTGCTTTATTCCGCAACAATTATTGCAAGCATTTTCTATCATTACGCACCTGCCTTCACACCGCTCTGGATCATTCTGACAACCGTCTTTCAGGCAGCACTGTTCCGGCTCTTCGATTTTGTCAAAAAGCATAACTTCATCGGCGGCATCGCCTATCTTGCAGCCGGATTTGTCACGCTGGCTGTATCTGTGAGCTTTATGTACGCCGGCTATTACGGCACGCTGCTCGCGCCGAAGGAAGACATCGCCCGCATCAATCCCTTTGTCTGGTTCATGACACCGCAGTCGGTTCTGACAGACCGGTATCCCGGTTACACAATCGCGCTGTTTCTGATGTTCTCGTTCTTCCTTGCATCCATTGCATATTACTTCACATTCGTGCGTTACCGCGTGCTGATGTCCTTTATGGTCATGATCTTCCCCTTTGCAATCTATGCAAAAGAGAACGAAACCATGCCCGTTCCCTCCATTATCATCCTCTTTGTCTGCTATTTCGCCGTCATGATTTACTGCCGGCAGGCGCATACGGAGGATCCGGAGCTGGTGCAGGCGTATGAGCCAAACGGCACCAGCAGACTGACCATGCCGCCGAAAAAATCTGCAAATGCAGACAAAAAGCCGGAGCTGATCGACAAAAGCTTCATTCGTGCAGGCGGCATCTTTCTCGCCGCTGCCAGCATTGCCGTGCTGATTATCCCAAAGCCCACCGTCACCGCAGACCGGACCGTGCTCGAAACCATGCTCGACATCTCTGAGCTTTCGAGCTATCTCGAAAACGCCATCAGCGGCTTTACCGATTCCTCGGACGGCGGCAGCTATTCCCTGCTGGATTATAACCGCACCATCTACTACGCCAATTCCGACGAGCAGCTCAATCTGCGTGTCAACACATATACCAATTACGATTATGATTCCGACAGCTGGTTCGCGTCGGATTACGACGGCACGCCCAAGGACGAGAACTCCCGCACAAATGCCTTCGATACGGAAACTTATTGTGCCGACCAGCTGCCGACCGATCTGCTCCTTGCGGTGCAGAAAGCCGCACGGCTTGACAGTGCGTTCGCGGAAAAATGGAATCTGACTGAATTTGCCGCACTGCCGGTCCCCGAAAGCGGCTATCTGCGGACACTGAAAATGGCAGCCGCTTCCTATAACGCAGCGATCTTCCCTGCGCCAAATCACGCAGTCAGCGTAGATAGCGAGAACAGGCCGCAGAAAATTCTGCAAAGCAGCAGCGGTATTTTCTTCCGCAGATCCAATGCCCGCCGCTACTTTGAGGAATTCACCGTCCGGTATTACAGTGAAACCGCAGCAAACTCCGATGCCGCCCGCATGCTCATGCAGCAGTCCGACGCCGGAAACTGGGCGGATTTTCTGAGTGATCTGCTGAATACTGCACAAGACAGCGGCGATGAAGATTTACAGCAGAAAGCACAGGATGCCGCAGACTGCTATCTTGCGGCACAAAACTACGCGGCATCCGTCAAGAGCCAGACGCCCGCGGAGGTCAGAGAGCTTGCCGCGTCGCTGACAGAGGACTGCGTTTCCGATTTTGAAAAGGCATCTGCACTCTATCACTACATGCACTCGGGCGAATTCATCTACGATCTGGATTTCCCGATTGATGTCCACGACAATGTGGAAACATTCCTCTTTCAGAATAAAACCGGCGTCTGCTATCAGTTTGCCAGCGCGATGACAGAGCTGTGCCGCGCTGCCGGACTGCCGACCCGTTATGTCGAGGGCTTTTCGCTCAGCAGAAAAAACACCGGCATCACGACTTCGGGCGACTGGGAATATGTCATCACAAGCGATGAGGCGCATGCCTTTGTCGAAATCTATATCTCCGGCTACGGCTGGATGATGCTCGATCCGACCGCCTCTTCGACACTCGCACAGAACCGAAACAGTGCCAATGTCATCGCAACGTTGCAATATTCCGGATTCATCCTCTTCGGTGCGGCACTGCTTGTCATTGCAGTGACCGTATGGCTGATTCCGATGCTCCGCGAAAAACTGTTCCGCAGAAAATACCGCAGACTGCGCAATGCAGAAGCGGTTCAGGCAGCATGCAGACGGCTGCGCAAACAGTGGAATGCCGATCCTGCCGTCACGATGCGCGATCTCTGCCGGACGCAAAGCGATTTCCTGCAATGCGATCTCAGCGACCTGCTCAGCGGCTTTGAGGAAACGCTCTACGCAAACCGCTGCACGCCGGAAACGGCAGACCGCGTTTATACCGCATACTGCCAAGCCTATGACGCATGGAAGCCCGCTGTGAAACGGGAAAAGACTGCGCGAAGACAGGCTGAAAAAACCGCCGAAACCGCAGGCGCAGGCGCATGACATCTCCTATACCATACAAGAGCGAAACGAAAGGATTTTCCCACTATGAACGGCATTCTCAAACGATACCTCTCCGAGGACGGCGCGGTCGTCTGCTCTGTTCTGGACGGCACGGCGATGTGCGCGGAACTGGAACGCATCCATCAGCCCTCGGCAGTTGTGACCGCGGCACTGGGACGGCTCTCCATGGCTGCCTCGCTGATCGGGTACGGACTGAAAAACCCGACCGACAGTGTGACCGTGCGCCTTGACGGCGGCGGTCCTGCGGGCATTCTCGTCGCCGTCGCGGATTATCACGGCAATGTCAAAAGCTATGCGGAGCAAACGGTCGTCGAACTGCCGCTAAACGCACAGGGGAAACTCGATGTCGCCGGTGCAGTCGGCACGGACGGCACGCTCTTCGTCATCAAGGACATCGGCATGAAAGAGCCGTATTCGGGACAGACCGCACTGGTCTCCGGCGAAATCGCAGAGGATATTACACAGTATTTCGCGGACAGTGAACAGGTGCCGACCGCCTGCGGGCTGGGCGTGCTGGTCAATCCCGATCTCACTGTGAAATTTGCCGGCGGATACCTGATTCAGCTGCTCCCCTTTGCACCGGAAAGTGCCGTTTTGCAGCTGGAAGAAAACCTCTCCGGCATCACGGGCGTGACTGCGATGCTCGAAGCAGGGATGACCGCAGATGACATCGCACAGAAGCTCATGCAGGGGCTGCACGCCGAGCTGCTCGATGAATCACAGCCGGCATATCGCTGCGACTGCTCCCGCGAACGCACGGCAAACATGCTCCGCGCCCTCGACCGCCGGACACTGACGGAAATGGCGGATGAAATGCCGGAAATTGAAGTGTGCTGTCACTTCTGCAACAAAAAATATGTGTTTACGCCCGACGAGATCCGCGCGATGGCGGAAACCAAGCCGGCGGCAGGAGACGGCAGACATGACAAAGATTGATCTGATCACCGGCATTCTCGGTGCGGGAAAAACGACGTTTCTGCGCAGATATGCACAGCACTTCATCGACAAAGGACAGCACATCGCAATTTTGGTCAACGACTACGGCGCGGTGAATGTCGATATGTTGCTGCTGAAAGACCTCAGCTGCGATCACTGTCAGCTGGAAATGGTTGCTGCCTGCAACGACCCCTACTGTCACCGCCGCCGCTTCAAAACACAGCTTGTTTCTCTGGGGATGCAGCATTTTGACCGCGTGCTGATCGAACCGTCCGGCATTTTTGATATGGACGAATTCTTCGACACGCTGCACGATACACCGCTCGACCGATGGTTTGAAATCGGCAGCGTTCTGACGATTGTGGATGCTTCCTGCGCCGACACGCTCCCCCCGCAGCTGGAATATCTGTTTGCTTCCGAGGCGGCATGTGCCGGAAAGCTGATCCTCAGCAAGCTCTCACGCATATCCGAAACGCCGGAACAGGCATCTGCGCGCGCACTTGCCCACCTCAGCCGCGCACTGACCGCCGTGCAGTGCGACCGGCAGTTTACGCGCAGCGATCTGCTGGCAAAGGCGTGGGACACGCTGACCGCAGAAGATTTCGATGCACTCTCGCAGGCGGGCTACCGCGCTGCAAGCTATGTCAAACAGTTTCAGCCCGAAACCTATGACAGTGCCGTGCATTATTTCATGCACATCCGCATCCCGCAGGCAGAGATTGCGTCGGTATTGAACGCGATCCTGCACGATGCAGGCTGCGGCAGCATCGCACGGCTGAAAGGCTCTCTTCCGGCAGAGGACGGCAGTTGGCTTCGCATCAACGCCACACCCGAAAAGCTGGAAATCGAACCCGTCTCCGATGCGCAGGCTGTGCTGATCGTGATCGGAAACGAACTCTGCTACGAGGAGATCGACCGGCAGCTTCGTTCCGCGAACACAGACCCTGCGTACACGTCAATCTGACTGCCGGAAGCTGTGTTCTCCCGAAAAAGCATCCCTCTCGCAGTGCAATTCTGACAATCTGCACAGCCAAAGGGCAAATATCTGCTGAAATTTGCGGGAAATGCAAAAAAATGTGAAAAGCCCTTGCATTCTCATGCAAAATATGCTATAATAGTACAGCATTTGGATTTCCGCCGGTGCCTTACCGGCGAGGCTGCAATGCAATGCGGACGGAAATTCAGCGCAGATATGCGCTTTTCGTTTCGCAGCACATTACTGAAACTGGATGGTCCGCTGCATTTTCCCTCCCCCTTGTTTGCGGAGATGTGAGGGCGCGCTGTATGGCATCATGTATGAACATCCGTAAACAATCAAGGAGGAGCATTACCCATGAACGCATTGGAACAGATCAGCAAGGCAAGCATGAAAGAGAACATGCCGGAGATCAATGTCGGTGACACCGTGAAGGTGCATGTCCGCATTCAGGAAGGCGAAAAGAGCCGTATCCAGATCTTTGAAGGCACAGTCATTGCGAAGAAGCACGGCGGCATCAGTGAGACCTTCACCGTTCGCAGAGTTGCACACGGTGTCGGCATCGAGCGTGTATTCCCGGTGCATTCTCCCGCCGTTGACAAGGTTGAGATCGTCCGCAGAGGCGTTGTGCGCAGAGCAAAGCTCTATTATCTGCGTGACAGAGTCGGTAAAGCGGCAAAGGTCAAAGGCCTGGTTCGTTGATTGCAAACAAGCGAAAGGGGACTGGCGCAGTCCCCTTTTGTTTTTATTCTCCCGATGTGAGACAGAAAACCGATCATTTGCAGGAAAGCGAGGGAGCCGGCATGGCAGACATTGCACAGGAAACGGCAGCAGCGGAAGAAAAAAAACCGAAAAAAGCAAACCCCGGCAAGCAGCTTCTGTTTGACCTGATGGACATTATACAGGCGGGGCTTGCAGCGATTTTTATTTATCTGCTCGCTTTTACATATCTGTTTCAGCCGGTGAATGTCGATGGCACGTCCATGGTGCCGACACTTTATGACACCGACCGGCTGATTATGGAAAAGCTGATCCTGCAACCCCAATACGGCAGAATCGTCATCATTGACGACAAGGAAGCAGGGCATTTTACCGATGAGACCCACTCTGCCGTTTACAATATGCCCGGCATGGGCATCGTGCTGATCAAGCGCGTCATCGCGACCGCCGGTCAGGAAATCAATATTGACTTCCAGAAGGGCGAGGTCTATCTCAACGGCGTCCTGCTGGATGAACCGTATATCGCGGACCCGACAACCCGCAACGACGAGGCGTTCACCTACCCGCTTACGGTGCCGGAGGGATATTTGTTCGTCATGGGCGATAACCGTCTTTTCAGCTCCGACAGCCGCAATCCCAGCGTCGCGCTCGTGCCGGAGGATCAGGTACTGGGCGTCGCTGTCATGCGGATCGATCGCAATGATGACCTCTGTGCGAAATGGACGGACAATTTCGACTGGCTGCTCGATACATAAAGAATGAACATTCTGCGCATCGGCGCAAAATCCGGAGGTGCTGAACATGCGTGATAACACCGCAATTCCCAATGAAGAAAATAAGCAGGATGCAGAACCCCTCCTGAATCAGGAACAGACACAGAATCAGACAGACACTGCGACATCCCTCCCGCTTCCGGCGTACTTCCTCATCACAGAGGAATGTACGGTTACGGTCAAAGCGGCAGCGGGCGGGACTGACAAAACAGCAGAATTTCCCGTCGCGCTGCATTCCGGCGATACAGTCTGCATCCGCAGCGACGGCTTTGCTGTCAACGGTGCCGACCCGACTCCGGATGACGTCAAGGCAAATATCGGCAGCGAAATGACCCTGCACGTCACGGACGGAGATGCCGACCGCATCCTGAAAAACGGTACAACGGTAGATGAGGCGTTTTACCAAGAGGCGGCTGCGAGCAAAAAGAGTGATGCTGCAAATGCAGAAAAGCCATCACCTGCCGGTGACACAGCGGCGGATGCACCCGCGGAAGAGCCTGCTGCGGACAGCGCGGAAGCCGCGGAACATGCAGATGTTGAAGCTGTCGCAGAAGCCGTGGAAAACGTAGAACTCGTTGAAGCCGCGGAAACCGACCCGGTCAAATCCGCAGAGCCAAACAGCGGGAAAACCGAAGAATCCTATTCAGTTCGGCAGCTGCTTGACGACGCCCTCGATCTGTTTGAATCCGTCATCACATCCGTATTTGTCGTGATGCTGCTCTTCACATTCGTGTTCTGCGTGGCAACGGTTGACGGCGATTCCATGGTACCGACGCTGACCAGCGGCGACCGCCTTATGGTCAGCCGCTTCGATCACAGCTTCGATCTGGGCGATATTCTGATTCTCGACAGCCGGTCTGCCTGCGTGCAGGATCCCGCAACCGGCGAATTCTATACCGCTGACGGCCTCGGCAAGCGCATCGTCAAGCGACTGATCGGTCAGGCAGGCGATGTCGTCAATATTGATTTTTCGCAGGGCATTGTGTATGTCAACGGCAATGCACTCACAGAACCGTATACCAATACGCTGACAACCCGCGACAACGGCGCATTCACCTATCCGCTCACCGTGCCGGAGGGCTATGTCTTTGTCCTCGGTGACAACCGCAACATTTCCAAGGACAGCCGCCATCCGCAGGTCGGTCTTGTGCCGGTGGATGACATCATCGGCAAGGTCGTGCTGCGGCTCACGCCGTTCTCTGAATTCGGCGTTGTCAACTGAGGCGGCAAACAGAAAGCAGGTGGACAGATGGACGATATGAAGGATATTCAGTGGTTCCCCGGACATATGGCAAAAACCCGCAGACAGATCACCAAAAGTCTGCCGCTGGTCGATGCTGCCGCGGAGCTTCTGGACGCACGTCTGCCGTACAGCAGCCGCAATCCGGAGCTGGATCAGCTCACAAAACGTAAACCGCGGCTGATCATCCTCAACAAAGCCGACATGGCGGATCCCGATGCCACACAGCAGTGGATCCGGTATTACCGGAACAAAGGCTTTGCCGTCATCACCGCAGACTCCAAATCCGGCAAGGGACTGAAAAATTTCGCGCCGGCACTGCGGGAGCTGCTCGCAGAGCAGCTTGCAAAATATGCTGAAAAAGGCATGAAGGGCAGACCGATCCGGGTCATGATTCTCGGCATTCCGAATGTCGGAAAATCCTCACTGATCAACCGCCTCGCAGGCGGAAAACGCGCAAAAACAGAGGACAGAGCCGGCGTCACGCGCACACAGCAATGGATCAAGACAAACGACGGCGTGGAACTGCTGGATACACCCGGTGTACTCTGGCCGAAGCTCGACGACCAGGAGGTCGCGGTGCGGCTGGCGATGACCGGAGCCATCCGCGATGACATTCTCGACAGAGAAGCCCTCGCAGCAAGGCTGATCTCCCTGCTGCATACACAGTACCCCGATGCGCTGGCGGCAAGATGCAAAATCGCCCCGGACGCAGAGGGCGACGGCTTCTCGCTCCTCGAACAAATGGCAGTCAAGCGCGGTATGCTGCTCTCCGGCGGGGTGCCAAACACCGAACGTGCGGCAATTACGCTGCTCGACGAATTCCGCGGGACAAAGCTCGGGCGGATCTCGCTGGAAAGACCGTAAAATCACCGAAAAGGAGCTGCCGTATGCCTCAGAAATTCAAACCGCATTTCTCCGTATTCGGACTGCTCGGTGCAATCTTTGCTCCGCTCGGACTGCTCTTTTTCCTGATCGGCGCAGTCGTTGCGCTTCTGCTCCGCACACATCCGGAACAGTTCAGCGTCGAAGGCAATGCTGCGGTCTTTCAGTGGACCTTCGGCGGCATCGGTCTGCTGTTTCTTCTGCTCGGACTCGGGTTCCTTTACAGTGCATTTGCCAAAGTCCGGATGCAGAAGCGGATCTACGAGGCAGGACATTCCGTGCTTGCCGATTTTGTCGGCGTCACGCAGGAAATGAACGTGTCGATCAACGGCATCCATCCGTTTCTGGCAGAGCTGCACTATACCGATGAATGCAGCGTGCTGCATATCTACCGCAGCCGCAGACTGCTGTTTGACCCAACGCCTTATCTGACCGGCAGGCAGGTGCAGGTCTATGTTGACCCCCAAAACCTCGACCGCTATTACGCGGATATCGACAGCGTTCTGCCGCAGACGCAGATACACGGCGCATAAAGAGGTAATATATGGCAAGAGCATGGAAAGAAGTTACGGAAATTTTTGAATACGACGCAGCACTGCGGAATGAATTTCCCTTGTTCTGCGGCGTCGATGAAGCCGGGCGCGGTCCGCTGGCAGGCGATGTCTACGCTGCCGCAGTGATCCTGCCGCCCGATGTGACTATCCCCGGGCTGGATGACAGCAAAAAACTCAGCGAGGCACGCAGAGAAGCCCTTGCCCCGATCATCAAGGAGCAGGCACTCGCGTGGAGCATTGCGCATGCAACCGTTGAGGAAATTGAGCGGATCAATATTTTGCAGGCGGCACTGCTTGCCATGCACAGAGCCGTCGAGGGACTTTCTCTGACGCCGGACTTCGCACTGGTTGACGGCAATCAGCCGCCGGTGCTGCCGATGCCCGTCGGCACGCTGATCCACGGCGATGCAAAATCCGCAAGCATTGCAGCAGCATCAGTGCTTGCCAAGACCGCCCGTGACGCGGCACTGCGCGAGCTGGATGCACAGTATCCGCAGTACGGATTTTCCGCGCATAAGGGCTACGGCACAAAGGCGCACTATGAGGCGATTGACAAATTCGGTCTGTGTCCGGCACACCGCCCGTCATTCCTGAAAAAATATTATGCAAAACAAGGGGAATAATCGCCGGACAGGCAACCTCGGTGAGACTGCGGTCTGTGCATATCTGGAACAGCAGGGCGCGGAGATTCTCTGCCGCAATTTTACGGTGCGCGGCGGTGAGATTGATATTGTCGCAAAGCTGGGCGAATGGCTGCTGTTCGTCGAGGTCAAAACCCGCAGGCCGAATACACTGGTTTCCGGTGCGGCTGCGGTCGATACCGGAAAGCAGCATCATATCATCCGGGCAGCAGAGCAGTATCTGCTGCGCAATCCGATGGATTTGCAGCCGCGGTTCGACGTTGCCGAGGTGGAATATTCCGGCAGCTTTGTGCGGCATATCGAATATCTCGAAAACGCGTTCGATGCAACGGGGTACGGCTGATTCTTCTCAGCGGCAGACGCCCTGATCACACAAGAAAATATTAGTGGAGGTTTTGCAATATGGTATACCACAGCACACGAAACAAAATGCTTTCTGTCAGCAGCGCAGAGGCGATCGCGCAGGGCATCTCTGCTGACGGCGGTCTGTTCGTTCCGGCATCCATTCCGGAGCTTTCTGCCGCGGATTTTGACGCACTCAAACATCTGCCCTATGCAGAGCGTGCAGCACGCCTTTTCAAGCTCTATCTGACCGATTTTACGGATGAGGAGCTGCGCGAATGCACGCACAATGCCTACGAAACCGGCAATTTTGAAACGCCGAATGTGCAGGAGATTGCAACACTTGCAGACGGCTCCATGCTGCTCGAACTGTGGCACGGTCCGACCTGCGCGTTTAAGGATATGGCACTTCAAATCCTGCCGCATTTTCTTACCCGTTCCATCAAGAAGACCGGCATCGACCGCGAGGTCGTCATCCTGACGGCAACGTCCGGCGACACCGGAAAAGCCGCGCTCGCAGGCTTTCAGGATGTCCCCGGAACCCGCATCATGGTGTTCTATCCGGAGGACGGCGTCAGCTCCATGCAAAAGCGGCAGATGCAGACACAGGAAGGCGCAAATGTCCGTGTCTGCGCAGTCAAGGGCAACTTCGATGACTGCCAGAACGGTGTGAAGGCGATCTTCACCGATCCGGACATGCAGGCGGCTCTTGCCGCAAACGGGATGCAGTTCTCTTCGGCAAACTCGATCAACTGGGGCAGACTCGTGCCGCAGATCGTCTACTACGTCTCTGCCTATGTCACCATGCTCGAAAAGGGCATCCTCGAAAACGGACAGGGCTTTGCGCTGACGGTTCCGACCGGCAACTTCGGCAACATTCTCGCGGCGTGGTACGCAAAGCAGATGGGTGTGCCGATCCGGCATCTGGTCTGCGCATCCAACATCAACAAGGTGCTGAGCGATTTCATTCGCACCGGTGTCTATGACCGCAACCGCGATTTCCATGCAACCATTTCTCCGTCGATGGATATTCTGATTTCCAGCAATCTGGAACGCCTGCTCTATCACATGACCGGAGAGGACGATGCACAGATCCGCGCATGGTTCGATGCACTGAAATCCGAGGGCAGATATGAGATTCCGGTCGAATTGCAGCACCGCATTCAGGCGGAATTCTCCGGCGCGTTCTACGACGACGCCCAGACCAAGGCGACCATCGGCAAGGTCTTCTCGGAGAACGGCTATCTCAGCGATACCCATACCGCTGTCGGCATCAGTGCAGCCCGCGACTATCAGGCAGCTTCCGCAGAGAAGCTCCCGATGCTGATTGCATCCACCGCAAACCCGTATAAATTCGGTGCTGCTGTGCTGGAAGCCATCGGCGGCGCGGCAGACGGTGCCGACGAATATGCTGTGCTGGATCTGCTGCAAGAAAAGTCCGGCATGGCAATCCCCAAGGCACTCGCAGAACTGAAATCCAAGCAGGTGCGCTTCTCCGATTCCGTGGCACAGGATGCGATGGCAGCATATGTCAAGCAGCAGCTCGGTATCTGAGCCGCTTCTGCTGCGTCCGCATCACGGACTCTGCATCGGATTCTTTGAGGGCAAAGGGTACAGCGATACCTTTGTGCAGCACATGGATTCCGTCATCGGAATACTAGAAGACACCGATCCTCTGCTCAGGCTGACCGTCTCCTGCGATGTCATCTGCGGCGGCTGTCCGCACAACCGCGGCGGCGTCTGCGACAGCGAGGACAAGGTCGCCGGGTATGACAAAAAGGTCCTTTCACTCTGCGGTCTGCACGACGGCGCACAGATGCACTTTTCGGCATTCCGCGCAGCGGTTCGCACGCAGATTCTCAATGCAGACAGGCTCCGCGATGTGTGCGGCAGCTGCGCATGGGCGTATATCTGTTCGGCAAAAGGAGGCTGCGTATGAGCTTATATGTCATCGGCGACACGCATCTCTCGTTCGGCGTCCGGAAGCCCATGGACATTTTCGCAGGCTGGGAGAACCACACAGAGCTGCTGGAAGCTGCATGGAATGCACATATCCGGCAGGAGGATACGGTTGTGCTTGCCGGCGATATTTCATGGGGCATGACACTCGAAGAAGCTCTGCCCGATTTCCAATGGCTCAACGCGCTGCCCGCTCAGCGCAAAATCATCCTCAAAGGCAATCACGATTATTGGTGGGGAACTGTGAAAAAGATGGAGACATTCTTTGCCGGGCATCATCTCGACACGCTCTGTCTGCTGCACAATAACCACTATGCCTATGAAGATTACGGCATCTGCGGCACCCGCGGATGGGTCAATATGGAACAGGAAGAGCCTGCCAATGCCAAGGTCATCGCACGCGAAGCACAGCGGCTGGATGTCTCGCTGCAAAGCGCGGAACAAGCCGGTCTGAGACCAATCGCTTTTCTGCATTACCCGCCGATCTACGGCAGCACCTGCAACTGGGACATGCTCGATGTGCTCTGGCGGCATCACGTCACCGACTGCTGGTACGGACATGTTCACGGCAAGGCGCACAGCCACGCGATCAACGGCGAACGCGACGGCATTACCTATCATCTGATCTCTGGGGATTATGTACAGTTTATTCCTCAAAAGGTTCTGTAAACTGTTATAATGGAAGAAAGCGGGAAAACTGCTGGAAAATTGCACCTGAGTGTGCTATAATGAATGTATCTGTCACAGTATCACAGTGCAAAGAAAATTCAAATTTTGGAGGAAAAATTATGAGCCTGATCTCGGAAACGAAAACAGATGTAAATATGAGAGAGGTCACATTCTCGATCTCTGCTGAGGATCTGGAAACTGCGTGTGAGCGCGTATATAACCGTCAGAAAAAAGATATTGCCGTCAAAGGCTTCCGCAAAGGCAAAGTGCCGCGCAAGATCGTTGAGAAGCTGTACGGCGAAGAGGTGTTCCATGAGGATGCTGTCAACAGCCTGATCCCCGCTGAGCTCGATCAGATCATCTCCGACCTCGGTCTGACCATCATCGACCGCCCGTCCGTGGAGCTGGTTTCCTGCTCTGCTGCGGAGGGTGCCGTCTGCAAGGCAGTTCTCTTCACCAAGCCGGAGGTTACTGTCTCCGAATATAAGGGCATCCACGCTCCGATGAGCGTCCGCGAGATCACCGATGCAGACATTGATCAGCAGATTGAGCTGCTGCGTCAGCGTCAGGCGCGTGTCGTCGATGTGGACGACCGTCCTGCCGAAAAGGGCGATGAGGTCAAGATCAACTTCGAGGGCTTCATCGACGATGTCGCATTTGAGGGCGGCAAGGGCGAAGAGTACCCGCTCCGACTCGGCAGCGGTCAGTTCATTCCGGGCTTTGAAGACGGTATCGTCGGTCACAGCATCGGCGACAAGTTCGATATCGACATCACCTTCCCGGAGGATTACGGCGATGAACGCTATGCAGGCAAGGCTGCTGTGTTCAAGATCGAACTGCTCGGCATCACCATGCAGGAGCTGCCGGAAGTCGATGATGAATTCGCAAAGGACGTCTCCGAATTCGATACACTCGCTGAGATGCGTGAGGATATCAAAAAGCACCTCACCGAACAGGCAGAGCAGCAGGCGGATACTGCATTCACCAACGCTGTCTGCGATGTGCTGGCTTCCAATACCGACGGTGTCATCCCGCAGGTGATGTATGACCGCCGCATCGACCAGCATATTCATGAGTTTGAGCATCAGCTCCAACATCAGTACGGCGATCTCTCGCTGAAAGATTACCTCGAACTCACCGGCATGACCACAGAGCAGCTCCGCGATGAGTATGAGGAGCGCGCAAAGAAGGAAGTTCTGCTGCGCCTTGCTCTGGAAAAGGTCGCAGAACAGGAGAACATCACGGTCTCCGACGAGGAACTCGAAGAGGCTCTTGCTGATTTCGCTGCACAGATGCAGGCTCCGGTCGAGTATGTCAAGACCCATATTCCGGTCGAGGAATATCGTCTTGACCTCATCGTGACCAAGGCATTGGAGTTGGTGAAGAGCAACGCTGTCGTGGACAACGATGCACCCGCTGCCGAGACGGAAACAGAAACGGAAACAGCAGCAGAAGCATCTGACGCTGAATAATCTGAATTGAACCAACCGGTTTTTGCCCTGCATAGCACCGCTGTACAGGGCAGAAGCCGGAATATTGCTTTTCTGACACATTTGAAAGGAGAATTTCTATGCCTCTCGTACCGAATGTTATTGAGCAGTCCGCGCAGGGTGAACGCGTATATGACCTGTATTCCCGCTTGCTGAAAGACCGCATCATCATGCTGCACGAGGACGTCAACAGTGCCTCTGCCAGCATCATTGTTGCGCAGATGCTCTTTCTCGAAAGTCAGGATCCGGAAAAGGATATTTATTTCTATATCAACTCCCCCGGCGGCTCCGTCACGGACGGTCTTGCCATCTATGACACCATGCAGTATATCAAGTGCGATGTCGCAACGATCTGCTTCGGACTTGCCGCCTCTATGGGCGCATTTCTGCTCTCCTCCGGCACAAAGGGCAAGCGCATGGCACTGCCGAACAGCGAAATCATGATCCATCAGCCGCTGATCGGCGGACACGGTCTCTCCGGTCAGGCGACCGACATTAAGATCCATACGGAGAATCTCCTCCGCACAAAGGACCGCCTCAACCGCATCCTTGCGGAAAACACCGGCAAGCCGCTTGAACAGCTCGCGCTCGATGTCGAACGCGACAACTTCATGACCGCGCAGGAGGCACTCGAATACGGTCTGGTCGATAAGGTCGTCACACACCGCTGACCGCTCCTCCGATACTTCAAAAGAATACCCGCATTTTTCTTGGAAAGGATACAACATGGCAGAGAAAGGATTCCGAATCTGTAATTTCTGCGGCAAGGGCGAGGATAAGGTCGGCAGCATGTTTTCCGCCGGCACATCCAACATCTGCGACGAATGCGTCTGCTATTGCTACGAGCTGCTCTACGGCGATGAAACTGCCGCTGCACAGCGCAGCTCCGGCTCCAAGCGGCCGAAGAAAAAGTCGATCAATCTGCTCAAACCCGCACAGATCAAAAAGGTTCTGGATGAATATGTCATCGGACAGGACCGCGCAAAAATCGCGCTTGCGGTCTCTGTCTATAATCACTACAAGCGCATCCTGAGCCGGGAAGACGGCGATGAGGTGGAGCTGCAAAAGAGCAATGTCATCCTCCTCGGTCCGACCGGTGTCGGAAAAACGTATCTCGCGCAGACACTTGCGAAAATCCTCGATGTCCCGTTTGCGATTGCCGATGCGACAACCATCACAGAGGCAGGCTATGTCGGTGACGATGTCGAGAATGTGCTGCTCCGCCTGATTCAGGCTGCAAACTTCGATGTAGCTGCGGCAGAACGCGGCATCATCTACATCGACGAGATCGACAAAATCGCCCGCAAATCCGAAAATCGCTCCCTCACCAGAGATGTCAGCGGCGAAGGCGTCCAGCAGGCTCTCCTCAAAATCATTGAGGGTACCGTCTCCAATGTTCCCCCGCAGGGCGGCAGAAAGCATCCGAATCAGGAGTTCATTCACATCAATACGAAGAACATCCTCTTCATCTGCGGCGGCGCGTTCGACGGCTTGCAGCAGGTCATTCAGAACCGCACACAGTCGTCATCGCTCGGCTTTGATGCGGACGTCATCTCCAAAAAGGAACAGGAAGATAATATCTACCGCAAAGTCATTCCGCAGGATCTGGTCAAATACGGTATTGTTCCGGAACTGATCGGCAGACTCCCGATCATCACAACACTCGATGAAATGGATGAAAGCTCACTTGTCCGTATCCTCACCGAACCGAAGAATGCTCTGCTCAAACAGTATGCAAAGCTCTTCAAATATGACAACATCGCACTGGAAATCGAAGAAGATGCGCTGCGTGAAATCGCAAAGCGCGCAATCGAACAGAAAACCGGTGCCCGCGGTCTGCGCTCCATTCTCGAAGACATCCTGATGCAGACCATGTTCGACGCGCCGTCCGATCTGACCGTCAGAAAGGTCATCGTAACGGCGGATTGCGTGCGCAACAAAACCGCACCGCTTCTGATCAATGCAGAAGGGGAACAGGTTCCCGTTGTCGCATAATCTGACAATAACCCGCACTGTCTGATTTCGCTCCGGCGTGATACAGTGCGGGTTTCTTTTTTCCAAATTCATCTACAATTCGTATATTTTTGTTGAAATTGCCCCTTGTGCAATCAATCATTTTGTGATATAATAATAATGTCCATATATTGTCTGATTCAGAATGCAGTGAGAGGAGTGTGAAGCATGGCTTACACGGCGGGTACACATGTCCGGTACGGCGGCACCGGCATCTGTCTGATTGAGCGCGTGGAAGAAGTGTCATATCCGGGACAGTCTGCGCCGCGGCTCTGTTATATTCTGCGGCCGATCCGCAACCAAAGCATGGAAGTCACCGTTCCGCTGGATAATGCCGCGCTCTGTGCAAAAATGCGTCCGCTCCTGACAAAAGAGGAAGTGGACGCGATGCTCGACAAAGCTGCGGCTGATGACGATGCAGATGCAATCGAATGGATCGAAGAACGGAAGCAGCGTCATGCGGAATTCAAGAAAATTCTTGCCGGCGGCGATGCCCAGACGCTTTTGCGGCTGATCCGCTGCATCTTAAAGCAGCGTGCAGCACTCGCCGAAAACCGCAAGCACCTCTCCTCTGCGGATGACAATACGCGCAAAGATGCCGAGCGCATGCTCGATGATGAATTTGCATTCTCACTCGGTATCACACCGGAGGAAGCCGGTGTATATATCTGCGACCGGTTGCAGGTGAACGCCGGGGACCGTCCGGAAAAATAAAGATGACTATGTGCCTGTACAACCCTGTACAGGCACTTTTTGTTTGTGGGCTGCGGCTTGACTTTTCGCGCCTTGTGTGGTAAAATGAAAGCACAGAGAGGAGGCGGCCGGATGGAAACACGGGTCGCAGTCATTGCGATCATTGTCCGCGCACAGGAAGCAGCAGAACAGATCAATGCGCTGCTGCATGAAGCCGGAGAATATATCATCGGCAGAATGGGGCTTCCCTACCGCGCAAAGGGCGTGAGCATTATCACGGTCACGGTAGATGCGCCGCAGGACGTGATCAATGCACTTGCCGGAAAAATCGGAAGAATCAGCGGTGTCGAGGCGAAAACCGTCTATGCACCGGCTGCCTGATTCCGTAACAGCTACAATTTATTGCTTTTGCATTCTTGTCCCCTGACGCCGAAATCCGGACAGCATCCGCATTGAGGCGAAAGACCGGCAAGCCTGCCCGTATCAAAACGGGGGCAGTCTGTCTGATCGGGGACGGACTGCCTTTTTGCTGTTCTGCCGCTGCCGGCAGAATCACCTGAAAAGAGGATGCCATATGATCAAACTTGCAATTTACGGCAAAGGCGGGATCGGCAAATCAACAATCACCTGCAATCTTGCCGCAACGTATGCAAAAAAAGGACTGACCGTCATGCAGATCGGCTGCGACCCGAAAGCGGATTCCACTGCACTGCTCCGCGGCGGCAATGCCCTGCCGACGGTGCTTTCGCAAACGCGGGAAAAGGGTGCTGCGCTGCGGCTGGAAGATGTCGTGTACCGCAGCGAATGCGGCGTGCTCTGTGTGGAAGCGGGCGGACCCTTGCCCGGTGTCGGCTGCGCAGGCAGAGGCATCATCAACGCGCTCGAAACGCTGGAAACGCTCGGTGCCTATCAGACGTATCAGCCGGATATTGTGCTGTATGACGTCCTCGGAGACGTTGTGTGCGGCGGCTTTTCCATGCCGATGCGCAAAGGCTATGCCGACCGTGTGCTGGTCATCAGCTCCGGCGAGAAGATGTCTGTCTATGCCGCAGCCAATATCTGCATGGCTGTGCAGCATTTTCGCAGCAGAGGCTACGCAGAACTCGGCGGCATCATTCTGAACCGCAGAGATGTGCCCGATGAAGATGCAGCAGTCCGGACGCTGGCTGCCGATTTCGGAACGCAGATCATCGGAGCCGTCAGCAGAAGCGACGACATTGCGCAGGCAGAACGCGTGCAGCAGACGGTTGTGACATACCGCCCGCAGTGCGCGGCATCGCAGCAGCTCTTCGCGCTTGCGGATGCCCTGCTCGCAGGAGGTGTCCCTCATGCAGTATGAAAATGCACCGAGCCTGCCGATTTCAGAAGCCGATGCATCGGGCTTTTTCCCCTCCGGACTGGAATACAATCCGCCGGCGCGCGGCGTGTGGAACATCGTTCACATGGGAATGCTCGTGCCGCAGGCGCATCAGATTTATCTCTGTGCGCAGGGCTGTCTGCGCGGCGTGGCACTGACAGCCGCCGAGATGAACGCACTGGATCGCATCAGCTGGGTGTCTGTTTCCGAATCGGACATCATTGACGGCAGTCTGGAATCCGATATTTTTGACGGCGTAAGCGAAATTCTCATGCACATGGCGCATCAGCCGCCTGCGGTACTGGTGTTTGTCAGCTGTATGCATCTGTTTGCAGGTGTGGATTTCAGGCATATGCTGGACAAGCTGCGCCATGCCTTCCCGCAGACCGATTTCATCGACTGCTACATGACCCCGACCATGCGGAAAGCTCTTCCGCCGATTGTCTGGCTCAATATGCAGATGTACGCGCTGCTGCGTCCGATGCCGGTCAATGAACAGGCAGTGAGCATCATCGGCTGCGACCGCGCAACCGATCCGCAGTCCGAGCTGATCCGCATTCTGCAAAGCAGCCGCATCAAACTGCATGACATCAATCTTTGCAGCAGCTACAATGACTTTCAGCAGATTGCAGAAAGCAGACTGTTTCTTTCCTATATCCCGGCAGCACAGCGTGCGGCAGCCGATGCCGCAAAACGTCTTGGCAGAACGCATCTGCATCTGCCGGTGAGCTTTGCCTATGACGAGATCACCGAAAACTACCGGCGGCTCTGCGATGCACTCGGCATCCCTCTGCCTGATTTTTCGGAGGACATCGCTGAGGCAGAAGCGGCACTCTCGTCGGCATATGCCGTCATCGGAGAGACAAAAATCGCGCTGGATTTCACTGCGGTCACACAGCCCTTTTCTCTGGCAAAGCTGCTTTGTACGCACGGCTTTTCCGTCTGTGCAATCTTTGCGGATGCCGCCGGTGAAGATGCGGCGGCATTCCGCTGGCTGCAAGAAAACCGTCCGGAGATCGCACTCTATGCCGCAACGAATGTCAACCTGCTGCACATGGCAGAACAGCAGCAGCCGGATGTGCTTGCGATCGGACAAAAGGCTGCGTACTATTTTGCGACAGATCATTTTGTCAACATTGTATCTGGCGGCGGGTATTACGGATTTGCCGGCATCCGCGCGATTGCAGAGCTGATGACAGATGCCGCACAGCATGAAAAAGATCGCCGCACCCTGCTCGCGCACAAGGGCTTTGGCTGCGAAAGCTGCCTCATGGGATAAACGGCGCATCCATCGGCTGACATTGCAGCGGCAAAGCTCTGATGACTTCCGAACACGGAGAGGAACATACGATGAAACAGCTCTCACAGATTCTCCCCTGCTATGCAGCAGATACCTCCGGCGTCTGCTCGGCACTCTATGAGCTGGGCGGCATGACCGTTGTGCATGACGCCTCCGGCTGCAACTCGACCTATGCGACGCATGATGAGCCGCGCTGGTATGACAAACACGCGATGATCTATATTTCCGCACTGACCGAAACAGATGCTGTCATGGGCGATGACGAAAAGCTGATCTCCGATGTCTGCACGGCAGCAGCAGACCAGCACCCGCGGTTCATCGCGCTCTGCGGCTCTCCGATGCCGATGATGATCGGCACCGATTTTGACGCGGCAGCAGAGGAGATCGAACGACGCTCCGGCATCCGCACGCTCGCGCTGCACACCAACGGCACACGCTCCTATCTCGCCGGGGCATCGGAAGCGTTTCTTTCGGTGACACGCGCATTTGTCGCGCCTGCCCAAAAGCAAAAAAACTGCGTGAACATCCTCGGTGCAACGCCGCTCGATCTGGAACTGCATGATACGGTGCCTGCCATCCGGCAGTGGCTCACGAAAAACGGCTTTACACCGGGCGCATGTCTTGCCATGAATGACACGCTCGATCACATTGCGCAGACTGCCGCAGCCGCAGAAGCAAGTCTCGTGCTGTCATACAGCGGACTTGCCGCAGCAGCGTATCTGCAACGGGAATACGGCATTCCGTTCGTCTGCGGCATCCCGCTCGGCACGGAATTTCCAAAACAGCTTGCATCCGCACTGCACACCGCAATCGCAACGGGAGAACCGCAGTATCCCTGCACGGCGCGGCACAAAGACAGCGGAACAATCACGGTCATCGGAGAGAGCATCGCCGCCGGGTCGATTGCCGCAGAGCTGGGCGCGCATGTCATCTGTCCGCTCGACACTGCGCCCGAACTGTGCGCGGGGTCGGACAGCACGGCGTACAAAGAGGCAGACATCGCCGCAGAGCTGCGCCGCTGCATGCCGCAGTCTGTCGTCGCCGATCCGCTGTATCAATATATTCTGCCGCACGGGACAGCACTTGTCCGTGTGCCGCATTTTGCTTTTTCCGGCAGATGCTTTCAGCATGAAATGAAAAGCATAATCTGCCAAAACATACCGCTGTCAAGAGAATTACGGAGAGAATTATGATCAAACTGGCTATTTACGGAAAAGGCGGCATCGGGAAATCCACCTGCACCGCAAATCTCGCGGCAGCCTTTGCTAAGCGCGGGCTGCGCGTCATCCAGATCGGCTGTGACCCCAAAGCCGATTCGACCATCAATCTGCTCGGCGGAAATCCGGTCACACCCGTCATGGACTATCTGCGCGAGCATGATGAAGAACCGGAACGCATCGAAGAAATCTCCCGCATCGGATACGGCGGCATCCTCTGCATCGAAACGGGCGGTCCGACACCGGGGCTTGGCTGCGCCGGACGCGGAATCATCACCACGTTCAGCCTGCTGCACGAGCTGGAACTCTTTGAAACCCACAAGCCCGATGTCGTACTCTACGATGTGCTGGGAGATGTCGTCTGCGGCGGCTTTGCGGCTCCGATCCGCGAGGGCTATGCCGATCAGGTGCTGATCGTCACCTCCGGCGAAAAAATGGCACTCTACGCCGCCGACAATATCCGCAGTGCCGTGCAGAATTTTGCCGACAGAAGCTATGCCCATGTGCGCGGTATCATCATGAACCGCAGAAATGTTGCGGATGAAGAAGAAAAGGTACGCACATTTGCCGAAGAAGCCGGCATCGAAATCGTCGCGGATATTCCGCGCTCGGATGACATCATCCGCTGCGAGGATCGGGGCATGACCGTCATCGAGGGCGAACCTGACTGCGATGCGGCAAAGGCGTTTGATGCACTGGCGGAAAAGCTGATCGCAGAGCATGCAGCGGATGTATCCTGAACCGCCGGAGGACGATCTATGAACAACGCATACTTTATCACTGCGGCAGAGCTTGCCGCCCTCGGATTCGACCGGCTGCCGGATGAGCTGAACTCCGCAAAGCATATGATCTATTCCTCCCCTGCCACGCTTGATTTCAACTCCCCCGGCGCAAAGGGCTTCGGCGTGAAGCGCGCCGGACTCTGCGTGCCGGGATCTGTGATGCTGCTTGTCGCGCCGACCTGCTGCGGACGCAACACGGCTCTGCTCAACGAGCTGGGGTATCACGAACGCTTCTTCTATCTGCTGCTCGATGAGACGGACATCGTAACGGGGCGGCATCTGAAAAAAATTCCGGAGGCTTGTGCGGAAATCTGTGAATCTGCTGCGAAATCCCCTTCTGCAATCATGATCTGCGTCACCTGTGTGGACGCGCTGCTCGGCACGGATATGGAGCGCGTGTGCAGGCAGTGCGAAGAGAAAACCGGCGTGCCGGCAGTGCCGGCATATATGTATGCCCTGACACGCGAAAAACGCATTCCGCCGATGGGACTGACGCGCAAATCGGTCTACTCGCTGCTGAAAAAACAGCCGCGTCACGCGGATGCATGCAATCTGCTGGGATTCTTTGCGGCTATGAACAATCAGAATGAGATCTACGGGCTGCTCGGCAGTGCAGGTCTGCGCAATATCCGTGAGATCGGCCGCTGCAAAACCTTTGACGAATATGCTGCCATGTCGCAGGCGAATTTCAACCTTGTGCTGAATCCCGAGGCGCGCTATGCCGCGCAGGATCTCTATGACCGCCTCGGTATTCCGTTCATCGAGCTGACGCGCGTCTACCGACCGGACAAGATTCGCAATCAGTACCGCGGGCTGTCACAGGCAATCGGCAAAACGCTCGATGATGCGCAGTATTACGACGAAACGGTACAGGCGATTGCTGCATTCCGAAAACAATATGCGGGGCTGCATGTCGCTGTGGGCGAATGCCTCAACGCGGACAGCTTTGAGCTGGCACTGGCACTGACCGAATTCGGCGTACACGTTGCAGAGATCTACGGCACAATCGGAGAACGCAACTTTGTGTATCTGAAAAAGCTGGCGGAGCTGTCGCCGCAGACAAGAGTTTACTCCAATCTCTCCCCGACGATGCTCTGCTATGAACGGGACTGCACCGTCGATGCGGTCATCGGCAATGACGCGATGTACTATCACCGGGATCTGCCGGGCATCGGATGGAACGACGAAGCACAGACTTTCGGCTACCGCGGCGTGACGCTGCTGCTCTCGCAGCTTGACCGCGCCATTTCGGAAAACCGGCAGATTGCGGAGGCGGAGATATGAAAAAACTGCTGAAATACATCTCGCCGCTGGCTCCGGATGACTCCGGCGCATGTTCGGTGCTCTACGAGCTGGGCGGCATTGTCGTCATCTGTGACGCAGGCGGATGCACGGGCAACATCTGCGGCTTTGATGAACCGCGCTGGCACGAGAAAAAATCCGCAGTGTTCAGTGCAGGTCTGCGCGATATGGATGCAATTCTCGGCAGAGATGACAGGCTGATTGACAAGCTGGCACGCGCTTGCGAGCAGCTTCGTCCGATGCAGCCGCAGTTCACTGCAATCATCGGCACACCGGTCCCGGCAGTCATCGCAACCGATCTGCACGCGGTGAAGCGCATGGCGGAAAAGCAAACCGGTCTGCCGTGCATCGCCGTCGAAACAAACGGAACCGAATATTACGATCGGGGCGCGGAAAAGACATATTGCGCACTGTTTGAAGCCTTTGCCGCGGAACGCTTCCCGACACAAAAAGGCAAAATCGGCATACTCGGTGCAACGCCGCTCGATACCGGATGCACCCATGCGTGCGACGTCACGGCGGGAACCGATGCCGCAGGAGCTGTCTGCTTTGGCATGGACAGCACCCTCGACGAGATTCGCCGCGCATCAGAATGCGAATCACTTCTGGTCATCGCGCCGTCCGGACTGAAAGCCGCAAAGCTGCTCCGTACGCGGTTTGGCATTCCCTATGAAATCGGTGCGCCGCGCATTCCGGAGGATGTCATCGCGCAGGCGATGCAGCACGACGGCGAACCGATGCTGATTGTACATCAGCAGTTTGCTGCAAATGCGCTGCGGCATAAGCTCAGACATCCGGAAACAGCCGATTGTGCGACCTGGTTTCTCTTCGACAACGCTTATGCGCAAAGCGGAGATTTCCCGATCCGCGGGGAAGAAGATCTGCAAAAAGCGGCAAAGCAGTACCGTGTCATTGCCGCAGACCGCGATCTGCAAAGACTGCTGCCCGATTATCACGGAACCTGGATTGATTTTCCGCATTATGCGGTTTCTGCAAGACTTATAAATACAAATCAGTAACGGAGGTATTTTCTATGTGTGTTGGATTATCTGCAAAGGTCGTCAATGTCAAAGGCGACACGGTCATGATCGACGCGGACGGCGCAAAGCGCGAAGTCAGCGCGGGCATTCTGAATGACATCGAACCCGGCGATTTTGTCATGGTACACGCCGGCGTTGCAATCGCAAGAATTACAGAATCCGATGACGACGAAGCCACCGGCATCATGGAGGATCTGCTATGAACGAAGCACTGAACCGCGCACGGGAGATCATCACCGGATACAGCGGCAGACCGCTCCGGATCATGGAAGTCTGCGGTACGCATACGCATGAGATCTTCCGGCTGGGACTGCGCAGGCTGCTCCCGGACAGCATTGAGCTGATCTCAGGTCCCGGCTGTCCGGTCTGTGTCACCGCAGTCGGCTTCATCGACGAAGCCTGCGCGCTCGCGCTGGAACATGACTGCGTGATCTGCACATTCGGGGATCTCATCCGCGTCCCCGGCACCGCGATGAGTCTTGCCGGCGCGCGTGCTAAGGGCGCAGAAGTCAAACCGGTGTATTCACCGCTTGATGCTGTGGCATATGCAGCCGAACACCCCGACCGGCAGGTCGTGTTTCTCGCAGTCGGCTTTGAGACAACAACGCCTGCGGCATGTCTTGCCGCACA
Source organism: Oscillospiraceae bacterium (assembly GCA_045627405.1). Classification (GTDB taxonomy): domain Bacteria; phylum Bacillota; class Clostridia; order Oscillospirales; family Ruminococcaceae; genus Firm-04. The sequence goes on along the minus strand of JAZQNP010000037.1, from coordinate 9,956 downwards.
AAAGGCGCGCGAGGCAAAGCTCTCCAATTTCTCCCTGCTCACGGCAAATAAAACCATGCCGAACGCATATCAGGCACTGATCGGCAGCGCAGATGCGTTTTTATATCCGGGGCATGTCAATGCGATCACCGGCAATGCGGTATGCCGAACACTCTGTGCAGAACACGGCGTCTCAGGCGTGGTCGCGGGATTTACTGCGTCCGAGCTGCTGACGGCTCTGGCAGTCACTGTGCAGCTTCTGCAAAAAAATGAGCCGTTCTTTCGCAACTGTTATCCGCGTGTTGTGCAGGAGGAAGGCAATCCTGCCGCACAGCAGCTCATGGCTGCCGTCATGGAGCCTTGCGACAGCGAATGGCGCGGTCTCGGCAATATCCCGCTGTCCGGCATGAAGCTGCGCGCAGAATATGCAGAATATGATGCGCGGTTGAAATTTCATCTTCCGCCGATGACAGGCAAGCCCAATCCTGCATGTCGCTGCGGAGACGTGCTGCAAGGAAAATGCAAGCCCTCCGACTGCAAAGTGTACGGAAAAGTCTGCACACCGCTGCATCCGGTCGGCGCATGTATGGTCTCAGATGAGGGTGCCTGCTCGGCATATTATCAGTACACATAAACTTTGCAGCAGAAAGGAGACCGCCGCATCATGCAAAGCATGAAGATTCAGGTATTCGGCATTGTGCAGGGCGTCGGCTTTCGCCCGTTTACCGCGCACGCTGCACGCGATTGCGGCATCCGCGGCACCGTCGCAAACAAAGGCTCCTATGTGGAAATATTTGCACAGGGCAGCGATGCACAGCTCCAGCAGTTCACACAGCTTCTGCGGGAATCTCCGCCGGAGCGCGCTGCCGTTCTCGATCTGAAAGAAACCGCATGCGATCTGCCGGAATTTCCGGATTTTTCCATCATTGACAGTGAAAAAGAGGCGGGAGATATTTTTGTCTCACCCGACATCGCAACCTGCGACCGCTGCCGCGAAGAGCTGTTTGACAGACAGAACCGGCGGTATCTGCACCCGTTTATCAACTGCACGCAGTGCGGTCCGCGGCTCACCATCCTCGACACGATGCCCTATGACCGCGAACGCACAAGTATGCAGGCTTTTCCGATGTGCGATGCCTGTGCGGAGGAATACCATAGCCCGGCAACACGCCGCTACGATGCACAGCCCGTCTGCTGCAATGACTGCGGACCGGAGGTGTATATCATCGGCACACAGCTGCGCGGCGGCGATGCAATCACGGCGGCACGGCAGGCAATCACGGACGGGAAAATCATTGCCGTAAAGGGCATCGGCGGGTTTCATCTCTGCTGCGATGCCAAAAACAAAGAGACTGTCAAACTGCTGCGGATACGCAAACAGCGTCCGATGAAGCCCTTTGCCGTCATGCTCCGCGATGCGGAGACTGCACAGCGCGAATGTGTCGTTTCCGATGCGCAGAAAGCCTGTCTCACGGGCTGGCAAAAGCCGATTCTGCTGCTCGAAAAGCGTGCGGCGTCCTCGCTCTGCGAACAGATCGCACCGGATCATCTCACGGTCGGCGTCATGCTGCCCTATGCGCCGCTCCAAATGCTGCTGTTTGATTATCCGGACGGCATTGCGATGACAGACTGTCTGGTCATGACCAGCGGCAATGCACGCGGCGCGCCGATCTGCCGCGATGACGCCTCTGCACTGAAAGAACTGAGCGGCTTTTGTGATCTGATTCTCTCCCATGACAGAGAGATTCTCCTGCGCGCGGACGATTCTGTCTGTGACTGGCTCGACGGCACGCCCTATATGATCCGGCGGTCGCGCGGATTTGCGCCGCTGCCGATTCTGTACGGCAGCAGCAAGGGGCAGGTTCTCGGCATCGGCGGCGAACTGAAAAACAGCTTCTGCATTGCAAAAAACGGGCTGCTTTACGCATCTCCGTATGTCGGGGATATGGCAGATCTCCGGACTGTTCAGGCTCTGAGAGAATCGGTCACGCGCATGTGCGGGCTGCTCGAAGCAAAACCGGAACGGATTGTCTGTGACACACACCCGATGTACAATACGGTCGCTGCTGCCGAAGAACTGGCAGCACAGTGGCAGGTGCCGCTGCTCCGGGTGCAGCATCATTATGCGCACATTCTCTCCTGCATGGCAGAAAACGGCTGCACGGACAAAATCATCGGCGTGAGCTTTGACGGCACCGGATACGGCGAAGACGGCACCATATGGGGCGGCGAGCTGCTGCTCTGCGACCCCTTTGGCTTTACCCGTGCAGGCAGCATCCAGCCGTTCATGCAGACCGGCGGAGACAGCTCCTCCCGCGAGGGCTGGCGCATTGCGGCGGCTCTGCTGCGGGAAACCGCCGATCATGCAGAGAAAATCTGCGCCGCACTCGCAGTCTGCGATGCAAAGCAATACCGCGTGCAGGCTGCAATGGCGCAGAATCAGATCAATTCCGTGCGCTCCACAAGCTGCGGACGGCTCTTTGATGCAGTCGCCGCAATCCTCGGCATCCGCCGCATGTCTACCTTTGAAGGAGAAGCCGCAACGGCACTCATGTATGAAGCGGAGCGGCATCTGCGCAGCGGCGGGGCAGCTTCCGCACTGCTGCACTGTACAGTCCGCGAAAACGGCGGCTTCGTGACACTGGATACGTCAAATCTTGCAGCAGAAATCGCAGTGCGGTATCTCGCTGCACCGCAGATCGAAACGCGCCGTGCGCTGGCATATGCGTTTCATGCTGCTCTCGCAGAGGCAGTCGGCACTGCATGCGGCATGCTGCGGGAAATGCACGGGCTGCATACCGTCGCGCTGAGCGGCGGTGTCTTTCAAAACCGTCTGCTGACTGAAATGACCCGTGATGCTCTCACACGCCGCGGGCTGACTGTGCTGCTGCACCGTCTGATTCCGCCGAATGACGGCGGCATCTGCATCGGTCAGGCAGCCTACGGCATCATGCAGCAGTGATGCTCAAATACGGCGGATGAATCCGCCATAAAAACAACGGAGGTTACACCATGAAAACAGAAACCGTTCTTTTGCAGATTCCCTTTGAAAAGGCTGGTCTGCACACACCCGAATATCAGGCGACGCTGGAACCGATCTACACCCCGCATCTGGATGAACACGGCAATAAGCAGCGTCCTGCCGTCGTGATCTGTCCGGGCGGCGGATATGATTACTGCTCGGAGCGCGAGGCAATTCCGGTTGCGATGCGCTTTGCCGGCTACGGCGTGCAGGCATTCGTGCTGCGCTATACCTGCCAAAAGCGGTTCCCCGCCAATCTGCTCGAACTCGCCGCTGCGGTCGCCTATGTCCGCACGCATGCCGCAGACTTTGAGGTTGACCCAAACCGCATTGCCGTTGCGGGATTTTCCGCCGGCGGTCATCTTGCCGCAAGTCTCTCAGTATACTGGAACAGCAAACTTGTCACCGAGGTGCTGGGGGATACTGCGCTCTGCAAGCCAAACGCACAGATTCTGAGCTATCCGGTCATTACGGCGGGTGCATTCGCACACCGCGGCTCCATTGTCAATCTCGTCGGTGAGGACGACGCCCAAAATTATGACAATCCGCGTGCCGATGCGGTTTCGCTGGAAAAACAGGTGAACGCAGACACGCCGCCGTGCTTCATCTGGCACACCAGCGATGACAACTGCGTGCCGGTGCAGAACTCCCTGATGTACATGCAGGCACTTGCAGAACAAAAAATCCCGTTTGAGGCACATATCCTGCCACACGGCGGTCACGGCCTCTCGCTCTCCGACGAAACCACTGCGACGGGCGACTGGCATGAAAATGCAGTCTGCGCACCGTGGTTCCAAGCCTGTATCGCATGGATCCGCAGAGGCTTTGCCTGATCCGTCAGAAAATCTTTGAAATTTACGCGGAATGCTTTACTTTTTCTCTGAAAATGTGTTATAATAGCATCGAATCTTGTCGCTGAAAGTCGGTTCGGCGGCAAAGGAGGGCTTTTATCATGCAGCAGATTTATTCGCTCGGCATTGACGTCGGTTCCACCACTGTCAAAACCGTTGTCATGGATGCCGGTCACAATATTCTCTCGCACTGCTATCAGCGGCATTTATCCCGCGTGCGGGAAACCGTTACGGAGCAGATTCTCGACCTGCAAAAGAAATTTCCGGATGCGGCATTCCGCGTGTGCATCACCGGTTCTGCCGGACTGGGACTCGCCCAAAGCGCGGGCATTCCCTTTGTGCAGGAGGTACATGCTGCCTTTCTCGCGGTCAAATCCGATTATCCGGATGCCGATGTCGTCATTGAGCTGGGCGGCGAGGACGCAAAAATGATGTTCCTGACCGGCGGCGTGGAGCAGCGCATGAACGGCTCCTGCGCGGGCGGAACCGGTGCATTCATCGACCAGATGGCAACATTGCTCGGCATCACCGCAGATGCAATGGATGAACTGTCGCTCCAAGCAGAAAAACGCTATCCGATTGCATCGCGCTGCGGCGTGTTTGCAAAATCCGATATTCAGCCGCTGCTCAATCAGGGTGCCAGACGCGAAGACATTGCCGCGAGTATTTTTCAGGCGGTTGTTGACCAGACGGTCTCCGGTCTTGCGCAGGGCAGAACCATCGAGGGAACGGTGCTGTTTCTCGGCGGTCCGCTGTCCTTCCTCAAAGGACTGCGGGAAGCATTTGTCCGCACACTGAAACTCGACGAGCAGCACGCGATTTTCCCTGAAAACGCGCCGGTTTTCGTTGCATACGGCTCTGCGATGTACGCAGAACAGTCTGTCGATGCGATGACACTCACAGATACGCTGGCAAAGCTCGAAGCCGCACATACCGGCGGCAATACCGTCGTCACGGAGCCGCTGTTCCGCTCGCGCCAAGAGTATGAGCAGTTCATTCAGCGGCACAAGGCACACGATCTGCCGTTTGCCGATTTGCAGACTGCAACAGGCAATGCCTATCTCGGCATCGACGCCGGTTCCACAACCACCAAGCTGGTGCTGATCACCGAAAACGGTGAACTGCTGTATCAGTACTATGCAGCAAACCGCGGACAGCCGCTTGACCGCATTGTGCATCAGCTGCAAAAAATCTATGAGATCAAAAATCCCGATCTGCACATCCGTGCATCCGCCGTCACCGGCTACGGAGAGGATTTCATCCGCGCCGGTCTCGGCATCGACTTCGGCATTGTCGAAACCGTTGCCCATTTCAAAGCGGCATCCTATTTCTGCCCCGATGTCGATTTCATCATGGACATCGGCGGACAGGACATCAAATGCTTCAAGATCCGCAATCACAGCATCGACAGCATTATGCTCAATGAAGCATGTTCTTCCGGCTGCGGCTCGTTCATCCAGAGCTTTGCACAGGCACTGGGCTATGACATTGCAGAATTCTCACAGCTCGGTCTGTTTGCAGAACGGCCTGTCGATCTCGGCTCGCGCTGTACCGTGTTCATGAACAGTTCCGTCAAGCAGGCGCAGAAGGACGGCGCGACCGTGGAAGATATTTCTGCGGGTCTCTCCTCCTCCATCATCAAGAACGCGGTATATAAGGTCATCCGCGCAAAATCCGTGGAGGAACTCGGCAAAAACATTGTCGTTCAGGGCGGCACATTCCTCAATGACGCCGTTCTGCGCTCCTTTGAAATCGAACTGGGCCGCGATGTCATCCGTCCGGCGATCTCCGGTCTGATGGGTGCGTTCGGCGCGGCACTCTACGCAAAAGAACATGCACCGGAGCAGACTTCCACCATCTCCGCAGAGAAGATCGCCGGTTTCAGCTACACCACAAAGAGCGCGAAATGCGGCGGATGCACCGCGCACTGCGCACTGAATATCGTGACCTTCCCCGACGGCGGCAGATTCATCTCCGGCAACCGCTGCGAAAAAGGCGCGGGCAAGGCAAAAGCACAGAATATCCCGTCACTTTACGAATACAAATATCAGAAAATCCTCTCCTGTGCCGAGAAGAAGCCGGCAGCAGCTCCGGTCGCAACGGTCGGTCTGCCGCTCGTGCTGAGCTTTTATGAGCAGATGCCGTTCTGGACTGCGCTGTTTACCGAGCTGGGCTTTGCGATCAAGCTCTCCCGCGAGAGCGACCGCACTGTGTATTACCAGGGACAGCACACCATTCCGTCCGATACGGTCTGCTATCCGGCAAAGCTCGCACACGGTCATATCGAAGATCTGCTCGAACAGGGTGTCGATTTCATTTTCTGGCCGTGCATGAGCTATAATCTCGATGAAGGCGAAAACGACAACCACTACAACTGCCCGGTCGTCGCATATTATCCCGAACTGCTGCGGGCAAACAATTCCCGCCTGACATCTGAAAATTTCATCACGCCGTACATGGATCTGAACCGAAAAAAAGGTCTGCGGAAATCGCTGAAACAGGCACTCTCTGCCTTTGCCTATACAGGCAATCCGGACAGCGCGATCGACAAGGCATATGCCGCACTGGCACAGTACCGCACAGAGATTGCGGAAGAAGCACAGCGCATCATTTCGGAGGCGCGCGCAGAAAACAGAAAAATCATTGTGCTTGCCGGCAGACCGTACCACATTGATCCGGAAATCAACCACGGCATCCACAAGCTGATCACCAGCCTCGGCATGGCGGTCGTCAGCGAGGATTCGGTCGCCGCACTCGGACATGTCGGAAAGCTCGGCGTTCTCAACCAGTGGACCTATCATGCGCGCCTTTACCGTGCCGCACAGTATGTCACAACACAGCCGGATATGCAGCTTGTTCAGCTTGTGTCATTCGGCTGCGGCATCGACGCGGTGACAACCGATGAGGTGCGTTCCATCCTCGAAGCAAAGGGCAAGCTCTATACACAGCTCAAAATCGACGAGATCAACAATCTCGGTGCAGCAAAAATCCGTCTGCGCAGTCTGGTCGCTGCAATGGAGGAGTAACGGCATCGGGTGTTCGCCAAAACAGGATTACACAGCAGTTCTCATGCGCTTCATCCAGCAAACCGCCCCGCCGGAAAACGCTTCGGCAGGGCGGTTTTTGTTTGCAGCTTTTCCGGCATCCAAACGCCGTATACAGTCCGGCAATCTGACTGTCCGGTCTATTCCGCGTCTTTCTTTTCGTTCCGCGGGCGGTGCAGCAGAAGCGGCACCATCCGCAGCTGCTCCCGGCAGCCGATCAGTCTGTGCATGCGCCGGCGCGGCACCGGCTCTTCCCGATGCACGCCCAGAAGTCCTCCGGCAATTCCGCCCAAAATGACCGGCAGCACTGCCTTCGGCATACAAAGTGTCCCTCGGTACATACAATAAACCGCATACCATATGCCAATCAGGTACAGCGAGACGCGGATTCCGCAGAATATCCCGCTGTGCCGCTGCCGACGCCCCGCTGCATATGCCGCTGCAAAGCTCCCCGCCGTCAGCGGCATCACTGCCAGAATATGCAGCATCCATCCGGGCAGATCTATCGCCGTATAAAGCGCGGCATTCCCCGCAAACAGCAGCACCGAAACCGGTACGCCCAACAGCACTGCTGCCCGCAGATTTCCAACCGCTTTCTGCATGTTTCTCACCCTTTCTTCCGCTTTTGCCAAAATATGGCTCTCTGCTCCATCCTATGTGCAAATTTCAGAAAAAATGCGCAATATCTTGACAGATTTACAAAAAACATGTATAATAGGAGTGAGAAGGTTGCTGCAATGCTTTGCCGGCAGCCGGAAACAACGATGCTGTTCATGTAAGGAGGAACATCTATGTTTTGCAAGAATTGTGCAGAAGTTCTCACTGATACCGACGTGACCTGCCCGAAGTGCGGTTTTGCTGCCGGCACCGGTATGAAATACTGCGGTACCTGCGGCGAGGAGCTCCCCGCCGGCGCAGCCGTCTGCGAAATGTGCGGCACTGCGACCGGTCAGCCGGTCTATGCGCAGCCGCAGCAGCAGGTCTATCAGCAGCCGCAGCAGCAGGCATATGCCCAGCCGCAGCAGCAGGTCTATCAGCAGCCTTATCAGCAGCAGCCGGTCGCGCCTGCCGTACAGCCGATTGCCTATGACCCCTCTCAGCAGAAGTCTAAGGTCGCGGGCGGTCTGCTCGGCATCTTCCTCGGCGCGTTCGGTGTCCATAACTTCTATCTCGGATATACCGGCAAAGCTGTCGCTCAGCTCCTGATTACCCTGCTCTCCTGCTTTACACTTTCGTTCGTCTCTGAGATCTGGGGTCTCGTCGAGGGCATTCAGATCCTCACCGGTTCCATCGCGACCGACGCAAAGGGCATCCCGCTCAAAGACTGATCGCCCGCTGCGTCCAAACATCCAAACGTCGAAACAGAGAAATTCAAAGCAGATGCCGTCCGGCAGAACCGTGCCGGACGGCAGACTTGTTCCTGATCGAAAGAGTACAATCTGACATAAAATGTGATTATATGACACTGTGCGCTCACATAGCTTTCACAAAGCAGCTTCTTTTTTTCAGGTTCATTTCAGTTGCTTCCGATATACTGGTATTAAGATGAGGGGGAAACCAAACATCACTTATACATGAAAAAAGGAGGCAAAGGTTATGGCTATCAGTACATTTCAGCGTCGTGAAGTGAAATTCCTGATGTCGCTCGAACAGTATGAGGCTCTTCTGCCTGTCGTGCATGAACACATGAATCCCGATAAGTTCTGCGTGGACGGAAAAGAATACGGCATCTTCAATCTCTACTATGATACTCCGGATAATCTGCTGATCCGCCGTTCCATCGAAAAGCCCTACTACAAAGAAAAGCTCCGTCTCAGGAGCTACTATTCTCCTGCCGCCCCCGATCAGTCTGTCTTTCTCGAAGTCAAAAGGAAGATCGGCGGCATCGTCACAAAACGCCGTGTCTCTATGACCGTCGCGGAGGCGGAAGCCTATATCTCTACCCGCGTGAAGCCCTACTACGAACGCTTCATTGATTTGCAGGTCATCAAAGAAATGGACGTCTTCCTCAATCATTACGATTCCATCGCACCGCGTCAGTATATCAGCTACAAGCGGTCCGCTTTCTTCGGTAAGGATGATCCCGAATTCCGTCTGACCTTTGACCGTGAACTGACCGAACGCCGTTTCGATCTCAGCCTCACCAAAGCCAGCTACGGCAACCTGATCATTCGCCCCGATCAAAGACTGATGGAAATTAAAGTTCCCGGTTCGATTCCGCTGTGGATGAGTGAGGCACTCTCCGAAATCGGCATCCGCCGGCACAGCTTCTCAAAATACGGCAGAGCCTATAAAAGCTTCGTACAGGAGTCTGTGACCGAACAATCCAAGGATGAAAGGAAGATTATCTATGCTTAACACCGCTTTCGCAGCATTCTCTGCTGCAAATATCTTTACCCGGCTCTTCGATGACCAGTCCGCCTATTGGGTCGATTCCAACGGCCATGTTACATTCAGCCTCGTGCTGCTGTGTCTCTGCTCCGCGCTGGTGCTTGGTTTCCTTGTCAGCTGCGTCTACATGTTCACAAACCGCAAGAGAGGCTACGCGCAGAGCTATGTACTTACCATGCCGACAGTCGCACTCATGAGTTCGGCAATCATCATTACCATGTGCCTGCTGATTGATGCTTCCAGCGGCACCCGTGCAGCAATTACGCTCACCTCTGCGTTCGCGCTCACCAGATTCCGCAGTACGCCGACGGATCCTAAGGATCTCGCCTATATCCTCAGCTCTGTGGTCATCGGCGTGATGTGCGGCACCGGCTATATCGCCTATGCGGCACTGACCTTTGTCATCTTTGCTGTTGCAATGCTGCTGCTCTGCTTCACCGGCTTCGCAGCACCGAAAACGCAGAATATGACCCTGAAAATTACCATCCCGGAGAACCTCAACTACAACGGTCTCTTCGACGACGTGATGGACAAATATACCACCAACTGGAAGCTCCGCAGAGTCAAGACAACCGATTTCGGTACGCTCTTCGATCTCGTGTACGATGTGCAGGTCAAGGAAAACATCGACCAGAAAAAGTTTATCGACGAGATCCGTACCCTCAACGG